>NZ_LT629758.1:612857-919285 GCF_900104725.1 Actinoplanes derwentensis
GCCATGGTCACCACGGTCCTGCTGACCGGCGTCACCGAGCCGGAACCGTTCGGTGAGATGCCGCCGCTGGCCGCGCCAGCCGGCCGGAACGTGGCCTCCACCGGCTCGCCGGCCGGCACCGGCCGGGCCGAACCGGTGACCCGGACCGTGTCGCTGAGCCGGGCCGACGTCGCCGGATACGCGGAGGTCTCCGGCGACCGCAACCCGATCCACCTGGACGACGAGGCGGCCCGCGCCGCCGGGTTCGACTCGGTGATCGCGCACGGGATGAGTGTGGTGGCCCTGGTCACCGAACTCGCCGTCGACCTGTTCGCCGGTGGCGACCCGGCCCGGGTCCGCGGCCTCGGCTGCCGGTTCTCCTCCCCGGTGCGGCCCGGCGAGCCGGTCGAGGTCTCGTTCCGGCCGGACGAGAGCGGCTCGGTGGTGGCGTTCACCTGCGCGACACCGCGGGGGATCGCCCTCAAGGGCGGTTGGATCACCCTGGGTGACGGCGATGCCTGACCATCCGGCGGTGGCCACCGCGTTCCTCGGGCACGCCCGCCGGGCACCGGACGCACCGGCACTGGTCTGGGCGGATCGCGAGATCGGCTACCGGGAACTCGCCGACCTGGCCTACGGACAGCGGCCACTGCTGGACCGGCTCGCTCCGGGCGAACCGGCCGGCATCCTGACGCCGAAGTCACCCGGTGGCCTGGCCCTGATCCTGGCCTGCCTGCTCACCGGACGGCGGTTCCTGCTGCCGTCCCCGTCGCTCGCCGCGGACACCCTGGACACGCTGTTCGCCCAGGCCGGCTGCCGGACGATCCTGCGCGAGGCGGACCTGCGGGGCCCGGCGGCCGGGGGACCGGAGCATGCCTGGCCGGCCGTCGACCGGGACTCGGCCGGCTTCATGCTGACCACCTCCGGGTCGACCGGCCTGCCGAAGATCGTGCCGCTGCCGCACCGGTCCGTCGACGCGTTCGCGGCCTGGGCCGGCGCGGCCTTCGGCATCGGGCCGGGGCGTTCGGTGTTCAGTTACGCGCCGCTCAACTTCGACCTGTGCCTGCTCGACATCTGGACCACCCTGGCGCACGGCGGCCGGGTGGTACTGGCCGACACCGAACGGGCGGCGCACGGCGGCTACCTGCGGGAGTTGCTGCGGCGGTATCCGGTGGACGTGATCCAGGGCGTGCCGATGCTCTACGACCTGCTGCTCGACACCGGTGCGGGCGCGTTCGCACGCGTCCGGCACGTGCTGTTCACCGGCGACGTGATCGGGGAGCGGACACTCGCCGCACTGCCGGGACTGTTTCCGGGCGCGCGCCTGCACAACGTCTACGGCTGCACCGAGACCAACGACAGCCTGATCGCCGAGGTGCCGCCCGGTCACACCGTGCCGGTGCCGCTCGGCGTGCCGCTGCCGGGGGTGGACATCCTGATCCTCGACGAGGACGGCCGTCCGGTCGACGGGCCGGGAACCGGCGAGCTGTATGTCACCACGCCGTTCCAGAGTGCCGGTTACCTGGACGCGGCCCGGAACGTGGGCCGGTTCACCGGACATCCGCTCGGAGCCGACGCCCGGTCCTGGTTCCGCAGTGGCGACCTGGTCCAGCGGCAGCCGGACGGCACGGTCACGCTGGTCGGGCGGACCGACTTCCAGATCAAGATCCGCGGTACGGCGATCAACACCGCCGAGGTCGAGTCGGTGCTGCGCGGATGTGTCGGTGTGCTGGACGCGGCCGTGCTGACCCGTACCGATCCGGTGTCCGGCCGGCAACTGGCCGCCGTGGTGACCCGCGCGCCGGGCAGCACCGTCAACAGCCTGGTGGTCCGCCGGCACTGTGCCGCGAACCTGCCGAAGGCCGCCGTCCCGTCGACGCTGCGGATCGTCGACGAACCCCTGCCCCGGACCTCGACCGGAAAGCTGGACCGCTCCGCCGCCGAGGAACTGCTCACCCCTGCACCGATATCCGGAAGGACGTCATGAACAACATCGCAACGATCCGGCAGTTCGTCATCGAGGAGTTCCTCCCGGACGTGCCCGCCGACCAGCTGACCGACGACCTCGACCTGATGGAGAGCGGCGTCGTCGACAGCCTGGGCGTGCTCAAGCTGATCGCCTGGGTGGAGGACCGCTTCGAACTGGTCGTCGACGACACCGCCCTCGACCCGGACAACTTCCGGTCGGTCGACGCCATCGACGCCTTCATCGCCCGTTCCGGGGTTCCCGCGGCCGGGGGGCGCTGACACCGTGCACCCGACCGTCGAGCTGCTGCTGCAGCGGCGTACCGAGGTGGACCGCGCGTCGTGGCACGCCCTCTGGGACGCCCTGCACGAGCGGCGCCTGGACCGGGCCGACGCGCTGGCCATGCTGGGTTCGCTGGCCGGCGCGCTGCCCGGCCCGGCTTCGCTGTCGGCGCTGCTGGAGTCGTTCGCCGACCGGCGTCCCACCTCCCCGCAGCGGCGTCCCGGCACGGTCAACGTGGTGGGCACCGGCGGCGGGCCGGGCACCTTCAACATCTCCACCGCCGCCGCCTTCACCGCGGCGGCCACCGGGGTGCCGGTGGTGAAGTCCGGTTCCCGGGCCTACACCGGAGTGCTCGGATCGATCGATCTGCTGGAGCGCCTCGGCATCCGCCCGGCCGCGTCGTACGACCAGCTCTCGGTCTCTCTCGACCGGTTCGGGCTGGCGTTCGCCGGCGGCTTCGTCTACCCGGCCGAACTGACCCGGCTGGCCCGGCTCATCCTGCCCACCGGGTTGCGGCCGTTCGGCCGTTTCCTCAACACGCTCGGCCCGTTCCTGGCTGATCTCCCGGTCACCGCCCAGGTCACCGGAGTCTCCGACCGGACCCTGCTGCCCCTGCTCCGGGACCTCGCCGCCACCGTGCGGGACCGGCGGATCTGGCTGTTCGGCAACGACGCCGGCGCCGACGAGCTGCTGCCGTTCGCGGTCAACGAGATCCACCCGAACTCCGGTACGGCGCCGCCGTTCCCGGCGCCGGTCGCGGGTGGACTCGGGGATCTGCGGCCGGGGGCCGATCCGGCCGGTGCGGCGGCCCGGTTCCTGGAGGTCGTCTCCGGTGCCGCCGGTGACACCGCGATCCGGACGGTGGCCTGGAACGCGGCGGCCCTGGCCCTGGCCGGTGGGCACGCCACCGACTGGGCACCGGCCGTCACCGAGGCCGAGAAGGCGCTGCGCGAGGGCGCGGTGCTGGCCCTGGTCCTGCGGATGCGGACCGATGGCTGAGTTCTTCGACGGCGGTTCCGGCCTGGCCCTGTTCCTGAACGCCGGTGATCCGCCGCTGGACGTGCTGCGCGACGTCGTCCTCGCCCTCGACGAGGCCGGGGTCGCCTGCCTGGAACTGGCCGTGCCGTTCCCCGGTTCGGTGACCGACGGGCCGGTGGTCCGGCGCTCGGCGCAGCGGGCCCTGCGCGACGGCGTCGACCTGGACGCGGTGCTGACCTTCGTCACCGGTGTGCGGCCCGCGCTGCGGCGGATGCGGATCGCGCTGCTGGCGGACTGGAGCCACAGCCTGAAAGGGCGTTCCCTGCCGGTGACGATCGAACGGATCGCGGCGTCCGGCGCCGACGGGGTGCTGCTGCACGCCCTGCCACCGCGCCTGCGGCCGGCCTACTACGAGTCGGCGCGGGCCGCCGGGCTCCCGGTCGTCACCACCTGTTACCACGGCACCTCCCGTCCGGAGGTGCTGGCCGAGGCGGCCGCGGAGGCTTCCGCGTACGTCTACCTCGTCGCCCACTACGGCCGCAGCGGCACCGCGCCGGCGGCCGGATACGGCGACCTGAGTGTGTCCGTCGCAGCGTTGCGTACGGGTACCACGGCACCGATAGCCGTCGGCTTCGGTGTCCGGACGCCCCAGGACGTGGCGGCCGTACGCGCCACCGGTGCCGACGGTGTGATCGTCGGCAGTGCCGGTGTCGCCCGGGTCGAAACGGCTCTGGCCGAGGGACGGGACGTCGTCACCGTGCTGCGGGACTTCGTCCACCACCTCGATCCGCTCACTACGAACAGGAGTCCCGCGTGATCATCCGTCACCTGGAGAACGTCAAGACCGTCGAATGGGGCAACGGCGTCAGCCGCCGTTTCCTGGTGGAGAGCGACCGGATCGGCTACACCATCACCGACACGGTGGTCCGGGCCGGCACCAAGTCGCTGCTGGAGTACCGCAACCACCTCGAGTCCTGCTACTGCATCGAGGGCTCCGGCGAGGTCGTCGACATGGACGGCAACTCCCACCCGATCGTGCCGGGCACGCTCTACTCGCTCAACGAACACGACGCGCACTACCTGGTGGCGGGCCCGCACGAGGACCTCCGCCTGGTCTGTGTGTTCACGCCCGCCCTGCGTGGCGACGAGGTGCACGACCTCGACGGCAGCAGCTCCAGCCACTACTGACGCACTCACCCCGGGGTCATCATGATCGAATGGAACGACGACCAGGTCGCCCTCCGCGACGGCCTGAGCCGCTGGAACGACGCCCTCAGCTCCGGACACGTCGAAGGTGACGCGGCCGGGACGTTCCACTGGGACAAGTGGAAGCTCATCCGGGAGACCGGCATCCTGGGCCTGCCGTTCGGGGCCCGCTGGGACGGTCTGGACCAGGACCTGCTCACCACGATGTACGTGCTGGAGGGCCTCGGCGAAGGCTGCCGCGACGGTGGCCTGAACTTCTCCGTGACCACCAGCCTGGCCAGTGTCGGCGTTCCCCTGCAGAAGTTCGGCCGCCCGGAACTGCGCGACAGGTTCCTGCCACGGATCTGTTCCGGCGAGTCGATCGGAGCCCACGCCATCACCGAGGCGGACGGTGGCTCCGATGCCCTGAAGATGCGAACCCGGGCCGAACGCGACGGCGACCATTTCGTCCTCCATGGCGCCAAGACGTTCGTCAGCAACGGCCCGATCGCAGACCTGATCATGGTTTATGCCCGCTCCCACCCCGAGGGTGGTGCTCTGGGGGTGACCGCGTTCCTGCTGGAACGGGACACTCCCGGTCTGAGCGTGGGCGGTCCCATCCACAAGATGGGACTGCGCACGTCGCCACTGAGCGAGATCTTCCTGGACGGCTGCCGCGTCCCGGCGGCCAACGTGGTCGGTCGCGTCGGCGGCGGATTCCTGGTCCTCGACCACGTGATGAAACGGGAGATCCTGTTCTCCTTCATCGTCAACGCCGGTGAGATGGCCCATCGACTGCGGCGCTGCGTCGAGTACGCCCGCACCCGCATCCAGTTCGGTAAACCGATCGGCGCCAACCAGCAGATCGCCAACAAGATCGTGGACATGAAGATCCGCCTGGAGACCGCCCGCAAGTGGCTCTACGACACCGCCGTCGAGCTCGAACGTGGCCAGGACGTCACCGCCGGCATCGCGATCGCGAAACTGCTCACCAGCCAGGCCAATCTCGACTCCGGACTCGACGCGGTCCAGATCTTCGGCGGCAACGGCTACATGGCGGAGTACGGGTTGGAGAAGGACCTGCGCAACGCCGTCGCGGGGACCATCTACTCCGGCACCAACGAGATCCAGTACAACCGCATCGCCTCGACGTTGGGGTTGTGACCGGCCGGCGAGGCGCCCTGCTGAAAGTATGCGGCGCCACCTCCGCGACCGAGGTCCGGCTGCTGGCCGAGGCCGGGGCCGACTACGTCGGGCTCTGGTTCGGCGTGACCGGCGGCCCGGCCGATCTCACAGTGGACGAGCTGGTGACGCTGGCCGGGGAAGCCCGCGCCGCGGGGATCCACCCGGTGCTCGTCACCTTCCTCGGCGCGGTCGACGCCCTGCACGAGGCGATCACCCGGTCCGGGATCCGGCACCTGCAACTACACGCCTACCAGGCGCCGGGGGCGGTGGCCGCGCTGCGCCGCGCCCACGACGGCCTGAGCGTCCTCAAGGTGCTGCACCTGCGGGACGGGCAGTGCCTGGAGGAGCGTTTCATCGGCGCCTACCAGCGGGCCGGGACGACGATGTTCCTGCTCGACAAGACCACCGCCACCGGCCGGGTCGGCAGCACCGGACACCGGCTGGACCCGGCCGAGGTGCGGGCGCTGATGCCCCGGCTGTCGGTGCCCTTCCTGCTGGCCGGTGGGGTCTCCGCGGACAGCGGCGGCTACCACGACCTGATCGGTGGCCCCAGCCTGCACGGTGTCGACGTCGACACCGGCGCCCGCGACCCGCTCGGCGGTTTCGACTCCGGGCGGATCAGTTCGATCGCCCGGGCCTGGCAACCCTTTCCCGACCCGCTGAGGTGACCCTTGTCCGGATTCCTGTCCGCGCTGTTGTCCGCCGAACTTCCGCTGATCATGGAGATCAAGCCGCGTGATCCGGACGGCACCGATCTGCTGGGCGGACGCAGCGCGGCGGAGGTCGTGGACACCTACGAGCGGGCCGGCGCGCCATGCCTGTCGGTGGTCACCGGGCACTGGTTCGGCGGTTCGGCGGACCTGCTGCGGGAGGTGACCCGGCGTACCGGGAAACCGGTCCTGCAGAAGGATTTCATCACCCGTCGGGAGCAGCTGGCCACCGCCCGGGATCTGGGCGCGTCGGCGGTGCTGCTGACCGCCGGCCTGCTGCCGTCGGCCGTCCTGGCCCGGATGGTCACCGCGGCGCTCGCCGCCGGCCTCACCCCGTTCGTCGAGGTCACCACCGAGCGGGAGATCGCCGCGGTTCCGCACGCCGGCGAGTGCGTGCTGGCGGTCAACAACAAGGACATCAAGGTCCGCGAGCGCGGTACGGCCGACCTCACCCGCAGCGCCGTGCTCCTGCCGGCGCTGCTGGCCGCCGGGACCCGCTGCCCGGTCAGCGCGAGCGGGATCCGGGACGCCACGGTGGCCGCCGGACTGCTCGGCCAGGGGTTCGCCGGGCTGCTGATCGGCACGTCCCTGCTTCGTAGCACCGACGTCACCGCCTGGGCCGACGAGGTGCGCCGGCTGAGACGCTGACGCATCCGGTTGAGCCCGACAACTATGGACCGTCCATCACTGGCTGGCTGTAATGGTCACATGACGCTCGGCGTTCCCTCCGGTCGTCCGGGCAGTGTCCCCCGCCTGCCCGGACGTGGTCGCCTCGGCCGGGCCGTCCGGTTTCCCCCGTCGTCCCAGCCAAGGAGTCGCACGTGCACCCAGCCATGTCCAGTGAGAACGGTGTCCACACGCTACCGGAGCATCTGCAGGCGTTCGCGCTGATGCACGTGGGGATGCGCCGTGACGCCAGAAGGCTGGTGGACGCGGCACCGAACGTGACACCGGGCACCGCGTCCGCGCTGAACTCCTGGTGGCGGCAGCTGCACGACGTCATCGACTGGCACCACCGCAGTGAGGACGACGTGCTCTGGCCGTCACTGCGGGCCCTGGTGCCGGAGTTCGGCGCCATCGAGCGGGAGATGCTGCACGACCACTCCGCGCTGGAGGAGTCGATGGCCCAGGTCTCGGCGAACATGCGCCGGTCGACCGGGATGGCCGCGCTGGCGCCCGCCGCACACCGGTTCCATCAGATCCTGGTCGACCACCTGCGGCACGAGGAGGCCGCGATCTTCCCGGTGCTGGCCGGCAACCTGACCATCGCGCAGTACACCTCCATCGAACAGCGCATCATCGGCTCCGCACCGCCCCGGGTCATGTCGTACCTGCAGCCGTGGATGTTCGACGAGGCCGACCCGTCGGTGACCCGGCAGGTCGGCGCCGGCATCCCGACACCACTGCGGCTGCTCGGCAACACCCTGCTGCGCATCCGCTACCAGCGGACGGTCGATCCCGTCCTGGCGCTGCGCTGACCTTGTCCGGGTCGCCAGCCGTCACCGTCACCATCGGGGGTTCTCATGTCGCTGGACACAACCATGGACGTGCTGCCGGGCGGAGCCCGCGGCCACCGCAACATTCCACCCGACATCGCCGCGGAGATCCTGCTGCGCCCGGCCGCCCGGGACCGGGTGGTCCGCTGCCGCGGGCTGTCCTACCGGGCCGAGGGGCAGACCCTCGTCGACGGTGTCTCGTTCGACATCCACGTCGGTGAGGCCTTCGGCCTGTTCGGCACCGACGCCGCCGCCCGCTCGGCGATCGTCGCCATGGTGTGCGGCCTGCTCGAATCCGGCACCGGTTCGGTTCATCTGTTCGACCGTCCGATCGAGCGGATCGAACCGGCCGCGCTACCGGCCACCGTCGGTTACGTCGCCCGCAGCGCCGTCGTCCTCAGCTCCGGCACCCTCGGCGAGAACCTGGCGCTGTGGGCCCGGATCGGCGGCCTGCCCGAGAGCGAGCACCAACTGCGCATCGCCGGGGCCCTGGCCCTGGTCGGGCTGACCACCCGGCGCGACGACCCGGTGTCCCGCTGCACCGGCGGCACCCTGCGCGAACTCAGCGTCGCGGCGGCCCTGCTGCACCAGCCGCGGCTGCTCGTCCTCGACGAACCTGGCGCCGGGCTCACCCCGCGTGGCCGGACCCGCCTCGGCGCCACCCTGGCGGGACTGCGGGACAGCGGCGTGGCCCTGCTCTGCTCCGGGCCGGCCGCGTCGGACTTCCCCGCCCTCTGCCGGTCGGCGGCCTACCTCGAGAACGGCCGGCTGTCTCTGCAACCGGCTGCTTGACCCATCCTGTGAAAGGTCGTCATGTCCTACCCTCCGTATGCTCGGCCGCACCCCGCCGTACCCCCGCAGGCCGGCCCGTCCCCGGCGAAGCCGGCCGGTTCACGCCCGGTGACCGTGACGCTGATCGCCGGCCTGATCTGCATGGGCCTGATGGCCGGGCTCTTCTTCGGCTTCACCGTCTCGGTCATGCCGGGGCTGGCCGCCGGCGACGATCTGACCTTCGTCACGGCGATGCAGAACATCAACGACAAGATCGAGAACGGGCTGTTCGGCCTGGTCTTCACCGGGGCCTTCGCCTTCCCGGTGATCGCCGCCGTGCAACTGCTGCGCCGCCGCCGGTGGGCCGCCGCGATCTGGACCGCGGCGGCCGCGTTCGCCTACCTGCTGGTGCTCGGCCTGACCATGGCGGTGGAGATCCCGCTCAACGAGACCCTGGCGGCGGCCGGGGATCCGAGCCGGATCGCCGACCCGGCCCGGGTGCGCCACGACTTCGCGACCGTGTGGGTGCCGGTGAACGATCTGCGGACCGTTCTCAACCTGGCCGGCCTGGCGCTGCTGGCGCCGGCGCTCTACCTGCACGGCAAGACGTCGGCCGGCGCACCGGGACGTGGCTGAACGCCGGCGGGCACGGCGACCGTGGCCAACAGGAGATCATCGTGAACACCCCAGCGACCGCTGCACATCCGGGGCTCACCCGGCTGTGCGGCGACCGGCACGGCGGTGAACCGGCCGTCCGGTTCGATCGTCACCACCGCGTCCCGGAAACCCAGCCATCGGCCGGTGAGCGGGAACCACGCCTTGTAGAAGGCTTCCTTGGCACAGAACAACAGACGATCCCACGGCAGATCAGCGCGTACGGCGGTGAGTCGCGCGAGATCGTCACGTTCCGCTGCGGAAGTGATCAAACCGAGCACCCCGTCCGGGAGAGCACCGGCCGGTTCCGCGTCGATGCCCAGCGAAGCGGTGGCCGTGCTCTCGGCGACCGCCGCGCCCCGGAAGCCCCGGCAGTGGGTCAGGCTGCCGACGATCCCCGCGGGCCAGCGGGGTGCACCGCCCGGCCCGCGCACGATTGCCACCGGCGGACGGCCGAGTTCGGCCAGGGCCCGGCGGGCACACATCCGCACGGTGGCGTACTCGCGGCGGCGCTCCGCGGTGGAACCGGCGACGAGCACCAGCTCCTCCGGGAACAGCGGGGCGGGTGTGCCGTCGTCGAACGCGACGGCACACCGCACCCCGGGCGGCAGGAGATCGGCGAGCACGCTCAGATCTGCCCGTACGCGATCAGCGACCAGACGATCGCGGCGAATGCCCCCGTGCAGGTGAGAGTGCGCTGGTGGTGGGCGCGGACCCAGCGGTCGAAGAACTCGCCACGGACCCGCTGGGGGTCGGCGATCCCACGGGCCGGGCCGGCCGCCGCCAGTCGATTGTTGAGCGGGATGTTCACCCCGAAGGTGATCGCCATCGTGGCCAGGTACAGCACGAGCCCGATCACCAGCGGCACCCACACCGCGGTGTGCCCGGCGCTGAACTGCTGGAACGCGGCGACGCCGGTCGCGATCAGCGCCCCGGTGAACAACAGGCCGAACAGCGGGTTCTGGATGGCGACGTTGATCCGTTGCATGACGTCGATGACCGTGTGGTCGTCGGCCCGTCGTAGAGCCGGCATCACGGAGCCCGCGTACCCGTAGAACAGCCCGGCCATCAGTCCCAGCGAGATGGCGGCGATGAACAGGGTCGTGGTCCGTACCGGGTCGGTCATAGCCGTTTGCTCCCTTTTCGAGCGTCGTCTGGTCGGTTCCATTCAATCGGAACTGAGCTGGACTCGACATGGTCAAGAGGCTCTCATTCATGTTTCATCGTCTAGCTGCCGGTTCCTGTAGCCGATACGCTGCCACTATGGACACGCTCACCGGACTGCTGGACGAACCCCGCGCCCGGGGAGCCTTCCTGCTCCGGTCGGTGCTCGACCCGCCGTGGTGCCTGCGGATCCAGGACGAGGCGCCGCTCTCCCTGGTCACGCTGGTGCGCGGGTCGGCCTGGATCACCCCGAAGGACAGCGCCCCGGTCCGCATCGCCCCCGGCGACGTCGCCGTCATCCGCGGCCCCGACCCGTACACGGTGGCCGACGGCCCGCACACCCCCGTGCAGATCGTCATCCACCCCGGCCAGCGGTGCACCACGGTGGACGGTGTCGACCAGAGCGAGGTGATGGAGCTGGGCGTGCGCACCTGGGGTGACAGCCTCGACGGCGAGACCATCATGATCAGCGGTACCTACCAGATGCACAGCGAGATCAGCACCCGGCTGCTGCGGGCCCTGCCCACCCTGCTGCTGCGCCCGGCCGCCGACGGTGACAGCACCCTGGTCAGCCTGCTCAGCCAGGAGATGACCCGGACCGGCCCCGCCCAGGAGTTGGTGCTGGACCGGATCCTCGACCTGCTGCTGATCTCGGTGCTGCGCAGCTGGCTGGCCTCCTCGGACACCAGCGTGCCCGGCTGGCACCACGCGCAGAGCGACCAGGTCGTCGGCCCCGCCCTGCGGATGCTCCACGACGACCCGGCCCGTCAGTGGACGGTCGCCTCCCTGGCCACCCGGGCCGGGGTGTCCCGGGCCTCGCTGGCCCGCCGCTTCACCGACCTGGTCGGGGAACCGCCGATGACCTACCTGACCCGCTGGCGGCTCACCCTGGCCGCCGACATGCTCCGGCGCAGCGACGCCACCATCGGCACGGTCGCCCGGCAGGTCGGTTACGGCAGTGCGTTCGCCCTGAGCGCGGCCTTCAAACGAGAGCGCGGCCTGAGCCCGCAGGAGCACCGGCGCCGCACCGACGTCGCCCGGCGGCCCACTGATCCGCCACTCGCACCGCTGCCACTCGCGCCGCTGCCCGAGGCGCATCCCCGGGTGGTCTGGCTCAATGCGGCAGCGGTCCCCGTCGCCTCAGCTCTTTCGGCGACCGGGTCGTAGCGAGCGCCATCGATTTCGATTCGTTCTGATCAGGTTGGGTATGTGGTCTCTGACCGTTTCACCGGACAGAGGAGATCAGATGAGTGCCGTCGCCAACCCGGCCACCATCGCGGAATGTCTGCGCATGGGGGCCGGATTCTCGCAGGGTGACCGGAACTGGATCGAAGAGCTGCTCGGCACCCTGGACACCCGGCTCGCCTCGTTCCACGCCGACTCCACCGCCCTGGAGATCTCGGTCAAGGACCGCACCTCCCCGGGCCAGAAGGTGACCCTGGAGTGCTGGGTCAGCGGCGGCGACAAGGTGGTGACGACGTCCTCCGAGGATGATCTGCACGCGGCCGTGATGGATTGCCGCGACGACCTCCGGCGGCGGCTCAACGACGCCAAGACCCGCCAGGAGCCCCGGCACAACCGGCACCTGCGCGATGTGCCCCAGCCGGCCCCGGTCGACCTGCCGGGCTAGACCAGTCAGACCCGAAACCTGGCGTGCCCCGGGGCACGCCAGGTTTCTCCGTCTCTAACTCGTGGACTCCGCCTTCCCGGATGACGTTGCCGAATACCGAAACCACCGGCTCCGCCGCGAACATCACCGTGATCCCGTCATCGGTGACCCTGATCCGCTGCGTGTCAGCCATGCCGGTCACCTTTGCGCACCAGCACCTGCAGCGCCTGCGCGGTGTTCCCGTTCATCGTCGCGACCTCGACACGGCGTTCGGCCACCGGCTGAAATGGGTCGAACAGCCCACGGAGATGTTCCGGCGAATGATGCCGGCAGACCGCACCGTCTCCGGTGGTGAACACACCGTAGGGGGAGCCCCCGGCGTATCGCCGCAGATGGCGTTCATCGGTCTGCAGCAACAGATCACTGATGTAGATCAGCCCACCGGGCGCCAGTACCCGGTCGAGTTCAGCGACCACGGCCCGCTGCTCGTCGTCCCCCGGAACACAGGTGAGCACCGCGAACAGCACGATGACGTCGAAACTCCCGGCCGCCGCGTCCAGTCCGGGCGGCGCCGCGATCAGGCTGAGATCGAGGCCCGGCCGCAGCTTCCGCCCGCGCTCGATCAGGGCGGCGGAGACGTCCACCCCGGAGACCCGGGTGAAGCCGGCGTCCGCCAGAATCGCGGTGACCCGCCCGTAGCCGCACCCGTAATCCAGCACCCGGGCGTCCCGCCTGGTCCCGGCCATCCAGGAAAGATCCACCGGGTGGGTGAACTCCTTGGCCGCGCCGATCGTGTTCCAATATTGCCGGGCAGGATGATCCATGCGGCAACACGGTAATCCTGCCCGGCGACCAGTCCGGACCCCGATCGGCACCTCCCCATCGGGTGAACGATCGTTAGGCTGGGGTCATGAGCGTTGACCGACTGCTTCCCACCCCTGAAGCACACGACCTGCTCGACCTCACCACCGACCTCGCCGGGCGGGAACTCGCCGGCAAGGTCGACGACTTCGAGGCGCGCGGCGAGTTCCCCCGCGAGGTGCTGCGGACACTGGGCCGTTCCGGGCTGCTCGGGCTGCCCTATCCGGAGGCCGACGGTGGCGCCGGTCAACCGTACGAGGTCTATGTCCAAGTCCTGGAGATCCTGGCGGGCACCTGGCTGGGCATCGCCGAAGCGGTCAGCGTGCACACCCTGTCGTGTTTCCCGGTGGCCGGGTTCGGCACTCCGGAGCAGCGCAAGATGCTGCCCGACATGCTCGGCGGAGAGCTGCTGGGGGCCTACGCGCTCTCCGAACCGCACGGCGGCAGCGACGCGGCGGGCCTGACCACCCGCGCGGTCGCCGACGGTGACGACTACGTGCTCAACGGCACGAAAGCCTGGATCACCCACGGCGGAAAAGCCGACTTCTACAACATCTTCTGCCGTACGGGTGGGGCCGGCGCCCGAGGCATCTCCTGCGTGCTCGCCGACGCCTCCACGCCGGGTCTGCTGCCGCAGGCGCCTGAGCGGCTGATGGGCCTGCGCTCGTCGGCACCGGCGCAGATCGTCCTGGAGGACGCCCGGGTTCCGAGAGATCGCCTGGTCGGTGGGGAGAACGAGGGTTTCGGCATCGCGATGCAGGCGCTCGACGCGGGCCGTCTCGGCATCGCCGCCTGCGCGGTCGGCCTGGCCCAGTCCGCGGTCGACTACGCGACCGCCTACGCCCGGGAGCGCGAGCAGTTCGGGAAGCCGATCGCGTCGTTCCAGGGCCTCGGGTTCATGCTCGCCGACATGGCCACCCAGGTGTCCGCGGCTCGGGCGCTGCTGCTGAACGCGGCCCGGCTCAAGGACGCCGGGCGCCCGTTCACGATCGAGGCGGCGAAGGCGAAACTGTTCGCCACCGACATGGCGATGAAGGTCACCACCGACGCGGTGCAGGTGCTCGGGGGGTACGGGTACTCCGCCGACCACCCGGTGGAGCGCTGGTTCCGGGAGGCGAAGGTGCTGCAGATCGTCGAGGGCACGAACCAGATCCAGCGGTTGGTGATCGCCCGTTCGATGACGAAGGGCTGAGACGACGCCGTCCGCGGGCGGAGCCGGGTCTTCAGGTGCAGTAATGTGGCGCCGTGGAAGAGATCGACCGGGCTGTCGTGTCGGCCCTGACCGCGGACGGCCGGTTGTCGTATACGGACTTGGCCGAGCGGGTGGGCCTGAGTGTCTCCGCCGTGCACCAGCGCGTTCGCCGTCTCGAACAGCGCGGGGTGATCGACGGTTACACGGCCCGGGTGTCGTACGAGGCCTTGGGCCTGCCGTTGACCGCGTTCGTGGCGATCCGCCCGTTCGACCCCTCCCAGCCCGACGACGCGCCCGAGCGGCTCGCCCATCTGGCCGAGATCGACTCGTGTTATTCGGTGGCGGGGGAGGACTTCTACCTTCTTCTGGTACGGGTGCAGAGCCCCGCCGATCTGGAACGCCTGTTGCAGGACATCCGGACGGCGGCGAACGTGACGACCCGGACGACAGTGGTGCTGTCCACGCCGTACGAGCACCGCCCACCCCGGATCGCCACCCCCGCCGAGTAATCGTTGTTCAGGCAAGCCCGCGGCGGATCGTGATCTCCACGGGGGAGTAGTCGCCGTCGGCCCGCTCCAGTTCGTACGGCGCGTCCGGCATCAGCGGTGGCTGGGCCATGAAACGCGGCCGCACCCCGTGATGTGGTTGCGCCGCGTGCACCAGGAACGGGTGGCACAGGAACACGTCGCCAGGCGAACCGGTGGCGAGGGCTTCCGGCCGGTGATCGGAAGCCGCCACCAGATCGGGGGCGAGCTTCAGCCCGCTCGCGCCGTCCTCCCCGTACCCGGCCAGCACCTTCGGCACGTCCAGGTGCGAACCGACCCGGATCCGGGTCGGGGCGTCCGCCACACCGACCTCACTGAACAGGAACAGCATCAACAGGGCACGCCCCCGCGAGCGAAGATTGGTGAAGTACCAGCTCTCGCCCTCCGGCAGGTAGCTGCCCTCGATGTGCCAGCCCGCGTCGTCCGGTTCCGTCTCGTGCGGGAACCGTAGCGGGAAGGAGCCCAGCGAGTACCGTGGCCGCCACCGTCCCGGCCCGGCGAGCAGGTCGTAGGCGTGGTGCAGGTACGGCGAGTTGGGCGCGGCCGCGAACGGTCCCTGCCCCATCTCGGCCACCCAGTGCACCGGTTTCGTCCACGTCGCCGGATCGTCCGGGTCACAGCCGGTCTCCCGCCAGAGCAACCGAGCACCGTCCGCGGCGACACGCGGCGCGACGGCACCCGCCAGTTTCACGAACCCGTCCCGAACAAACCGAGCTGTCAGAGTGGCGTCATCCATGCCGCCAGCGTGCCCGGCCCGGTTCCGGCGCGCCCGACATCTTCCGCGCCGCTTCCATCGGGCGCGCCGGCCCACCACATGATCTTCGTAAGCGGTGCGGTTTTCGGGTGGTTGCTTCTCCGGTTGGCGGGTTCGGCGGTTCGGCGGTTCGGCACAAACTTCTTCTTACACTTTTCTGCGTGGGTGCGAGAAAATTTAGGTATGACTCAGCCAACGTTGTTCAGCGTTGCGGGAATGCGTGGCCGGGCCAAGTAGAGGAACTATTGCCCCGACCGTGACGAGTTTCGTCGTGACCATGAAAAGCGGCGTTCCTGCGGGCTTCAGCGCCGCCGCGCCGAGAAGCTTCGCCGCATTCGTGAACGCGACTCCATCGCCTTATCCAGCGACGATCGAGAGTGGTCGGCTTCTCTCACACCGAAGTCTCCGCCGACATCGAATCGGCCTTTCCGGGCGCCTCACGGTGGCTTCGAACGGTGCTACCGCCCCCGATGGTGGGCTGTCCTGCGCGGTCAATCAGTCGCGCGGCCCATCGGGCGCCGCCCCGACGCCCGATCTCAGGAGAATAAGTCGTTCAGGCCGGGCTCGGCGTCGGACGGAAATCCTGAAATGCGCGGCAGCGGAGAATCGCACCCTGAGCGGCCACACGGAAAGAGCGCGCGGGAGGTTTCCGGCGCTGCTGGTGGCCTGCTGATGGCTGCGGTGGAGAGGGGGCATGGTGATCTCGGTGCTGAATCGGCTTGTGGAGATCGTCGAGGAGGGGCTGACCGGGGACTTCGACGTCACGGCGGTGGCGCGGGGGCTGGGTACTACCGAGTATCACCTTCGCCGGATGTTCTCCTCGTTGGCGGGCATGCCGCTGTCGGAGTATGTGCGTCGTCGTCGGATGACCGTTGCCGCCGCCGATGTCGTTCAGGGTGAGGTGGACCTGTTGACGGTTGCCGTTCGGCACGGGTACGGGTCGGTGGAGGCCTTCGGGCGGGCGTTTCGGGCGGTGCACGGGGCTGGGCCCGGGGAAGTGCGCCGGGATGGAGGGCCGCTGCGGAGTCAGCCTCGGCTCGGGTTTCGGCTTACCGTTGACGGGAGCGAGCGGATGGATGCCCGGATCGCCGACCGGCCCGGGTTTCGGCTCGTCGGGTTCGCCGTTCGGGTTCCGCTGGTTCACCGAGGGGTCAACCCGCACATTCGGCGGCATGTCGCGGCGCTTCCGGCGGCGGAGCACGTTCGGTTGAAGGCCCTCGGTGACACTGTGCCGGGTGGTCTGCTCGCGGTCAGCGACGACCTTGATCCGGACCGGGCCGAGGGCAGTGAGCTGACCTATCTGCACGGGGTCGCGGTGTTGCCGGGCACGCCGGTCCCCGAAGAGTTCGACGTCATCGAAGTCCCGGCCGGACGGTGGGTGGTCGTCCGGGCCGCCGGGCCGCATCCGCAGAGCCTGCAGAAAGTCTGGGCCGCGACCGCGACCGAGTGGTTCCCGTCGAATCCGTGGCGTCAGCGGCCCGGTCCGGAGATCGTCGCGGTGCTCGATCGGGGCGCCGATCTCAGCACCGCGACCTGTGAGCTCTGGCTGCCCGTCGAACCGGCTCCGCTGACCCCCACCTCCGGCCCGCCGTGACGACCGGTGACCGCTACGCCCGGCCCACCGGCCCGCCGTGACGACCAGTGACCGCTACGCCCGGCCCACCGGCCCGCCGTGACGACCGGTGACCGCTACGCCCGGCCCTTGGACCCGGCGTGACGGCGGTGGCTGCCGTGTTCGGTGTGCCGGGCTGGCGTGACGGTCGGTGGCCGCTGCGTTGAGCTCGCCGGACTTGTGTGACGGCCGGTGACTGCCGGGTTTGGCCTGTCGGGTCGGTGCGGCGGGCGGTGGGCACCGCATTCGGCCCGGCGGTCGCGGGGTGGCCTTGCGCCGGGGCCGCCTCGCGGGGTGGAGGCGGTCGGCGTTTGGTGGAACGTACCGGAAAAGGGCTTGAAAGGGTTTTACTGGCGGTATGTCGAGAGGAAATCGCTGAAGCGGCCGATCGCCTCGTCCAGGACGTCTACGGGGGCCAGGAAGACGAAGCGGACGTGGTCGGAAGTGTCGATGTTGAAGCCGCTACCATGGGACAGGAGCAGGTGTTTCGACTCCAGCAGATCGATGATCAGGCGCTCGTCGTCGCGGATCTTGTGGATCTCTGGGTTCAGGCGGGCGAACAGGTAGAGGGCTCCGTCGGGGCGGAAGCACTCGACGCCGGGGATCGCCGTCAGGGAGCGCCACGCGTGTTCGCGCTGGTCGTAGAGGCGGCCGCCGGGGCGGACCAACGGCTCGATGCTCTGGTAGCCGCCCAGCGCTGTCTGGATGGCGTGCTGGGCCGGCACGTTGGGGCACAGGCGCATGTTGGCCAGCAGCTGGAGGCCTTCCAGATAGTCGGTGTCCTGCAGGCCGAAACCGGTGATCGCCAGCCAGCCGGAGCGGAAGCCGGCGGCGCGGTGGGTTTTCGACAGGCCGCCCATGCTGATCATCGGGACGTCGGGGGCGATCGCGGCGGCGGTGTGGTGGACCGCCTCGTCGTAGATGATCTTGTCGTAGATCTCGTCGGCGAAGACCAGCAGGCCGTGGCGGCGGGCCAGGTTCAGCATGCCCTCGAGGACCTCGCGGGAGTAGACCGCGCCGGTCGGGTTGTTCGGGTTGATGATCACCATGGCTCGGGTGTTCGCGGTGATCCGGGACGCCAGGTGTTCCAGGTCGGGCTGCCAGCCGTTGCTCTCGTCGCAGCGGTAGTGCACCGCCCGGCCGCCACACAGGGTCACCGCGCCGGTCCACAGCGGGTAGTCCGGGGCCGGGACCAGCACCTCGTCGCCGTTGTCGAGCAGCGCCTGCAGCGACATCACGATCAGCTCGGAGACGCCGTTGCCGAGCATCACGTCTTCCGGCTGGACTTCGGTGACGCCCTGGAGCTGGTACTTCTGGGCGACAGCGACCCGCGCCGAGTAGATGCCGCGCGCGTCGCTGTAACCCTGCGCGGCGTTCAGATTGTGGACCATGTCGGCGACGATCGGTGTCGGCGTGGCGAGGCCCCAGGGCGCCGGATTGCCGATGTTCAGCTTGATGATCTTGTGACCGGCGTCCTCCAGCTCCGTTGCCCGGCGCAGGACCGGCCCGCGAATGTCGTATCGGACAGCCTTGAGCCGTTGCGCCTGCTTCACCAGGACACTCTCCCTATCGGTCGACGGTCGTGTCCGCCGAAGCGTAGCTACTCACCCTTGTTTCCCAGCAGTCCAATTCCCGCCCTATGGTCTGCTGAGCAGCAGGCTCAGGGGCGGGTCAGCGCGGTGGCCGACAGGCATTCGGTGACGTAGGGCAGCGCGTGCGAGCCACGACCGAGCAGGGCCGGATGGGTGGCGAGCAACTGGCGGACCTGGGCCAGGACGGCGGCGCGTTCGTCGGCCGGCAGCAGGACGATGTTGCTGCGGCCGGTGACCAGTTCGATCAGCTGGTCCGGGCGCAGCGGGTGGGTCCACCCGAAGGTGGCGCGGTCGGCGGGGCCGAACGGCGGGCCGAGCCGGGGATGGCGGCGGGCGTCGGGGCTGCCGATGATCTCGCCGAGGCGGGCGGCCCAGTCGACGCGGTCGTCGCGGGCGTTCCAGATCAGGGCCAGCCGGCCGCCGGGCCGCAGCACCCGGACCACCTCGGGTAGTGCCCGCTCCGGGTCGGCCCAGTGCCAGCTCTCGCCGGCCACCACGACGTCGGCGGAGCCGGCCGGCAGCGGGATCTGTTCGGTGCCGCCGACGTGGGTGACCACCTCGGGCAGGGCGCGGCGCAGTTCGGTGAGCATCGCGGCGGACGGGTCCACCGCCACCACGTCCAGGCCGCGGGCCCGCAGCCGCCGGGTGAGCCGCCCGGTTCCGGCGCCGAGCTCGACGACCCGCGGCGTGCTGTCGGGCAGCAGCCAGTCGAGAGCCTCGGCCGGGTACCGGTCATCCACGGGCGTGATCCTAACCCGCTTTGTCCTAGGACGCTTTAGCGGGTGTGTTGTGGAGCAGGTGTTTCAAAGGATCTCGGTCGGGGCAACCTCTGATGCGTAAGCAAGAACGCGGCACCGCAGCACTGGACCAAGGAGGACGGGCGCATGAGCATCACCGACAAGGTCAAGAACAAGGCCGAGGAACTGACCGGCAAGGCCAAGCAGAGCGTCGGCCAGGCGACCGACAACGAGCGCCTCATCGCCGAGGGCAAGGCCCAGGAGACCGCGGCGCACGCCAAGCAGGCCGGTGAGCACGTCAAGGACGCCGGCAAGGACGTTCGCGACACCTTCAGCTAGCCGGCGGCCCGCCGGGGGTCTCAGCGGCCGTAAGGGCGGCCGAGGGCATCAGGTTCACCGGCGGCTTCGCGGGCGATGGAAAGGCGGGACCCGGTTCGGGTCCCGCCTTTCATCATTGCTGCTGCTTGCGCCACCACGCCTGGCCGGACTCCGGGAGGGAGTCGATCGGGTCGTAGTAGGCGAACTGCTTACCGAGGGCGTCGCTGTCGTCGGCCTCGATGGAGGTGCGGTAGTTCTTGGTCCAGTACGAGATGCCGTGCTCACGGTCGTAGTCGGCGATCATGTGGACCCATCGTTTGCCGACGAACGGCACGTCACAGACGATGCGGGGCGTCGCGTACCCGGGTAGGTAGCCCATCATGTCGTGCTGCAGCTGCTGGGCCTGCCAGACCGGGACCCGCCAGTGCTCCGCGTTGGGGATCATGTCGCACATGTAGAAGTAGTAGGGCAGGATGCCGGCCTCACCCTGCAGCGCGAAGCACAGATCGAGCAGTTCGGTGACCCCGGCGTTGACGCCGCGCATCAGGACGCCCTGGTTGCGGACGTCGCGGACCCCCACTTCCAGGAGGGTACGAACCGCGCGGGCCACCGTGGGCGTCAGCGAGTTCACGTGGTTGACGTGGGTGTGCACGGCCAGGTTGACGCCGCGCCGTTCGGCGGTGACGGCGACCCGGTGCATGCCCTCGACCACGTCGTCCTGCAGCCAGTGCTGGGGGAGCCCGGCCAGGGCCTTGGTGGCGAGCCGGATGTCGCGGACGGTCGGCACCGACAGCAGGCCCATCAGGTACTGCTCGAGTTGTTTCCACGGGACGTTCGCGACGTCACCTCCGGAGACGACCACATCTCGTACACCCGGGTGGGTCTTGAGGTAGGCCAGGTGCGCCTCGTAGCGGTCGGCCGGCTTCTGCAGCAGTTTGAGTTTGGCGACCGTGGGGGTGCTGTTGCCGACCAGGTCCATCCGGGTGCAGTGCCCGCAATACTGCGGGCAGGTGGAGAGCAGCTCGGCGAGCACCTTGGTCGGGTAACGGTGGGTGAGGCCCTCGGCGACCCACATGTCGTGCTCGTGCAGGGAGTCGCGGGCGGCGTGCGGGTGGGACGGCCAGTCGGCGCGCCGGTCGGAGGCGACCGGGAGCATGTAACGGCGGATCGGGTCGGCGTGGAACGCGGCCGTGTCCGGAACCCGGTCCGGGACCATCGTGTTGATCATCTGGGGTGGCAGCAGCATCGACATGGTGGCCAGCTGCCTCTGGTCGGTCTCCAGGTCGGTGTAGAAGCTCTCGTCGACCAGGTCGCCGAGCACGGCGCGGAGCTGCCGGGCGTTCTTGACGCAGTTGACCCGCTGCCACTGGGCGGACTGCCACTGAGCGGCGGTGACGTCGCGCCAGCCGGGGAACCGGGTCCAGTCCGGCTCGGTCAGCTCGCGCCGCCGGTATTCATACGGCTGGCCTGCGTCGGGTTCTCCCACCGGATCCTCCTGATGTTGGACTGCGGCCCAAGCTACCGGAGAATATCCGGTCCAGGTAGCGATCAAACGTAAAATCTGCGGTCAATCGGCTCTTGATCGCGATTGTTTCATGTGGTGAGGTGGGTGTGGAGGACATGTGCCGGAGAGCGGCAGACTGACCGGCATGACGAAGACTCCCTCGGTCCGCTACCTGAACGGACGCTTCTACTCGGCCGCGGACCCGCGCGCCACGGCGATGGTCACCGGCGGTGCCACGATCACGTGGCTCGGTGACGGCGCCGACGCCCCGGCCGCCGACGTCACCGTCGATCTGGGCGGTGCGCTGGTGACCCCGGCGTTCGTGGACGCGCACCTGCACGCCACCGACACCGGGCTGGCGTTCGACGGGCTGGACCTGTCGCCGGTGCGGTCGCCGGGGGAGCTGCTGGAGCGGGTGGCCGAGTTCGCGGCGACCCGGCCGGCCGACGCGGTGGTGCACGGGCACGGCTGGGACGAGTCGACGTGGGCGGATCAGACGCCACCGTCCGCGGAGCTGCTGGACCGGGCGGCGGGCGGCCGGCGGGTCTATCTGTCGCAGGCGTCGGTGCATTCGGCGCTGGCCTCGTCGGCGCTGCTGCCGGTCGCGCGCGGGGTGCACGGCCACGACGAGTCCGGGTGGGTGCGGGAGGCGGCACATCATGCCGTACGGGAGATCGCGCTCGGGTCCCTGACCCCCGCGCAGCGGGAGTCGGCGCAGCGGACGGCTCTGTCGCGGGCGGCGGCGCTGGGGATCGCGGCGGTGCACGAGTGCGGTGGGCCGGGCACGTCCAGTGAGGAGGACTTCACGTCGGTGCTGGCGTTGTCCGGGCGAGGGTTGCCGCGGGTGTTCGGGTACTGGGGTGAGCTGGGCGGGATCGAACGGGCCCGGGACCTGGGGGCGCACGGGGCGGCCGGGGATCTGTACGCGGACGGGGCGCTGGGTTCGCGGACGGCGTCGGTCCGCTCGCCCTATCTGGACGGTGACCACGGTTGCGGTGAGGCGTTCGTGACCGCCCAGCAGGCCGCAGATCATCTGCTGGACTGTGTACGGGCCGGGTTCCAGGGTGGTTTCCACGCGATCGGGGACGCCGCGATCGCGACGGTTCTGGACGGGTTCGCGCTGGCCGCCAAGACGGTCGGGGTGGACCGGTTGCGGGAGGGGCACCACCGGATCGAGCACGTCGAGCTGATCGACAAGACGATGATCGCGCGGATGGTGGAGTTCGGGGTGATCGCCTCGGTGCAGCCGGTGTTCGACGCGCTGTGGGGCGGGACGGACCGGATGTACGCGCAGCGCCTCGGGGTGGACCGGGCGCTGGCCAGCAATCCGATCGGGGCGATGCACGCGACCGGGGTGGCGCTGGCGTTCGGTTCGGATTCGCCGGTGACCGCGCTGGATCCGTGGGCGATGGTGGTGGCGGCGGCGGCCCCGCGCAATCCCCGGTTCCGGATGAGTGTGCGGTCGGCGTTCGCGGCGAGCAGTGCCGGTGGCTGGCGAGCGGCCGGAGTGGAGGGTGCGGGCACGCTGAAGCCGGGTGCGGCGGCGACGTTCGCGGTGTGGGAGACGCCGGGCGGGGTGTCCGGCGGGTTGCCGGTGCTGCTGCCGGACGTCGACGACGTGCTGCCGGAGCGGCCGGTGTGTGTGCGTACCGTGCTGGACGGCGGCACGATCTTCCAGAGGTGACGTAAACCTCGCCGGGCTACCGGGGTGATGGTGGCCGTCGATGCCGGGTGTGCCGGGCCGGTGTGGTCCGGGTGAGCCGGTGTCGAGGTCGGGGCCGGATATGCATCGGTCTGTTCCGGTGTCTCGAGATGTCGTGGGAATGACCTGATCGGGTACGGGACGTGACACGCCCGTGGATGCGACACGCCGCGACACGGGGGACCCGGTTGACAGGCGGGCGGGGGATCGACGTACCGTCGTCCAGTTCCTGGTTCCATGTTTCGCTCTCCGGTCCACTGGCCGCAGTCCTCGCTGGGGTCGCGCGTTCAGCCAGGTCCAGGGGACGGGAGTGTGCGGGGTGGTGCGGGCCGTCGCGGCGGCCCCTGAAGGTGATCAGGCCATGGCCAGTAGACAACGGCGCGGCGCGGGCATCCGGCACGCGACGCGCCGGTCCGAAGGTCATGGCGAACTCACCGGATTGCACTGCTCATGGACAGGGGTGGAGCACCCGAGGGGCGTGGTCGAACCGTGACCGCGCCCCTCCGTCGTCGCAGCTCGCGGGCGGGTAGCCTGCCACGCGTGGAAATGACTCTGCCCCCGTCGGCGCTGGCCGAACCGGGTCCGTCCCCGGCCGGCGGGCCGCGCCGTCCTCTCCGGTTGCCGGTGGCCGCGGCTCTCGCCGTCGCCGCGGGTGCCGCTCTGCTGCTGGCGCTGCCGCCGTTCGACCTGTGGTGGCTCTCCCCGGCCGGAGTGGCCCTGTTGTCGGCCGCGGTGCACCGGCGACGGTTGCGGGCCGGGTTCGGGCTCGGCATGCTCGCAGGGCTGGTGCTGTTCGTGCCGCTGCTGCAGTGGACGACGATCGGTGCCGGGTGGCTGCCGTGGATCATCCTGTCGGTGCTCCAGGCGGCCTACCTCGGGCTGGCCGGGCTGGCCGGGGCGTGGGTCTCGCCGTTGGTGGACCGGTGGCGGGTGTTGTGGCCGCTGCTGGCCGGGCTGATCTGGACCAGCCAGGAGTTCCTGCGGGGCCGGACCCCGTTCGGGGGATTCCCGTGGGGGCGCATCGCGTTCAGTCAAGGCGATTCACCCACACTGCGACTTGCCGCGTACGGGGGAGCACCCCTCGTCACGTTCGCCGTCACGGTGGCCGGAGGCGCCCTGGTGGCGCTGTTCTGGCGCCGGTCGGGGATGCTGGCCGCAGCCGGGTTCGCCGCCGTGGTGGCGGTGCTGCTGGGTGCCCCGGCGGCGCTGCCGCTGACCGCGACCGGTGGGCCGGCCACGACGGTCGCGATCGTGCAGGGCAACGTGCCCCGGCTGGGGCTGGAGTTCAACGCCCAGCGGCGGGCCGTGCTCGACAACCACGTGACGGCCACCGTCCAGTTGGCCGCCGATGTGGCCGCCGGGCGGCAGAAGCAGCCGTCGCTGGTGGTGTGGCCGGAGAACTCCAGCGACATCGACCCGTTGCGCAACAGTGACGCCGCGCAGCAGATCCAGTACGCCGCGGACACCGTCAAGGCGCCGATCCTGGTCGGTACCCTGCAGCGCACCGACACCCCTGGCGACAACTACAACGTCGGCATCCTGTGGAACCCCGGCACCGGCCCCGACCTGGCCCAGCAGTACGCGAAGCGGCATCCGGTGCCGTTCGCCGAGTACATGCCGCTGCGGTCGATCGCGGGTCTGGTCAGCGACCGGGCGAACCTGGTCAGCAACATGCTGCCGGGTGACCATCCGGGTGTCATCGCCACCGGTGCGGTGGTCGTCGGGGACGTGATCTGCTTCGAGGTCGCCTACGACGGTCTCGTCAAGGACGTCATCGACGGCGGTGCGCAGATCCTCGCGGTGCAGACCAACAACGCCACGTTCAACGAGGCCGAAGCGTTGCAGCAGCTGTCGATGGTGCAGCTCAGGGCGGTGGAGCACGGTCGTGAGGGGCTGATGGTGTCGACCGTCGGCGTGTCCGCTTTCGTCGATGCTGAGGGCACCGTGCATGGTTCGACCGGTTTTAACACGGCTGCGGTGGTGGTGCGTGACATGAATCTGGACGGACCGCGTACGCTGGCGACCCGTTTGGGTAATCGGCCCGAGATGGTGCTCGTGCTTGCTACGGTCGGCGCCCTCATCGGTGCGCTCCCCCTGCGCCGCCGGCGGGACGTAATCGACGGGGACAGTGTGAAGGTTTCGGAGGAACAGTGAGCGAGGCGGAAGGTTACCCGGGAGTGGGGCGGGTCCTCGTGATCATTCCCACCTACAACGAGTCGGACAACATCCGGTTGATCACCGAGCGGACCCGGACATCGGTCCCGTCGGTGGACATCCTGATCGCCGACGACAACTCCCCGGACGGCACCGGAGCCATCGCCGACGAACTCGCCGAGGCCGACGATCACGTCTTCGTCCTGCACCGGGCCGGCAAGGAGGGCCTCGGAGCCGCCTACAAGGCCGGTTTCCAGTGGGCCAAGGACAAGGGCTACGACGTCGTCGTCGAGATGGACGCGGACGGCTCGCACGCGCCGGAGGAGCTGACCCGGCTGCTGGACGCGCTCACCGGCCACGACGCGGTGATCGGGACCCGCTACATCCCCGGCGGTACGGTGCACAACTGGCCGATGCGACGGCTGCTGCTGTCACGCGGCGGCAACCTGTACATCCGGATGGCGCTCGGGATGCCGTTCAAGGACGCGACCGCCGGATACCGGGCATACCGGATCGGTGTTCTCGACAAGATCGATGTCGCGACGATCGCGTCAACCGGCTATTCGTTCCAGGTCGAGATGACCTGGCGGGCGTACAAGCAGGGTTTCCGGATCATCGAGGTGCCGATCACGTTCACCGAACGCGAAATCGGCGTCTCCAAGATGAGCGGCAACATCTTCAAGGAACAACTGCTCAGGGTCACCCTGTGGGGCGTGCAGCACCGCAAGGACAGCCTGCTGGGGCTGCTCAACCGCAAGCCGCGACAGGGCAACACCTGGCCGTGAGGTGTCATGCTTGACGGAGCCCGTCGTGAGACGGGCTCGTGACACCCTCGGAGGTTCTTTCGATGCGCCGAAGCAGACTGGCCTATCTTCCGTTCGTCTTCCCGCTGCTGGCGTTCGCGGAGTTCCTGACTTTCGTGTCGGTGGCGCACGCCATCGGCTTCGGCTGGGCCATCCTGGTCCTGGCCGTCTCCAGCCTTGCCGGGCTCGCTCTGCTGCGCCGGGAGGGCATCCGCGGCTGGCGGGCCTTCCAGGAGGCCAGCCGGGCCGGCCGCCCGCCCGGTGCCGGCGTCAGCAACTCGCTGATCGGTCTGTTCGGTGCGCTGTTACTGGCCATCCCCGGTTTCGTCACCGGTGTGGCGGGTCTGCTGCTGCTCGTGCCGCCGGGCCGCACTCTGGCCCGTCGTGGCGTCGAGCGTCTCGCTGAGCGCCGTCTCGGCGGTGCCGCCACCAGCGACCTGTTCGGCCCCCGCAAGGTGCGGGTGCACCAGTCCGGCCCGGTGACCGTCGTCGTCGACGACGCTCCACCGCCGCCCCGCCCGGCGGCCGGCGCCATCGAGGGCGAGATCGTCCGCTGACCCGGTTTCCTCCGGTCTGGTTTCCTTCGGTCCCGGTGACGACACCGTCGCTGATCCGGTTCCGCTGCTCCCGGTGGGCGACAACCGGGAGCACGGCCTTTGCCTGCGGTTCCGGCGCGTGACAGCCGGGAAGATGGCCGTTCGCCGTGGTTCCGGCGCGTGACACTGGGGCCATGTTCGACGAGATCTTCCCCATCCTGACCACCCCGGATCTGGAACGGCCTTCCGTGAACGACGAAAGGCCGCCCCCACGCCGAGCGTGGGGGCGGCCTTTCGGTTCGGTTCTCAGCGGCCTCGGCGGGTGCGGACCTCCTGCAGCCGCTCGTTGAGAATGTCCTCGAGTTCGGCGATCGAACGCCGCTCGAGCAGCATGTCCCAGTGGGTGCGCGGCGGCTTCGCCTTCTTCTGCTCCGGCTCGCTGCCATCGACCAGTCGGGCGACGCTGCCGTCGAACTTGCACTCCCAGGTGGTGGGCACCTCGGCGTCGACGGCGAACGGCACCTCGAACTGGTGACCCTTCGCGCACAGGAACTCGCGGGTCTGCCGGGGCGCCAGCTCGGTGTTACGGTCGGACTCGTAGCTGACTGCGCCAAGACGGCTGCCACGCAGCATGCGTTCGCCCATGATCGGCTTTCCCCTCGCTCGTGGTGCTGCTCTCGTTGGTGTAACGAAAGTGGCGGCCGCTGGATTCCTCCAGCCGGGATCCCTGACGGCCGCCGAAAGTCTGTCCGCACCGCCGGTGTCGACGGTGTTAACGCTATGAGCGTAACCGGCCACTCACCCCACCCCGCAAACCGAGATGGCGTCAGAGTGGACCTTGGTCCACTTTATGGTTCTTTGACGCTTCTGTGGGTGGTGCGATGTCGATCACTCGACCGGATTCACTCTTAATTTACGGAACCTTGGGTTACCTGGCGATCCGCTTACTGTAGTGATCGGCTACAACAGGGCCTCCTGAAGTGTTACCGGAACATCGCGAACCGCCCGGCGAACGTGAGAATGGTCACCCGTCAACCCCTTCGTTTCGTGCCCAAACTGGTTACCCCGAACCTCGGCGTGCACACCAGCCGGTTCCGAAACACCGCCACCACCCACTCACCCGTTCCAGCGACCGTCATCCGGGTGACGCCGCCGGGCGCGAGCGACGTGGGCGGGCGGCGTGGGGCGGTCGGGCGGCCGCTTCGGTGTGGTGACTTCGGGTGCGAACCGAACCCGAAGTCACCACGCTGAAGTGGGGTCAGCTGTTCTCGGAGGCGGCGGGCTGGGCCGGGGCGGCCGGGCGGGCCTTGCCCAGGTTGGCCAGGGCCGCCGCCAAGTCGCTGACCTGTGAGGTCAACTGGGCGACCCGTTGCTGCGCGGCGTCGGCGTCGGCCCGGGCCGACGACAGGCGGCGCTCCAGATCGGACTGCTCCCGGGCGGCGCGCTCCACCGCACGTTCCAGATCCTCGGCGGTCCGGCGCAGACCGTCGCGTTCCGCCGACACCGCCGACAGCGACTCCTGCGCGGACTTCACCTCGGCCAGCACCCGGCGCACCTGGCCGGCCGCCTCGTCACGCTCCCGGTCGGCCGTCTCCGCCCGTTTCCGGTCCCGGAGCGCCTCCTCCGACAGGCGCTCCGACTCCGCGCGAGCCGCCGTCAGCTCCTCGCGGGCCTGACGCTGGGCCTGCTCGGTCGCGCTCCGGAAGTCCTTCGCGTCCTGCAGAGCCGTCTTCAGGTCCCGGTCCGAGGCGTCCCGCTGACCCCGTACGTCAAGAAGCTCCTTGCGGGCTGTGTCCCGCTCCCGCCCGGCGGCGTCCCGTTCGGCCTCGGCCCGCTCGCGCAGCGCGACGGCCGTGGTGGCGGCCCGGACCGCCTCGTCGCGGGCCACCGACGCCTCCTGCGCCCGTCGCCCGGACTCCTCGGCGTTGCGCTGCGCGTCCTGCGCCTGAAGTTGTGCCTCGTCGCGTTCGGCGGTGGCCGCCGACGCGAGCTGCTGCGCCGCCGACGCCGCCTTCGCGGCCTGGTCGGCATCCCGGCGGGCGTCGTCACGTTCCGCGTGCGCGGCCGCCACCTGGCCGGAGGTCTCCGCCCGGACTTCGGCGACCTGCCGTTCCACTCCGGCCGGGGACATCTCCGAATGCAGGGCCTCGCTCAACGACCCGACCAGCTGATCGAGCCGGTCGACGGCCTCCCAGGTCCGCGCCACCTGCCCGGCCAGTCCCGGCGACGAACGGTGTCGCATCCGCACGTTGCGCGACGCCCGCTGGCATTCACCGTCGTTGTCACGGCAGTAGCGGAACGGCCGCCCGGCGGAGGCCCGCTGAGGCACGGGGCGCCCACAATGGGCGCAGGGACGGTTCTCGGTGTCGTTCTCCTGCACAGTCATAGCGCCCCCACCTTAGAACCGTGGCGCCCCGCCCTCCAGCAACGACACCGGCGGTTGATCAGAGTTCGTCAGGCGGTCCGCTGCACCCAGCTCGCGACGGCGGTGGTGGCGGTGGCCGGCGGCTGCTCCGGAAGCAGATGGTGGCGCTGGGCGGCGGCCTGCCCGGACGCGAGGGACACCTCACGGCGCAGGCTGTCCCGGGTGGCGGCGGCCAGGCGGGCGTCGTGCTGGGCGGACTCCTCCGCGTCCACGGCCTGCCGGTACAGGTGGTAGCGGACGGCGGCGATCGCCCGGTGCAGCACCAGCTCCTGCTCGACCGGATGCAACCGCGGGTTCCAGCCGCCCTCACCGGCGGACAGGTCGGTGGCCACCGTCGCCGGAAGGTCGCCGCGCTCGACCGCCTCGGCGACCGCCCGGTGCAGGAAACGCTCGCGGGCGGCGAACTCGGTGGTGGTGCGCAGGGTGTCCGGAGTCCGGAAGGCGGCGGCCGCCCGGGTCTTGTCCAGCTGGCGGTCGGCTTCCTGCCAGGCCAGCCAGGCGGCCTCGGCGTGTTCCTCGGAGTGCTGCCGGAACTCCTGCCAGCGCTCGGCGGCCTCGTCGGCCCGGCTCGCGGCGACCCGCACCTCGTCGGCCCAGCGCTGTGCCTCGACCGCCGCGAGATGACGCCGTTCGCGTTCCTCGTGGGCGTGCCGCACGGCCGGGATCCGCTGCAGGATCCGGATCAGCTGCTGACCGGCCACCAGCAGCAGAGCGGACAGGCGGGCCCACAGGGTGGCCGCAGGTGTCATCGGTGCGCTCACGGTCGGTGAATCCCCACTCGCTCGGCCTCTTCGCTGAGCGGGGGCGTGTCTCCGCTGAGCGAGGCGATTTCGACCGTACCCGCCGAGGTGGGCACCAGCATCGGTCGCAGAGCGTGATGTTCGCTGCAGTCGGCGGGTTGATTTCGGAGCGTTCGGACAATTGTGTGCGCAGGCCATTTCCCGTGCCACGGATGGCGAAAGGGTAAGCCGGGCGATCGGAATTCCGGTTACTGCCTGTGATGCGGGCCCGCTACTGAGGGCGGGCCCGCACGGGCGGGATCAGTGCCAGGGTTTGTAGTTCGGGTTGCTCAGGCAGTCGTTCATGACTTCGGTCTTGGTGGTCTTGTCGACGGGGCAGACACCGATCACGTACTCGCTGCGGATACCGCCGGGGAACGCGACTTCGAGCTGGTCGGCGTACTTGTGGGTGTCCCCGATGGTCTTGTTGACGTCGATGCCGCCGGGCGCGTCGATGTAGTAGTTCCAGCCGGACTTGTACCAGGACTTGTAGAGATCGTGGTCGTAGGTGGTGGAGACGTACGGCGACGGCTGGTTGACCAGGACGTACTGCTTCACGTCGTACTGCCCGCCGGTCACGTCCTTGGCGGAGAAACCGGTGGCGAAGATGACGTCGGGAGTGCGGCTGTCGCTGCGGTAGAGGGTGCCGCAGTTCTGCCGCCACACCGGCGCCGGGGTGATCCGGTCGAGCTTGACGTTCGCCGGATCGGTGGCGGCCCGCACCTTGTCGTCGACGATCGGGCACGACGGAGCGGCCGAAGCCTGCACCGGCGTGGTCAAACCGGCGAGCGCGGTGCCGAATACGATCGCGGCCGCGGCGAGACGCCGTCGGAACATGTGGTTGATCATGTGGTGCACGATGTCGGCCCGGCCCACTACCAGGGCGGATAGTCACACGATCGTCGCGTGTCCACCCGTACCGGAAAATGTCTTAAGGTTTCGGGCATGGATCGCACTGCGTTGGTCACCGGAGCGTCGTCGGGTATCGGCAGATCGACGGCGGCCGCTCTCGTGGCCCGCGGTTACCGGGTGCTCGGGACCAGCCGCGATCCGGCGGCACTCAAGCCGGAGCAACGTGCCGACGGGGTGGAGTACCTGGCTCTGGACCTCACCGACGACGCGTCGATCGAGAGCCTCGCGCCGGAGCTGGCCGGGGTGGACGTGCTGGTCAACAACGCGGGCGAGAGCCAGTCCGGTCCGATCGAGGAGTTGCCGGGCGAAGCACTGCGGCGGCTGTTCCAGATCAACGTGTTCGGGCCGGTGCGGCTGACCCAGTTGGTGCTGCCGGGGATGCGCGAGCGCGGGCGGGGCCGGGTCGTGATGGTCGGGTCGATGCTGGCGTCGTTCCCGCTGGCCTACCGGTCGGCCTATGTCGCCTCGAAAGCCGCGATCAAAGGTTTCAGCAACGGGGCCCGGCACGAGCTGAGCCCGTTCGGGGTGTGGCTGACCACCGTCGAACCGGGGTCGATCGCCACCGGCATCAGCGAGCGGCGCACCGAGTACAGCGCCGGGAACTCCCCGTACCGCGACGATCTCGCGACGATGCTGGCCGCCCTGAACCGCAACGAACGCGACGGCATCACCGCCGAACGGGTCGCCGCGACCATCGTGTCCGCGATCGAGGCGCCCCGCCCGAAAGCCCGTTACGCGGTCGGCAGCAACGCTCCGCTGGTGTTCGGGCTGCGGCGCCTGCTGCCCGGCGGTCTCGTCGAGAAGATCATGCACCGCAAATACGGCCTCAGTCGGTAGATTTCTTCGGCGGCAGCGTCGCGGCCAGCGCCCAGATCACCAGCAGCGGCTGGAAGAACAATCGCGCCAGCCGGGCGCCGTCGGTGTTCAGGCCGAAGCCGTCCTTGTGTTCCAGCCACTGGGCGACGTTGCCCGGGAAGATCACCACGAAGAACAGCGCCACGATCACCCCGAGCCATCGGCGGGCCGGTTGCCGCCACACGGCCAGCAGTGCCACCCCGAGACTGATCTCCACGATGCCGGAGGCGATCACCACCAGGTCGGCGCCGATCGGGAACCAGTCCGGCACCTGCGCCTGGAACTCCTGCCGGGCCACGGTCAGATGAGTGATCCCGGCGAAAGTCAGAACGGCGCCGAGAACGCCCTGTGCTACCTCTTTGAGACCCATGGGTGCAGAGCATGCCCGATCAACCGGCGAACCACGACAGGTCGGCGGCGTCGGCGATCGCCCGCATGCCCGCCGGCGACGGATGTAGATGGTCACCGGAGTCGAAGCCAGCCCGGAACCGGGCCGGCGCGGCCGGATCGTGGGTGGCCCGATCCTGATCCAGAACGAAATCACAGCCGCTGCCGCCGGAACGGAGGAAGGCGTTGATCTCGGCACGGCCCGATTCGCCTTGCGGCGACCAATAACCGGCACCCTGGTACGGCGTCAACGTCGAGCAGATCACCCGTACCCCCGCCGAGTGAGCCCGGGCCGTCAACTGCCGCAACGTGGCGATCAACCGGGACGCCGGAGGTGGATCGGCCGCACCCAGATCGTTCAGCGCGTCGTCGGAGATGATCACCCACCGGACACCCGGCCGGCTCAGCACGTCCCGTTCGAACCGGTTCACGCCACTCTCACCCCGGCCGTCCGCGGTGAACCGGTTGCCGCTGATGCCCACGTTGAGCACCCCGACCCGGTGCCCGGCCTGCCGCAGCCGGTCGGACAACAGGTCGGGCCAGCGCTCGTTGGCACCGGACCGTGTCCCCAGGCCGTCGGTGATCGACGCCCCGAACGCGACGACCGCCCCACCGTCACCGCGCACGTCCAGACCGGACAGGAAGAACCAGCTGGTCTCGGTACGAACCCCGGACAGTCTCGCCGCCGACACCTGCTCTCCGGCGGCGACGTAGTTGTGCTGTACCGCGATCCCGTGCCGGGTACTCGGGCCGGTCGCCGACGGCAGCCAGGCGCTGATCGCCACATCACCGTCCACCGGCACGTCGAAGGACACCTTGTCACTGACCGCCGTCGTACCCACCGGAATCGTGACCGACGTCCGGCCACCGAACGTCACCGCCCGGTCGGTCGCCGGATCGATCACACCACCGGAGACGGGCCGGGCCAGGCGCACCGCCCCGACCATCAGCGGCCGGGTCCCGAACTCGTTCGTCAACCGCACCCGCGCGGTGTCACCGCCGATGCTGGTGTGCACGATCTGCCGCAGCGTGTGCTTGCCGAACGACCGGCCGCCGCTCTCGACCGCGGTCGCCCAGGTGCCGGCCCACGGTCGTTCGTCCGGTTCCTGTTTCGCCGGAGCCGCGGAAAGCGACGGTCCCGGCTCCGGTGACGGTGGCAGCGGAGCCGTGCATCCGGCGGTGAGCAGCACCGATAGCCATGCCGCCCGCCGCATGATCTCCCCGTTCCGTCGTGGTGCGCCGATCCTGTCATCGGTGCCTGCCGTCGGCCGAACCCCGGCGTGAACCTGTGGTCAACTCGACATCGGTGTGGGCTGGTCGAGACGATGTTCAATGGGCGGACAGGGATGGGAACCCGAGAGGAAGACGATGACCGCGATCGTGGGATTGGCCCGGGGCGATGCCGTCTACATCGGCGGCGACAGTGCGGGAACATCCGGTTGGAACCTTTCCGTCCGCGCCGATCCCAAAGTGTTCCGTAACAAGCAGTATCTGTTCGGGTTCACCAGTTCGTTCCGGATGGGACAGCTGATCCGCTATTCCCTTGACCTCCCCACGCCCAAGGGCGACCTGGACCGCTTCATGGTCACGAAATTCATCGACGGCCTGCGGGACTGCCTCAAATCCGGCGGATACGCCCGCAAGGAGGAGGAACAGGAACTCGGCGGCACGTTCCTGGTCGGCGTCCGCGGCCGGCTCTACACGATCCAGGACGACTACCAGGTCGGATCGGCCGCCGACGGTTACGCGGCCGTCGGCTGCGGCGACCAGATCGCCCTCGGCGCCCTCTACGCTACGGCCGGCCGCGGCGTGCGCCCCAAAGCCCGGGTCCGCCTGGCGTTGTCGGCAGCGGAACGGTTCAGCGCCGGCGTGCGAGGCCCGTTCACCTGCAAAAAGCTTTGATTTCGTACGAGCGGCGCAAAGCCCTGTGACGTCCCCGCGAGGCAGGCGACCGGCCAGGCCACCTCGCGACCGCCGGGCCGAATGCGGTGGTCGGCACCTTCGGGCCCGCGGCCGGTCCATCGCATTCGGCCCGGCGGTCGCGGGGCGGCCTTGAGGTTCGCCTGCCTTGCGGGGACGGGGCGGGGCTGTGGGGTGGCGTACCGGAAAGGGTTTAGCCGATTTTGATCGGGGTTGCGGGTTTGGTGGAGGTCGGCAGGGCTGGGCTGGGGGAGCACGGCAGGGAGAGGACGAAGACGGCGCCGCGGGGCTGGTTGGGCTGGTAGGTGATGGTGGCGCCGGAGGCTTCGGCCAGGCGGGCGACCAGGTAGAGGCCCAGGCCGGTGCCGGATTTGGTGGTGGCCACGCCGGTTTCGGCTCGGGTGAAGCGTTCGAACAGGTGCGGGATGAAAGCGGCGGGTACGCCCTCGCCGTGGTCGCTGATCTTCACCTGGACCCGGTCGTGGTCGTGTTTCACCGCGATCTGGATGGGCGGGGCGCCGTATTTGACGGCGTTCGCCAGCAGGTTGCCGAGCAGTAGTGCCAGGTGGACCGGGTCGGCGTAGGCGAACACCCGGTCGGGGCCGGTGACGGTGGCGGTGTTCGTCGGGTCGGCGGAGTCCTGGGCGGCCACCGCCTGGCGGGCCACGAGGGCCACGTCGAGGCGGGCGGGGCGGGCGTTGAGTGCCCCGGAGTCCATCTGGGCGAGCGTGAGGATCTCGCTGACCAGCTGTTCGGCGCGGTGGCCGGCCGAGGTCATCCGGCGTAGGTAGTGCCGGCGGGTCTCGTCCTCCATGTCGGTCCAGTCCTCGGCGAGCATCTCGCCGGCCGACACGATGGTGGTGAGTGGCTGGCGTACGTCGTGGCTGAGCATCGCCATGAAGTCGCCCATCTGCTCGTTGGCGTTCTCCAGGCGGGCGGCGTGCTGCTGGAGTTCGGCGGCGTCGTCGCGGCGGGCGCGTTCCAGCATGCGGCGTTCGGTCACGTCGACGATCTGGGTGGCGAAGTACTGGGCCCGGCCCGCCTGGTCGTGCAGCAGACTCGCGGTGATGATCACTTCGACGGAGCGGCCGTCGGCGTGCAGGTACCGCTTCTCCATGTCGAAGCCGTCGGTACGCCCGGACAGGCAGTCCTGGATCAGGTGCAGGCAGCCGGGCAGGTCCTCGGGGTGGGTGAGGGTGGCGAAGTTCACGCCGACCAGGTCCGACTCGGGGCGGCCGAGCATGACGCAGAGAGCCGGGTTGACCCGGAAGAACCGGCCGTCGAGGTCGGCCATGGCCATGCCGATGCGGGAGTTGTCGAACAGTTTGCGGAACCGTTGTTCGCTGTAGCCCAGTTGGTGGCGGCTGCGGCGGGCCCGGACGGTGGCCACGACCACGAGCAGGCCGACGACCGAGGCGGTGATCAGTGCGGCCCGGCCGGCGGCGCGGCTGTCGGCGGTGGAGGCGTACAGCACGTTCTCGGTGGTCGAGGCGGACAGTCGCCACGGGGTGCCGGGGATCGGCTGGGACGTGTACTGCCACCATTCGCCGTTCTCGCGGTAGCGGCCCCGGCCGGCGCGCGACATCGCGGCGGACAGGTCGGTCTCGTCCGCTGCGAACATGGTCACGCCCTCCGGGTGTGCGTGGTTGGCGGCGACGACGACTCCGGCAGAGTCCACCAGATGGATCTTCACGCCGGTCAGCTGGATGGCGCTGGACAGGTAGGCGGAGAGCGGGCTGTGATCCGAGACGGCCACCGCGCCGGAGAAGACCCGCAACCCGAACCGGGTGCTGAACGGCACGGCGATCGCGACCACCGGCACACCCTGTGCGGCCGACGGCACCATCGGCGACACCGCGGCCCGGCCTTCCCGGACCGCGGTCCGCAGATGCGCGTAACGGTCGGCGAGTCGCTGCCCCTCGACTGCCGGGTTCGCTGGGACGACCTGCAGCACCCGGCCTCCGGCGTCGAGCAGGACGGCGGCCGGGTAACCGAAGCCGCCGACGGTGCGGGTGAAGTCCCGGGAGTCCACGACCTGGTCGCTGAGGAAGGCTTTGGCCTGTTCCCGCTGCCGGGCGATCAGGTCGTCGACGAACGAGGTGACGAACTCGGCGGCCAGGTCGGCGCGAAGATGGTAGCGCTGGATCACGGCCTTCTTGGTGCTGTGTTCCACCCACCACAGGACGCCGGTGCCTACACACGTCAGTACCAGCCACACCGCTAGCGGCGCGGCCAGGAGGCGCCACCCCGTCCGCATGTTTCCGACTATGGCATGACTTGGGTTATGGCCAGGTCAGGACCGTCAAAGGCAGGGTGCCGCACGGTGTCAGGCTGACCCCGCCGGGCAAGGTCATCGGGGTCTGCCGGATCAGCGCGTCGCGGATCTGCGCGTCCCGGATCAGCGAACCCGCCAGATGCTGGGCGGTGGTGCCGGCGACCACCCGGCCGTGCGTGTTGACCAGGGCGGTGGGGCTGCCGACGGTGCGCAGCGCCGGGCGCAGGGCGCGTTCGAAATCGGCCACGAAGACGTCCGCCCCGGCTATCCCGGCAAAAGCGCCGTCGTCGTCGTGGATCGGCTCGGTGAACGTCAGGGCGTACTGCTCGGCGCAGACGTAGTCGACGTAGGGCCCGGTGACGTGACGGCGGCCGGTCTCGCGGGGGATCGTGAACCACTGTTGCCGCTGGACGTCGACATAGGTGTCACTGGTGGGGTCGAGGTCCAGTTCCAGCCGGGTGGGGCCGGGTCCCATCCACCACTCCAGCTCGTTTCCGGTGGTGATCACGCCGGCACCGGAGATCAGGCCGCTCACCGCCGCGATCACCCGCGGCCGCAACCCGGACAGATCGCTGAGAGAGGTCGCGGTGCGCAGCTCGCTGACGACGGCGAACGTGCTCTCGGCGAGATCGGTGACGTGTTCGGCCAGGGCTGTCGTTACATGGATCGCCACGGATCCCGCCTTCACTGCTCGATCAGCGTCAGGTGCAGGGTGACCAGCCGCTCGACGGCCCTCTCCAGGTGATCCTCGGTCAACTTCCGGGCCAGGTCACCGTCGCCCGCCGCGATGGCCGCCGTGATCCCGCGATGGTCCGCGTGCGGATCATATGCGTTATCGCCGTCGGGCAGAACCGGCGACCAGAGCAGCGTTCCGAGCTCGGTCGCGAACCGGATCTCCTCGCGGGCCAGCCGGGCACTCTGCGCGACCGCCGCGACCTCCAGGTGGTAGGCCCGCTCCATCCGGTGCAGCGGCCCGGAGGCGTCGGCGTCCACCTCTTCGATGCGCAGGATGTCGTCGGCGTCGGCACGCTGGGCGGCCAGCCGGGCCGCGGCTCCGGCGATCGCGGCGTAGTGGTCGGCGGTGTCCCGCACGGTGGGCAGGCTCAGCTCGGTCAGCCTGGTGCGCAGATCGTCTTTCGCGGCCGGTGTACGCACGAAACTGCCGCCGCCCCGGCCACGCCGGGTCTCCACCAGGTTCTGCTGGCGCAACGCGACAAGAGCCTCCCGCACGGTCACCCGGGAGACCCCGAACTGGGCCGCCAGGTCGGCTTCGCTGGGGAGCTGCTGGGCGTCGGTGAGCAGCCCGAACGTGATGGCGTCGGTGAGCCGGCGGACCACTGTCTCGGCGCGGCTGTGCGGGTCCAGCGGTGCGAACACCACGGATCGCGCGCTGGCTCGGTCCGTCCCCATGCCGGTGATTGTTCCGTACGGCTGTTAACAGAGCGGTTACCGGGCTGTCTTGACCTTTAAAGTCTGACGCCATACCTTTTCGCTAAATCGCTCTCAGGGAGTTCCCAGTGACCGCTGTTTCCGTCCCGGCGATCCGGCTCGCCGGGCTTCGCAAGTCGTTCGGCGCCGTCGACGCGGTGGCCGGCATCGACCTGGAGATCGCCGACGGTGAGTTCTTCTCCATGCTCGGGCCGTCCGGCTCCGGCAAGACCACCGTGCTGCGGATGATCGCCGGATTCGAACTGCCCACCGCCGGAACCGTCCACCTCGGCGACCGCGACGTGACCCGCCTCGCCCCGTTCGAACGCGACGTCAACACGGTCTTCCAGGACTACGCGCTGTTCCCGCACATGACCGTGCAGGAGAACGTCGAATACGGCCTCAAAGTGCGGGGAGTCCCTCGCTCCGCACGCCGAGCCCAGGCCGCCGAAGCGCTGGAATCCGTGCGCCTCGACGGATTCGGCGGTCGCCGGCCGGCCGCCATGTCCGGCGGTCAGCGGCAGCGCGTCGCCTTGGCCCGTGCACTGGTCAACCGGCCCAAAGTGCTGCTGCTCGACGAACCGCTCGGCGCCCTCGACCTGAAACTGCGCGAACAGATGCAGGTCGAACTCAAGGCCATCCAGCGTGAGGTCGGCATCACCTTCGTCTTCGTCACCCACGACCAGGACGAGGCGCTCACCATGAGCGACCGGGTCGCGGTCTTCGAAGCGGGGCGGGTCGCCCAGGTCGGCACACCGGCCGAGGTGTACGAGCGGCCGGCCAGCTCGTTCGTCGCCGGCTTCGTCGGTACGTCCAACGTCTTCACCGGTGACGTCGCCACGGCTCTCTTCAAGCGGCAGGGCACCTTCTCGGTACGTCCGGAGAAGGTCGACCTCACGGCGGATTCCGGAGCCCCCGGTGTCGTCGCCGAGGTCGTTTACGCGGGTGCCGTCACTCGGTACGTGGTCGACCTCGACGCGGGCAGCCGTGCCGTGGTCGTCTCGCAGAACCGCCACAACGGCGCGCCGCTGGTGACCCGAGGTGATCGGGTCCATCTGAGCTGGCGTGACGAGCACGTCGTCGAGATTCCATCTGTCGTTCAGTCGTGAATGGAGACCGCGCATGCGAAGCGGAAGAATAGTGATGGCGGCCCTGGCCGCGGGTGTGCTGACACTGGCCGGCTGTGGCGGCGGCTCCGCATCGACCGGTTCCGGTCCCGGCGGCCTCACCGTCCCGAAGATCGACGAACTGGCCGCGCTCGGGGCCGGTGAGGGACAGGTCAACGTCGTCTCGTGGGCCGGTTACGTCGAGGACGGATCCACCGACAAGACCGTCGACTGGGTCACCGGGTTCGAGAAGGAGACCGGCTGCCAGGTCAACAACAAGATCGCCGGTACGTCCGACGAGATGGTCACGCTGATGAAGACCGGCGAGTACGACGTGGTGTCCGCCTCCGGTGACGCCTCGTTGCGCCTGATCTACGGCGGTGACGTCGCCCCGGTCAACACCGACCTGATCGTCAACTACAAAGACGTCTTCGACGGCCTCAAGAACAAGCAGTGGAACTCGGTCGACGGCGCCTCCTACGGCGTCCCGCACGGCCGCGGCGCCAACCTGCTGATGTACCGCACCGACACGGTCACCCCGGCCCCCACCTCGTGGAGCGCTGTCTTCGACCCGGCGTCCCCGTACCAGGGCAAGATCACCGCCTACGACTCGCCGATCTATATCGCGGACGCGGCGCTGTACCTGATGAAGACCAGACCCGACCTCAAGATCACTAATCCGTACGCCCTCGACGACACGCAGTTCCAGGCGGCCGTCGACCTGCTCAAGCAGCAGAACAAGCTGATCGGCGAGTACTGGTCCGACTACACCAAAGAAGTGCAGGCGTTCAAGGCCGGCAACTCCGTGATCGGCACCACCTGGCAGGTCATCCAGAACCTCACCAAGGCCGACGGCGCGCCCGTCGAGGCGATCCTGCCCAGCGAAGGCGCCACCGGCTGGTCCGACACCTGGATGATCGCGGCCAAGGCCAAGCACCCGAACTGCTCCTACCTGTGGATGAACCACATCATCTCGCCGCAGGCCAACGCCGGAGTCGCCGAATGGTTCGGTGAGGCCCCGTCGAACAAACTGTCCTGCGCGCTCACCGCCGACAAGAACCACTGCGCCACCTTCCACGCCGACGACGAGGACTACTTCAAGCAGGTCTGGTACTGGACCACGCCCCTCGCCCAGTGCGTCGACGGCCGGACCGACGTGACCTGCAAGGACTATGCGGCCTGGACCCAGGCCTGGACCACCATCAAGGGATAGCGGTAATCGTGTCCACTCTCGGTTCGTACCTGCACCGGCACCCGCGCCTGCGCCTGGCCGGCCTGCTCTCCGCCCCACTGCTCTGGCTGGTCGTCGCCTACCTCGGCGCGCTCGCAGTACTGCTGGTGTCAGCGTTCTGGACCGTGAACGGATTCACCGGGGACGTGGTCCGGGAGTTCTCCCTGGCGAACTTCCGGACCCTGATCACCGAGGAGGTCTACCGCAACGTCGCCCTGCGCAGCCTCGGCGTCGCCACCGCCGTCACGGTGATCTGCGTGGTGATCGCCGTGCCGATGGCCTTCTTCATGGCCAAGGTCGCTTCGCCGCGATCCCGGCACTGGCTGGTCATCGCGATCCTCACCCCACTGTGGGCCAGTTACCTGGTCAAGGCCTACGCGTGGCGGATCCTGCTGGCCAACGGCGGCCCCGTCGACTCGTTGCTCGGCGGCCCCGGATCAGGCCCCGGCTACGGGCTGGTCGCCACCGTCATCGTGCTGTCGTACCTGTGGCTGCCCTACATGATCCTGCCGATCTACGCCGGACTGGAACGCCTGCCCGACTCCCTGCTGGAAGCCTCCGCCGACCTGGGCGCCCGCGCCGGCCGGACCTTCCGCTCGGTGGTCCTGCCGACCCTGGTCCCGTCGGTCTTCGCCGGCTCGATCTTCACCTTCTCGCTGTCGCTGGGCGACTACATCACCGTCCAGATCGTCGGCGGCAAATCCCAGCTGATCGGCAACCTCGTCTACGCCAACATCGGCGCCGCCAACAACCTCCCCTTCGCCGCCGCCATCGCCACCGTGCCCGTCCTGATCATGGTCATCTACCTGCTGGCGGTCCGCCGCTCCGGCGCCCTGGAGGAGCTGTGACCCTCTCCGCACCCGCCCGCTGGGCGTTGCGCGCCGCGATGGCCCTCGGGCTCACCTTCATCTACGTTCCGCTCCTGCTGGTCCTGGTCAACTCGTTCAACGGCGACCGCACCTTCGCCTGGCCCCCGCACGACTGGACCACCCGCTGGTGGGGCGCCGCCTGGGCGAACGAAGGCGCCCGCCAAGCCCTGCTCACCTCGGTCGAAGCCGGCCTCGGCGCCACCGCGATCGCCCTGGTCCTCGGCACGATGGTCGCGTTCGCCGTCCAGCGCTTCCAGTTCTTCGGCCGCGACACCGTCTCCCTGCTGATCATCCTGCCGATCGCGCTGCCCGGCATCGTCACCGGCATCGCCCTGGACAGCGCCTGGCGCTCCGTCATGGGCGACCTCGGCATCGGCAAAGGCCTCTTCTCGGTAGTGGTGGGTCACGCCACCTTCTGCGTGGTCACCGTCTACAACAACGTGCTGGCCCGGCTGCGCCGCACCGGCACCAACCTGGAGGAGGCCTCCGCCGACCTGGGCGCCGGACCCTGGCAGACCTTCCGCTACATCACGTTCCCGATGATCCGCTCCGCGCTGCTGGCCGGGGGTCTGCTGGCGTTCGCCCTCTCCTTCGACGAGATCATCGTGACCACCTTCACCGCCGGTCCCGGCGTCACCACCCTGCCCATCTGGATCTTCAACAACCTGTTCCGCCCCAACCAGGCCCCGGTCGTCAACGTGGTGGCAGCCGTCCTGATCGTGCTGTCCGTCCTGCCGGTCTGGCTGGCCCAGCGCCTCGCCGGCCCCGCAACCGGCACCGGGCGCACCTGACCAGCGGTTTCTTGATCATGTCGGCTACCCTCGCGCGGTGTCCTCCGCCCCCACCGCCCACGTCTCGCTCGGCCCGATCGGCAACATCGCCGTCGGCTGGTCCCTGGCGATCCTGCACCGGCGCCGGTTGCTCGCCGTACTGCTTCCGCTGTTCACCGTGGCACTGCTCAGCCTGTTCCTGCTCGACCTGGTCCTGGGCCGCGACGCGACGGTGATCATCGACGGCGCCCTGATCGTCGCGGGCACCGAGACACTGGGGCAGGCGAAACTGGGCGTGACCGCCGTGTTCTGGCTGGTGGGCCTCACTGCGGGCACCGCGACCATCGCCGGTGCGGAGCGGGGAGAGCCGATCCGCCCGTGGTCGGCGATCCTGGCCGCCGTCCGGCGATTGCCGGTGCTGGCGGTCGCCGTGGCCGCGGTGGTGGGTGGAACGTTTCTACTGCTCAGCGCAGTGGCCCTGCCGGCATTGCTCCTTGTCCTCGGCGTGCTGACGGTCGCGGCGGTGCTCGGCACATGTCTGTTGATCAACCTGATCGCTTCCGGCGGCATGGGGCGCACGTCGACGCGCGGGCGGGTGGGGAGCACCGCCGGCTCGTTCGTGCTGGGGGGCGTGCTGGTGCCGTTGGTCGCGGCGTGGCTGCTGAACACCCCGGTCTCCGCGATCCACCCGGCTGTGGTCGGGCCGATCGGCGCGGTTCTACTCGCCGGAGTGCTGATGGCCCAGGCGGGCATCCTGGCCCACATCGGCCTCCTGTCGCCGACCCCGTCTGTACCGGCTTCGTCCGGACCCGCTTTGTCTGAATCCGCCTCGTCTGAACCTGCTTCTCCCGAGTCCACCTCTCCCGAGTCCACCGCTGATCAGCGGGCTGAACTGCCGGAACCGGGGCGGCGGCCCTGGCTTGCCGGGGCGGCGGCGGTCATCGCGCTGGTCACGCCGGTCGTCTTCGCGGCGGTCAACCCGTTCGGGGCGCTGACCGTGAGGTCACACACCAGTGTGCCCGGCGGAGTGTCCGCGATCGCCTGGCCGGCCGGTAGTCATCCGGTGATCGCGACCATCTCCGGGGTCCGGTTCTGCGACGACGACGTGTGCGCCGCGTACGCCGAACGCGACGGCGGGCCGACCGTCTGGGACGGATACGGCACCGCCACCATCAGTGCGGACGGCACCTCCGTACTCAAAGCCGCCCTGACCGGCGGCCCGGACACCGGCGGGCCCTTCGTCAACTTCACCGTGTGCACCCACCGGGGATGCCCCGAGCAGTGGTTCCCGGTCCGGGCCTCGGCCAAGGAACCGGCGTTCGGCTGGTCCGATCTCGCCGTCGCGATCGCACCCGACCAGGCCCTCTGGTTCGGGCTGGCGACGATCCCGGTCAAGGACGAGAGCCGGTACGACATCACCCTCATCCGCTGCCCCGACACCAGTTGCAGCAAGCCGGAACGGCACCGGGCCGGATCCGTCGAACGCGACCCCGAGGACACTCTCGCCGGCCGTCAGCGCAACCTGCTGTCGATCGGCGCCGACGGCCGGCCGTCGATGGTCATCCGGACCGGCACGACCGCCAGTCTGGTGACCTGCGACCCGGTCACCTGCGCGAACCCGCGCACCACGTCGACCTTCGCGGGCCCGAACAGCACCGCCTGGGCCGCACTTCCCGGCCGGCCCGGACAGGTGATCGCCTTCGACCCGGGCCGCCTGCAGATCGGCGAGCAGACGGTGCCGCTGGAGGGCAGCGAGATCGCAGCGTGGTCCGGAGCCGTTGCCGACGGTGGTTCCGTGGTCGACGGTGGTTCCGTGGTCTACGTCACCGCGGCCGAGGCGACGGACCCGCCCGGACTGCACATCACGATCAGCAGTGGGGACGAACCGGAGCAGCCCGGCTACTGGCGACAGATCCTGTGGCGCTGCGCCCAGAACGGCTGCACCCGCCAGGTCCTGGACTCGATGGCGGACGCGCTCGGCCGGGAGGCCATGACCGTCTCGGCGGACGGCCGGATCCTGATCGTGCGCCAGGACCGGATCCTGCTACTCGACTGACGCCCGTTCTTTTGATTGACTTCGATGGCGTTCTGCTGCCGTACCCCAAAATGATCGACGCATCTCGATTTTGTGGCCGTTTGGCCCATGCCGTGGACCGGCGCCGGTGCGGTCGGATGCGAAGGACCGGTAACGACCGTCCTTTAAGGAGGTACCGTGCGCACACCATCCCGTGCGTTGGCGGGCACCACCACTGCACTCGTCGCAGCCGTGCTCGTCCTCGCCCCCGGTGCCGGTGGCAGCGCGGCACCAGGCACCCCGGCTTCGGCCGGGCCCGCAGAGGTGCACGGCGACCACGACCACGCAGACACCATCGACAACCGCAAGGGCCGCACCGCGCCCACCTCGAAGCAGCGGACCCTCGCCGCCGACAGCAGCGCCTCCGCCCGATGGAACATCTTCGGCACCCCGGCCAGCCTCACCGCGACCAGCGAACCGCTCGCGTCCGGTCTGCCGGCCGAACCGGTGGCGGCAGCCCGGGCATACGTCGCGGGCAACCGTGACGTCCTCGGCATCACCGCCGCAGCGGCCGAATCCCTCCAGGTCCTCACCACCCAGAAAGCCGGCGAGGGCAGCATCGTCCTGTTCCGCCAGAAGTTCGGTGACCTCGAAGCCGGACGCGACGGCCTGCTGTCGGTGGGCATCCGCGACGGCAAGGTCTGGTATTTGAGCTCCTCACTCGCCCGCGACGCCGCCGCCCCGGAACCCGCCACCCTGACCGCCGCCGACGCCGAGCGTATCGCCGCCGCGAACGCGGAGATCACCGAACCCATCCTGCTGGGTACGAGACTGGTCGCGATCCCGACCCCCGACCAGGGCGCCCGCGCGGCCTACCAGGTGGCCCTCGGCGCCGGCCTGACCAGCGCCGACCCGGTCGCGTACACGACCTGGGTCGACGCCCGCAACGGCGGCATCCTGGTCCGGGAGAACATCGTCGACCACGACGCCGACAACCCGGAATGGGACGTCTTCCCCAACTCGCCGCGCACCGACTACTCGTCCCGCGACACCCGGCAGCGTTTCTGCTGGACCCCGCAGCGCGGTTGCGACGAGGCCGTCTCCGGTCCCGCGTCCCCGGCGGCGTGGGACGTCGACCCGGCCACCGGCGCGCCCAGCAACACCACCAAGGGCAACAATTCGTTCGCCGTGCACAACTGGTTCTCCAACGACGCGTTCTCGGTCGGCACCGAACTGGCCACGCCCAGCCCGACCCGGGACTACACCTACCCGTGGACCAACCAGTGGTACCGGGAGAAGTGCGCGCCGACCACCTTCGACACGCCGGCCCGTAACGACATCGACGCGGCCCGGGCCAACCTGTTCGTACAGCACAACCGGATGCACGACTGGTCGTACCTGCTCGGCTTCACCGAAGCCACCTGGAACATGGAAGGCGACGGCGCCGACCCGGAACAGGGCAACGCACAGGCCGGAGGGGTCAGCGGCGGCCCGCCGGACTTCCTGGCCCGCAACAACGCCAACCAGATCACCCCGCCCGACGGGCAGGCGCCGATCACCAACATGTACCTGTGGCAGCCGATCGCCGGCGCCTTCTACGGCGCGTGCGCCGACGGCGACTACGACATGTCGGTCATCGGCCACGAGTACACACACGCCATCACCAACCGCATGATCGCCGGTCCGGACGCCGGCCTCAGCTCCCCGCAGGGCATGAGCGAGAGCTGGTCCGACCTGCTCGCCGTCGAATACCTGGCCGAGCACGGTTACGCCCCGAAGGGCGCCCGCGGCTTCACCGTCGGCGAGTACGTCACCAGCGACCCGGTCGCCGGTATCCGCAACTACAACATGAGCAACAACCGGCTCAACTACAGCTCGGTCGACTACGACTTCGTCGGGCTGCAGGTGCACGCCTCCGGTGAGGTGTGGAGCGCCACCAACTACGACATCCGGGCCGCGTTCCTCAAACGGTACGGCGCCGGCACTCCCGCCCTGCAGAAAGCCTGTGCCCAGGGCAAGAAGGCCGTCACCGCCTGCCCCGGCAACCGCCGTTGGATCCAGCTGGTCTTCGACTCGTTCCTGCTGATGGCCAACAGCGCCAACAGCCAGGTCGACGCCCGCGACGCGCTGATCGGCGCCGACCTGGTCCGCTTCGGCGGCGCCAACCAGGACCTGCTGTGGAACGCGTTCGCCAAACGCGGCCTCGGCGAGGGAGCCGTCAGCAACGGGGCCGGCGACGCCAACCCGACCCCCAGCTTCAGCTCCCCGCACGCCAAGGAGGCTGCGGTCACCTTCCGTCCGGTCGACGAGACCGGCACGGCGGTAGCCGGCGCGAAACTGTACGTCGGCGACTACCAGGCCCGCGCCGTAGCGGTGGCGGACACCGACCCGGCCACCACACTGCCCGACACGGTCAGCCTGGTAGCCGGCTCCTACACCTTCATAGCCCAAGCCCCCGGGTACGGGCACGCGCGGGTCACCCCGAAGTCGCTCAAAGCCGGCAAGACCACGAAGCTGACCGTCAAGTTGCCGCGCAACGTCGCCTCCGGCACCAGCGGCGCGACGGCCACCGGCGACGGCGTCAACCTGGCCAGACTGATCGACGACGACGAGGCCAGCAACTGGGCCTCGCTAGGCAGCGCGGTAGCCGGCAAGGGCGTCACCGTCGACCTGTCCGGCGACAAGCAGAGGGTCCGCCGAGTCCAGGTCAGCGCCCTGCTACGCCCGGCGATCACCGGTGACGTGGACGCCGGGACCCAGAACCGCTACACGGCACTGCGCCAGTTCAAGGTCTTGGCCTGTACGGCCTCGGCCACCGTGACCTGCTCGGCCCCGGCCGACTTCCGGCCGATCTACACCAGCCGCCGGGACGCGTTCCAGGCCGGCGCTCCGAGGCCCCGAGCCCCGCAGCTGATCGTGAAATCCTTCGACATCCCCGACACCACAGCCACCCACCTGCGCATCGAGGCGGTCACCAACCAGTGCACCGGAGCCCCCGACTACGCCGGTGAACAGGACGCGGACCCTCGGGCCAACACGGACTGCGCCACGGCCAGCCCGCAGGCCCTGAACGTCCGCATCGCCGAGTTCCAGGCCTTCACCCGCTGACCCGACACTGACGAGCAGGGCGCCCCGGCGAACGCCGGGGCGCCCTCCGTGGCATCAGGCGAAAGGTGAGAAGCTCGATCGACACGTCTGCATCTCCGTACGCCGGGCGCGGTGCCGCGGGTACCGTACTCGATCGGAGCGACCGAGGGCCGGGGTGAGATCACCCGGGATGGATCAGTCGTGATCCGCGACGTTCTCGCTGTAGTAGGTCGCTGGACGGGAGTGCTCTGGTGTCTCAGTCCGCCGAGACGGTCAGTGAAGCCCACGAACAGGGTCGTCGTCTGCGGGTGCTGTTCGACAACCTGCCGGCGTTGAGTGCCTATTGGGATCGAGACCTGCGTAACGTCATCGCCAATCGGTCCTACATCGAATGGTTCGGACATGCCCCGGAACAGATGGTCGGAATGCATATCCGGGATGTGTTGGGCGAGACCCTGTACGCGAAGAACCTGCCCTACATCGAAGGTGTCCTGGCGGGCCGTGAGCAGTGCTTCAAACGCACGATCGTGGACACCAGCGGTGCGGCCCGGCCCACCCGGGCCTACTACGTACCGGACGTCGTCCACGGACGGGTGGCCGGCTTCTTCGTCCTGGTCACCGACGTCGCTCCGCTGCTGGAGGCCGAGCGGGATCTGGCCGAGGCGCAGCGGCTGGCCGAGCTGGGCAGCTGGCAGCTGGACGTGCTGGCCGGAACGGTGACCTGGTCGGCGGAGATGTACCAGATCCACGGCGTCGATCCCGAGTCCTTCCCGATCAGCATGGACCGCTATCTGGACATGGTGCATCCCGGCGACCGGGACCGGCTGACGGACGTCTTCCGTACCGCCGTCGCCACCGGAACCGGATACGAGGTCGACTACCGCCTGATCCGGCCGGACTCCCAGGTCCGGGACATGCACGGTCGCGGACTCCCGCAAACCGATGACAACGGCAGGGTGGTACGCCTGCGCGGCACCACTCAGGATGTCTCCACTACTCGCCGGGCCGCCCGGGAGCTGCGCCGCATCAATCGGGAACTCAGCGACGCCAACCAGCTGCAGGCCGACATGATCGGCATGCTCGGCCACGACGTACGCCAACCACTGACAAACCTTCTCGCCCATCTCACCGAACTCACCGACGCATGGGACGACACCGATGAGCGCACCAGGAGGGCCGATCTGAACCGCGCCACGGCGGCCGCTCACCGCCTGGCCACCCTCGTCGACGACATCCTGACCATGGCACGGCTCGACGCCGGCGCCATCGTCTGCCAGCCCCGTACCCTTCTGCTGGCCACCGCCGTCCAGGAGGTCGCAGGCCAGATACCTGAGGACATCGCGGTCGACATCGACCTTGATCGGTACGTCGACATCGACCCCTTCCACCTCCGTCAGATCCTCACCAACCTGATCGGCAACGCCGTCAAGTTCGGCCGGCCGCCGTTCGGTGTCACCGCGGCCACCACCGAGAACGAGACCACTGTCAGCGTGTACGACTACGGCGAAGGCGTCCCCGACGAATTCGTTCCCCACCTGTTCGAACGATTCGCCCGCGCCACGGCCGGCATCGCCACCCGCAGACCGGGCACCGGTCTCGGTCTCTACCTGGTCCGCCGGCTGGCAGAGACCAACGGCGGCACCCTCACCTACCGCCACCACAAGCCCCAGGGAGCGTGCTTCACCCTCACCCTCCGGCTCGCTCCCCACACCGGTTCCTCTCGGTAGCACCGCCGGTGAGAAACCCGCGGTGATGAGCTGTGGACGGTGCCCGGTGATCCCTCCCGGTGCTGGACGCTCGCCCGCCACCACGAGACCGAGGGGACCGGCGCCCCGACGACGTCCGGTCCTGCCGGGAGTATCGGTCAGCGGCTGGTCCAGCGGACCGGAGTGACGGTGCCGATCGGATCGGCGAAGCGACCCGGTCAGGGATCGGGTGCCGGCAGTGGTCGTGTACATCGGGACGGCGCACACCCCGGCCTACCCTGGCGTGCTGACCTGCACCTGGGGGGTGGTTCGCGACGGTACTGTCTAGGTCGGGAGGGTTCGACCGGACCGCGATTCGCACGCCCAGAAGGATCTGACGATTATGGTCAATACCTCGGAAGAGCCTCGTCCGTGGACCGTTCCCACCGCCAGCGCGTCGCTCGGCGGTGGCACGGCCCGGAACTGCCGGGTTTCGCGGGAGAGCGACGGCACGCTCCGGCTGAGCCTCACCGGCTTCGCCATGGTCGGTGTCGACGTGGTCCTGACCTGGACGCAGAACGGCAACGGCTTCAGTATCGTGGGCACAGTAGTGCCGCCGCCTCCCGGTGGCATGCCCGGCGTGTACATGCGGGTGGACACGGCAGTCGGCGCCGTCGACCGGCGACGCTTCCGGCGCGTCTCGGTGCAGGTGCCGGTCGTGGTGATCCTGCCCTCGGGCCGGATGTTTCCCGGCCTGGCAAGCGACCTGTCGCTGGGCGGGGCGCGAGTCATCGTCGATCTAGAAGTCGACGACCTCGGTGAGGAGACGCTGATCCACCTGGCCGAGGGACTGGCCCCCGGCCAGTCGGTCACCCTGGAAGTGTTACTGCCAGACGGCTCCGCGGAATTGCACTGTCAGGTGGGCGGCAGCGAAGAACTCGGAGACGTCCGCCTGCTGTTCGTGGACATGCACGCCGAGGTCCGCGACCGGCTCGACGCCTTTCAGAAGACCCAGTGACTTCAGGTCCGCTGGATACTCCGCCCAGCCCTCAGCATCGTCTGACGCATCACCACTCTTGCAGAGAGTGATCGGCACATGCCATCTCCGCATACCCGCTGAATGTTTACGCGGTCCGTTTGTCTGCCGATGTGAAGGTCATGGGAGAACCGGTCGATCGGCCCCCGGTCACATCGCGGGTGGCAATCTGGGGGTGTGGGATTCTTCTGATCCCTATCCTGGTGCAGAGTGTCACGGGATGGGGCGCCGACCACGCGTTGCTGATCAATGATCTGACCCGAATCCCTGTCACACTGCTGACTGCGGTGCTGAGTCTGCGGCTGCTGCGCGGAACTTCCCTGAGCCCGCGGCGGTATCGCGCCTGGCGATGGCTGGGGGCGGGCTTCGTCTGCCAGTTCGCCGCCCACATGGCATCCCTGATCCATACGATCCTGCGCCAGCCGCCCGACTATCCCAACGCGGCCGACTATCTGTACGCGATCGCGATCCCCTGTTCGGTCGTCGGCCTGCTGTTGCTCGCCAGTGCCCCGCGCAGCCGCGCCGAACGCATGAAGATGCTGATCGACTCGATCACCGTGCTGGTCGGAGCCTCCATGGCGATCTGGTACCTGGAGATCGCGCCGATCATGCAGATACCCGGCGCCGATCTCGAGATGCTGGTGTTCTCCGCCGCCGTCCCGGTTCTCGACCTGGTACTGATCTTCGCGCTGGTCGTTCTGGTCATGCGCCGCGCGACAGCCGCCACCCCGGTGCGGCTGCTGGCGGCATCAGCCGCTCTCAAAGTGCTGGCCGACACCTCCTACACCATCACCTACGTGCAGTTCGGCATCGCCCTCGCCCCGGGGACGTGGCCCTTTCTGTTGTGGGCCGCGGCGGACCTCCTCGCGCTGCTGGCCGTCCACCACCAGGCGCGCGAGCGGGACGAACCGCTCCCCGACGGGCACCACCCCAAGCGCTTGGTCAGCTGGCTCCCGTACGGTGCGATCGTCCTCGCCTACGGTCTGCTCGCCTTCGTCGGGCGTCACCAATCGCTGTATTCCCTCGGCGGGATGATCCTGGGTGCCATCGTCCTCACCGCCCTGGTGATCGGCCGACAGATCCTCGCCCAGCACGACAACCGCCGGCTGGCCGTCACCGACCCGCTCACCAAACTGTCCAACCGCGCGCTCCTCACCGACCGTCTGGCCGATATGATCCGGCAGCCGGTCAGCAAGAGCCGGCACAGCGCGTTGCTGCTCATCGACCTAGACCGCTTCAAGCCGATCAACGACACGCACGGGCACGAGGCCGGGGACGCCGTCCTCGTGGCGGTGGGTTCGGTGCTGCGCTCGGTCATCCGTTCCGGCGATACCGCGGGCCGGTTGGGCGGCGACGAGTTCGCCCTGCTGCTGCCCGATCTGCCCAGCCGGGCCATGGCCGAAAGCATCGCCCAGCGACTGATCGAAGCCCTGCGCACACCGGTTGTCTTCGGCGAGGTGCTGCTCAGCGTCGAAGCGAGCATCGGCGTGGCATTCCGCGATGAAACGGTCACCAGCCCCGAACAGTTGATCGCCAACGCAGACACCGCGATGTACGCGATCAAGCGCTCGGGTCGTGGAGATTACCGGATCTACCACGCGGACATGGATGTCCGGTCCCGCGACAACGAACTGCGGCATGCTCTGGATCGCCATGAGTTCATCGTTCACTACCAGCCGATAGTCTCCTTGACGGGAAGCTCCGACAACGGGGTCGAGGCACTGGTGCGCTGGAACCACCCGGATCGGGGTCTTCTGCCGCCGGCCGCCTTCCTCACGGCGGCCGAGGACACCGGCGCCTTGATCCCGATCGGAGAATGGGTCCTGCGTGAGTCCTGCGGACAGATGGTCCGGTGGCAGCGACAGAATCCGCTGACGGCTCCGTCCTGGCTGAGCGTCAACCTCTCTGCGAGCCAGGTCAGGCACCCCGGGCTGGCCGACATGTTCCGCGCCGTGCTGGACGACACCGCCTTCCCGGCCGCCCGGCTGATGGTGGAGCTACCCGAGAACAGCCTTCTGGAGCCCGACGAGCGAACCGCGGCGAACCTGCAGGCTCTGCACGCTCTCGGTGTCAGACTCGCCGTCGACAACTTCGGAATCGGCCACTCAGCCATCGGCTACTTCAAGTCCGTGCCGCTGAGCGTAATCAAGCTCGACAGAACGCTGGTGGCGCGTATCGATGTCGATCCGGACTCACACGACGTCATCGAAGCCCTCATGAGGCTGGCCTCAGCATTCAAACTGCACTCTGTGGCCTCGGGGGTGGAAAACGCCGGCCAGGCCGATCGTCTGGTCAGGATGGGGTGCGGCTACGGACAGGGCTACCACCTAGGGCGGCCGATGACGGCCGAAACCATTACCGGGCTGCTGGCCGCGAGCGCCTATCCTTCTTCACCGGCAGAGGCGACGATCGTCAACGGGTAACCGGCGACGATCGGTGGCTGTCCGTACTGGGTGGCGTTGCCGATCAGGCCTCGGCACGGCCGTTCTGGAGCTGCGTCATCGGCGAATAGCGTATTACCCATCGGAGATGGGGTGCATGAGCCGATTCAGGAGTGCACCCGGCCCGCCACCGGGCTTCACCCCGTACCGCAACCGGATCTTCCGACTGTTCCCCCGTGCCCAGTGTTACTGATGACGTCGTCCTCGACCCTGCCGTCGCCCACCCCGAACTGGGCTTTCTCCGCGCCAAGCTGGCGGAGGGAGACTGGTGGTCCTGCCGTCCCGTGTTGGACGCCGCCGCCCCGGACGCCCGCACCTGGCTGCTGCGGGCCGCCTGTGACGTACCGGGCATCGCCGACATGCTGCGGTACGTGCTCCTGGTCAACCCGCAGGACAGCACCGCCGCGGCCCTGCTCGGCATGCACCTGACCGATGTCGGTTGGCAGATCCGGACCGGAGCCCGCGCGAACGATGTCAGCGACGCCCAGTTCGAGGCCTTCCACGACTGGCTGGCCAAGGCGGAGATCGTGCTGATCGAGGGGACCGCCCGCTGCCCGCAGGATCCGGCGCTGTGGTCGGCCCGTCTGACCGCCGCCCGCGGGCTGTCGCTGGGCCTGTCCGAGGCGAAACGCCGGTACGCCCGGCTGGCCGCCGTCGACCCGCACCACCTGCCCGGGCAGTTGCAGTACCTGCAGCAGATCTGCCCGAAATGGGGTGGCGACTGGGATCTACTGCACTCGTGGGCGACCGAGCAGATGCTGGCCGCGCCACCCGGCGCACCGCAGGGCGTGCTGGTGGCGACCGCGCACCTGGAACACTGGCTGGAGTTACCGGACGACAGTCCATACCTGACCGGCACGGTGGTTCGTGAGGCCGTTTACCAGGCTGCCCACCGGTCGATCTGGCACGACGGGTTCCGCCGCGATCCCGGCTGGGTGCCGCTGGTCAGCACCTTCGCGATGCTGTTCGCTCTGATGGCGGATCAGCCGGCCGCCGCGGCCACGTTCGCGATGACGGGGCGGCTGGCGAGCGAACATCCGTGGATGATGATCGGTGATCCGGTCACCGAGATCCGTAAGTACCGTCGCAAGGCCCAGTCAGGAGCGCGATGATCCACCAGTTCGAGGTCGACGGCGTACCGGCGATCTTCTCGCCGTCGACCGGACCGACCCGGGCCGGTCTGGTCTTCCGCGTCGGGTTCGCCGACGAGACGCTGCCCCGGGCCGGCATCACCCACCTGCTCGAGCATCTCGCCCTGCACCGGATCGGGCGGGAGTACCACTCCAACGGCACCACCACCGTCGAGCACACCTCGTTCCACATGCAGGGCTCGAACGGGGACGTGGTCGCGTTCCTCACCGGGGTCTGCGCGGCTCTGACCGACCTGCCGATGGACCGGATGCCGGTGGAGAAGGATCTGCTGCGCGCCGAGGCCGCGCGCCGCCGCCCGTCGGTGTACGAGCGGATGGCGCTGTGGCGGCACGGCGCCGTCGACTACGGCGTCTCCGGGTACCCCGAGACGGGTCTCGCCGCGATCACCGAAAACGATCTCCGGGAGTGGGCAGCACGGTATTTCACCAGGGACAACGCGGTTCTCTGGGTGACCGGCCCGGCCGTTCCGGAGGGTCTGCGGCTGGCGTTGCCGGCCGGGCAGCGCCGCCCGTGCCCGCAGCCGTCGTCGGCGCTGCCGGTGACCCCGGCCTGGTTCGGCGGCACCGGGGACGCCGTCGCCTGGAGCACGGTGGTGCCGCACAGCCCGGCCGCGGAGGTCTTCGCCGACCTGCTGGAGCGGTCGATGTTCCGTGACCTGCGCACCGTCGGCGGCATCTCCTACACCGCGGCGACCAGCATGCAGCGGATGGGACCCAACACCATGATCCTCGGGTACGCCGACGCCGTCCCGGACTCCCACCAGGCAGTGCTCGGCGGCATGATCGACGTGCTGGCCGCGTTCGGGGCGGGCCGCATCGACCGGGGTGACCTGGCCCTGTCGATCCGCCCGGACATCGAGGAGGACCTGCCGGAACAGGCGCTGAACGTGCTCGCCGGCCGGCCGGTCCAGTCCGCTGAGCAGCGGGCCGCCCAGATCGCCGCGGTCACGGCCGACGACATCGTGGCGGTCGCGCGGACGGCGTACGCCGCAGGGCTGTTGATGGTCCCGGACGGCACCAGCGCGCAGTGGGCCGGATACGTGACCGCCCCGCTCTGGTCGGAGGAGACGGTCAGCGGTACGGCGTATCCCGCGCGCACCCGCCGCAAGGCGCGCCTGATCGTCGCGCCCGACGGGGTGAGCCTGGTCGCCGGGGAGCAGCCGATCACCGTACGATTCGCCGCCTGTGCCCTGTATCGGGCCTGGCCGGACGGGGCGCGACAGCTGATCGGCCACGACGCGATCGCCGTGCACATCGAACCGGAGCTGTTCCGCAACGGCGTGAAGGCGATCGCCGAGTTGGACGCGCGGGTACCGGCCGGGTTGCGTGTCGACGAGCCGCCCCGCAGCCCGGAGGCCGTCCCGGTCGTCCGGCTGCGTGACCGGCTGCCCCGATTCGAGCGTTTCCACCTGATGGTCGCGCTGCTGATCGCCTACGTGATCACGGTGACCGGGCTGGTCCTCTGGCAGGAGAAGTACTACATCCAGCTGATCATGCACGTGACGTTCGCGGCCCTGGCGTTCCGCAACCTGCGCAACCGCCGCGCCCAGACACAGAGGAGATCCACGTGATCGACAAGTTCAACCCGGCGACCGTGCACGAGCCGTCCGGCTACAGCCACGTGACGATCTCGTCGGCCGGGCGACTCGCGCACCTGGCCGGTCAGTGTCCGCTCGACCTGTCCGGGAAGGTCGTCGGCCTGCCCGGCGACCATCACGCGCAGACCGCCCAGGTGATCACCAACTGCCTCGCCGTCTTGGAGGCGGCCGGTGCGAAACCCGGCGATGTGGTGCGCTCGATCGTCTACGTGGTCAGCCCGGACAGCGGCGTCCTGTCCGCGGTCTGGGACCAGCTGATGGAGTCGCCGCTGGCCGAGTCCTTCACCAGCGCGAGCACCCTGCTCGGCGTCGCCTCCCTGGGCTACCGGGGCCAGCTGATCGAGATCGATCTGACCGCCGCTCTGCGATCTTGAATTCGTGGAAGACGACGTACTGACATTCCAGGCGCCGACCGACCGTCGCCTGGTCCGCTGGGCGGTCGAACGGAAGATCCGGTTCATCATGCTCGGCGCCAGCGCGGCCTTCTTGCCCGTGGCGGCACTTCTCGTAGCGGCCGGTCCCGGCGCCGCCGCCATCGGCGTGCTGATAGGCGCGGTTGTCGTGGCGCTGGTGATGCCCGGCCAGGCGGCCACCGGAGCGATGGCCCGGGTCACCGAGAACGAGCGGGCGCACCTTCTCCGGCTGTTCCGGTCCCAGGAGCGATGAGTTTGCGACGATGCAGTGGTCTACCCCGGGTAAGCACGCTGATCTGAAAGGGACATCACCATGGCCAAGGTCGTCTCCACACTGTTCATCTCCGCCGACGGGGTCGCCGAGATCGACCCGGACTGGCACTTCCCCTACTTCGACGAGAACATGGGGCGGTCCGTCGCCGAGGACTACGACACCGCCAACGTGCTCCTGATCGGGCGGGGGACGTACGACAGTTTCGCCGGTGCCTGGCCCGACCGGGAAGCCGCCGGCGGTGACGACGCGCCGTTCGCCAAGCAGATCGGTGACCTCCGCAAGATCGTCGTGTCCCGGCAGGACTTGGAGTTCACCTGGCGCAACAGCGAACTGATCGGTGGCGAACTCGCGGCGTCGGTGGCCGCCCTCAAAGCCGACCCGGCGATCAAGGGCATCCTCATCCCCGGTTCCATCGGGGTGGTCCAGCAGTTGCTCGCCGCCGGTCTGGTCGACGAGCTGCGGCTGCTGATCCACCCGGTCGCCGCCCGCAAGGGCCGCAAGCTGTTCGACGACGGCGACAGCCCCTACCACCTGACGGTGACGGCCACCGAGGTCTTCCCGACCGGTGTGATCCGGGTGATCTACGCCCCCGGCGAGGGCCCGGCCCCGGCCGGTTACGCCGACGCCGTCAAGCAGCTGTAGCTCAGTCCGCGTCGTTCGCCGGGTGACCCACGATCACCCGCAACTCCTGGCCGAAGGTGGCGACGTCGGTGCGGAAGTTCTCCTTCTGCTGGCGCACGATCTTCCAGTACAGATAGCCGAGCGCCGCCCCGCCGGGGATGCCGATGAACACCAGCGGCTGCCAGATGCCCTCGAACAGGAACTGGGCGAACGTGCACAAGGGCAGGAACACCGCCGGGAACCCCATCAGGAACGGCCAGAGGATCTCGGGCCGAGGCTTGTGGATCACGGCGGTGAGCACCGGCCCGCTGCCGTCGTCGGTGACCTGCCCGTCCACGCGAGCCTTGGAGGACGGGTAGACGGCGCGGGCCGTGAATCGCCCGTCGTCGCCGATGTCGACAGTCACCGAGTGGTACTCGAGCTCCTGTTCCTCCCGGATCTGCGCGACGGCTCCGGCGACGGTTCCCGCCTCCGGAACCCGGATGGTCAGCTCGTGCTTGCGGCCCATGGTGTCTCTCCCCTGCTCGCCACCACAAGATCCACACGGTACTGACTCCCGGCGTACGGATCCAACCGTGCCGATCACCGGGTTCGTCGCAGTCTCGCCTGTCGGCACTTGACCTTCCAGCGGCTGGAAGGTCCAGGATTCCTCCCATGGACGACGCACCCGAACTGCTCACGATCGGCCGGCTCGCCCGTCGCACCGGCCTTCCGGTGCGCACGCTGCGCTTCTGGTCGGACGCGGGAGCGATTCCGCCGGTGGCCCGTTCGGCCGCCGGCTACCGGTTGTACGACGCCGCCGCAGTGGCCCGGGCCGGCCTGGTCCGGACGTTGCGGGAGCTGGGTCTGCCGCTCGACGACGTGTGCCGGGTGCTCGACGGCCGGGCCACGGTGGCCGCGGTCGCCGCAGCGCAGGTGACGGCGATCGACGCCCGGATCCGCTCCCTCAAGGTCAGCCGGGCCGTGTTGTCCACCGTGGCGAAACGCGATTCCACCGCAGAGGAGACAGCACTGATGAACCGTTTGGCGCGGCTGTCGGCCGCCGAACGCCTCCAGATCATCGATGATTTCAAAGCCGAGGTGTTCGGCCGTCTCGACCTCGAACCGGGACAGCGCGACAGGATGCGCGACCTGCGTATCGAACTTCCCGACGATCCCACCCCCGACCAGGTGGACGCCTGGATCGAGCTGGCCGAACTGGTCCAGGACCGGGAGTTCCAGACCCGGATGCGCGTGTTCCTGGAGCTGGCGACCCCTGCACCCGGTCAGCCCGAACCGCCCGGCGCCAGCATCTGGTGGGCCAGACAGGTCGTCGAGATCGTCGCGAAGGCCAGACACGACGGAACCCGCCCCGACTCTCCGGCCGCGTCCGACCTGATCACAGGCATGTTCAACGGCTCCGATCCGGCCGCCGTGCTGGCATGTCTGGAGGCCGGCATCGAGGCGGGCGCGGAGAGATACCGCTGCCTGGTCTCCCGAGTCCGCGGCCAGTACAGCGCCCCGGACGCCACCGACGACCTCCACTGGCTGGCAACCGCTCTTCGCACGGCCGCCGGCCGGTAGCCGCGGGGGAGTTCGCGGGGATGGGCGGACCCGGGGCCCGGACCTTGGGATGCTCGACAGGTGCGTGACTGGCCGGTTCTTGTCGTCGTCCTGGCACTGGTGGCGGGATGTGGCACGGCGCCCGAGGTGCCGTCCCCGGTGGTGCCGTCGATCAGCGCCTCCGGGGAGCAGGAGAGCAGCGACGGGTGGGAGATCACCGTTTACTACACGGCGGTGGAGGAGTTTCACGACGGGGTGGCGACCGCGGTCACCGGGTGCCTGGTGCTGGACTGTTCGGGTGGGGACGACGACCTGGGGGACTATCCGGCCGACTTCGTGCAGGCTGTGCACGACGAGGGGACCGGGCTGACTCGGTCGGGGCGGTACCTGAACTGGTCGTACGACGTCGGCTACTGGCTGGACTCGGTGGCTCGGGCCAGTGACGGGGGTGTGCTGGAGCCGTTCGTGACGGCGGCGGCCGATTCGGATGTGCTGGCGCCGGGGACTGATTTCCGGATCTCGGGGTGTGGGCGGCTCGAGGACGGGACGGCGCCACCGGTGGCGGTGTGTGGCCGGTTGTCGGCGGCGGGCTGGCACATCAGTGACGAGTTCACGCCGGGGCTCGGTGGGGCCCGGCACATCGACGCCTACATCGGGCCGGAGACAGGACCCGATTTCACCGACTCCGAGTGGTATCTCACCCTGGTCGGCGCGACTTTGGCGATCTCGTGAACACGGGTGGCGGCAACTGGCAATACGTTGCATGAACGTGGAGTGGTTCACCGGGCTCTTCGATGAGCATGCGCCGGGGCTGTGGCGGTTCCTGGCCCGTCAGGTGGACGCCGTGCAGGCCGAGGATCTGGTGGCGGAGACGTTTCTGACCGCGTGGACGGCTCGTGAGCAGTACCGGGCGGAACGGGGCAGCGGCCGGGCCTGGCTCTACGGCATCGCCGTCAACCTGTTGCGCCGGCATCACCGGGTGCAGGCCCAGCAGTCGCGGATGTCGTTGCGGCTGGTCGGGCGGTCCCGGTTCGACGAGGGGGCCGGGGAGAGGGAGCGGGTCGAGGAGCGTCTCGATGCCCGTACCAGAGTCGCTGGTCTTGCCTCTGCCATCGCGGCCCTCGCCGACGGTGACCGGGAGGTCCTCCTGTTGAACAGCCTCGCCGGGTTCGACACCCGGGAGATCGCCGCCGCCCTCGGTGTCCCGGAGGGCACCGTCCGGTCCCGGCTGCACCGGGTGCGGCGTGACCTGCGCGAAGCCGACCTGGAAGGAACGTCATGACCGACGACCTGGACGTGGCCATCAACGATCTCTATCCGGTGCCGGAGGGCGGGATCAAAAGCTTGCGGCGGGTACGGGCCCGCGTGGTCCCGCAACCACGCCGCCTCCTCCGGTGGCCGTATTCGGCAGCGGCGGCGGTGGTTCTGGCGGTGGCGGTGATCGTGGTCGTGGTGCGAGGTGGTGCCCCGGACGGCGCGATGGTCGAGGTGGCGCAGACGTTGAACACCGCCGCCGACGCCCAGATCCGCACGGTGGACGAGCCGGTGCCGGCCGGGAAGTACCGCTACATCGCCACGCACGCGATGGACACCGGTTGGGGTCCCGCGCCGACGCTGTTCGGCAGCCGGGTCGAGACCTGGGTGCCCGCCGACCCGTCGGGGGTGTGGTTCCGGCGGGTCGGCGACACCGGCGAACGCATCCCGCTGACGGGATCCACCGCGGCCGGCGGGCCGGGAGTCACCGACGAGCGACTGAGCGGACCGTGCGGGCGATTCCGGCCTGGCGAAGGCGACGGCGACATGTGCCTGAGCGAGGGCAGTTGGCAGGTACCCACCGCCGTGTTCATCGCCGGTCTTCCCCGTGACCCGGAGCATCTCTTCGACCGGTTGCGGAGCGACACCGACGGCCACGGTTCCGATGGGGACCAGGAGGTTCTCGTGTACGCGGCGGACGCCCTGCGCAGTGGTCTGCTTCCGGCCGATCTGCGGGCCGCGATCTACCGGGCGCTGACCCGGCTGTCCGCCCTGAAGATCACCGAGCGGGCCGCGACTCTCGACGGTCACACCGGAACGGCCTTGGGTGTCACGGGCGCCGGCCAGCGGCAGGAGATCGTCATCGACCCGGAGACGGGTGTCTTCATCGGCGAGCGGAAGCGGCTCAGCGAGGAGACGGAGGGGGTGAAGGCGGGCACGATGGTCGGTTCGAGCACGGTCATCTACGGCATCGCCGACGAGCCCTGGCAGCGGCCGGCGAACTGAGGGCGGCGAGCCCAGCCGGCAGCCGGGTTACTGAAACGGGCCGCCCCGGGAAGGGCGGCCCGTTGTCGGGAAGTGTCAGCGGTCGCGGTCGGTGGAGATGTCCTCGTGGTAGGTGGCGCCGCCGTCGGACTCCTTACGGAGCGGGCGGGCGCCGCCTTCGGGTGGGCCGGCCAGGGACTGTTCGCCGGCGGCCAGGTGTGGGAACTTGACGTCGAAGGCGGGCCGTTCGGAGCGGATCCGGGGCATGTGGTCGAAGTTGCGCAGCGGCGGCGGGGTGGTGGTGGCCCATTCCAGGGAGTTGCCGTAGCCCCACGGGTCGGGTTCGGAGGTGACCTTGCCGACCTTGTACGACTTCCACACGTTGTAGAGGAACGGCAGGGTGGCGAGGCCGAGGACGAACGAGCCGATGCTGGAGATGGTGTTCCACAGGGTGAAGCCGTCGCTGGGCAGGTAGTCGATGTAGCGGCGGGGCATGCCCTTGGCGCCGACCCAGTGCTGCACCAGGAAAGTGCCGTGGAAACCGATCATGGTGAGCCAGAAGTGCAGTTTGGCGAGTTTCTCGTCGAGCATCCGGCCGAACATCTTCGGGAACCAGAAGTAGATGCCGGCGAACACCGCGAACACGATCGTGCCGAAGAGCACGTAGTGGAAGTGCGCGATCACGAAGTACGAGTCGGAGACGTGGAAGTCGATCGGCGGGGCCGCGAGCAGCACGCCGGAGAGACCACCGAACAGGAACGTCACCATGAAGCCGACGGCCCACAGCATCGGGGATTCGAAGCTGATCTGGCCGCGCCACATGGTGCCGATCCAGACGAAGAACTTCATGCCGGTCGGTACGGCGATCATGAAGCTGAGGAAGCTGAAGAACGGCAGCAGCACCTGGCCGGTGACGAACAGGTGGTGGGCCCAGACACTCATCGACAGGGCACCGATCAGCAGGGTGGCCGCGACCAGGCCCTTGTAGCCGAACACCGGCTTGCGGCTGAACACCGGGACGACCTCGGTGATGATGCCGAAGAACGGGAGGGCGATGACGTACACCTCGGGGTGCCCGAAGAACCAGAACAGGTGCTGCCACAGCATCGGGCCGCCGGTCTCCACGTCGAAGACGTGCGCGCCCAGGACGCGGTCGGCGGCCAGGGCGAAGAGGGCGGCCGCCAGGAACGGGAAGATCAGGATCACCAGGAGGCTGGTGACCAGCATGTTCCAGGTGAGGATCGGCATCCGGAACATGGTCATGCCGGGGGCCCGCAGGGTCAGGATCGTGGTGATCAGGTTGACCGCGCCGAGGATCGAGCCGAGACCACCGATGGCCAGGCCGACCACCCAGGCGTTGCCGCCCATGCCGGGGGAGTGCAGGCTGTCGCTGAGCGGGGCGTAGGCGAACCAGCCGAAGTCGGCGGCACCGCCGGGCATGATGAAGCCGCTCATCGCGGTCAGTGTGCCGAACAGGTAGAGCCAGTAGGCGAACGCGTTGAGCCGTGGGAACGCGACGTCGGGTGCGCCGATCTGGATCGGCACGATGTAATTGGCGAACGCGAACACGATCGGGGTGGCGAAGAACAGCAGCATCGCCGTGCCGTGCATGGTGAAGAGCTGGTTGTACTGTTCGGGCGACAGGATCTGCATGCCCGGCCGGGCCAGTTCGGCGCGTAGGAGCAGGGCCATGATCCCACCGACGATGTAGAACGCGATCGACGTGATCAGGTACATGATCCCGATCTGTTTCGCGTCGGTGGTCCGCAGGATCCGGGTCAGGGCGGTGCCTTTCACCTGCCGCCGGACCGGATGGGGGCGGACCGGTACCGGCCTCGGTGCGGTGGTGGTCATGCGCTCAGCACCTCTGCTTCACATATGGAGAACTCCTGCTCACTCTCCGTTATAGGCTGCTAGCGCAGTAAATCGGGTCAGTTCAGCTTTTATCGTGAATTTCGGGTATGGAGGAGGTGTATCGCATGCTCGAGGAACGGGATCGCCGTGCCCTGGCCGACATCGAGCAGCGATTGGCCGTCGAGGACCCCGATTTCGTACGCCGGATGGATGGTGCCGTCCGACTCCCGCTGATCCCGGTGCTGTGCATGACGGTGTTCCTGACCCTGCCGTTCGTGGCACTGTTCCTGGGACCCGCCGCCGCCCTGATCACCGTGGACCTCACCGCCCTGCTGGTGATCCTGCTCCTGGCGGTCCGCCGGGCCCGCCGCCGGCGATGAACAGTCCGCCGGGTGCGCGGTCGGCGGTGAGCGGTGCGCCGGGCCCGCCGCCATTGGTCTCGCGGGCGGCGATGAGGGAGACGAGGGCGGATCCGGTGCGGAGGGCGTGACGTTCGGCGGGCGACGACGTGGCGTACGCCTCGGCGAGCACCCGCTCCACCGACAGATCCCCGGCGGTCAGCGTGGCCAGCCGCCGGTCCGCGTCGGCGAGCCGCACCGCCAGGTCGCCGATCGTCCAGCCGGGCCGGGTCACCAGGCGGTTCCCGGCGGCCCGCAGCGCCAGCGGCAGATGCTCACAGAAACCGGCCACCCGGTGCACGTCCGGATGATCGGCTGGAGCCCCGGTGATGGTGGCGAGCAGCCGGACCGCGTCGTGCGGCGGCAGTGGCCCGAGCGGAACCCGCCGAATCCCGCCGAGGCCCGGCAGCGCCCGGCGGCTGGTGATCACGACCGGGCATCCCACCTCTTGCAGCAGCGGCCCGACCTGCGTCTCCGCGGTGACGTCGTCGAGTACCAGCAGGTCACAGGGCATACCGATCCGGCGTACCCGGGCCAGCACGTCGCCCGCCGCCAGGTCCCGGCAGTCGATGAAACCCGGCCGCCCGCCGAGACGCCCGGCCGCGTGCACCGCGACGGCCGTCTTCCCGGCACCGGGCGGCCCGTGCACCACGGTCACCGCGCCCGGCCGATGCCCGCCAGACAACAGAGCCGGTCCGCCGGATGACAGGGCCGGTCCGCCGGACAACAGAGCCGGTCCACCGGACAGCGAGGCAAGCCCGGCGGGCGGCAGGGCAATCCCGCCGGACAGCAGGGCCAGCTCGTCGTGGCGGCCGGTGAAGTCGGGCAGGTCGCGGGGGAGGGCGCCGGCACCGGTGCCGCGCGTGCGGGCCGACCGGGCGGCGGCGGACAGTGCGGCCCGGCCGGTGGTGTCCAGGCCCAGGGCGCCGGCGAGAGCGTCTAGGGTGCGGGCCTGCGGAGCCGCGCTGAACCCGCGTTCCATGTCGCTGATCGCCCGTACGCTGACGCCCGATTTCACGGCCAGTTCGCGCTGGGTCATCCGGGCCTCGCGCCGATGACGGTGGAGCAGAGCGGCGAACTGTGCGGCGGTCACCAGGACAGCATTCCGGCGCGTCACCCGGCCTGGCTTGAGTCGAACGACTGGTTAACAGGTCTGCGGTAATCGCCTGGCAGGATGCACGGATGCGCGCGGGGGAGAAGCTGTTCGGCCGGGCCGGCGAAGTGGCGCGACTCGATCGGATCCTGGGCCGGGCCGCAGCGGCCCGGGGCAGTGCCCTGGTGATCCGGGGCGAGCCGGGGATCGGCAAGACCGCCCTGCTGGAGTGGGTGACCGACGCCGCCGGGCAGCGCGACATGCGAGTGCTGACGGCCGCCGGTGTGGAGAACGAGTCGCGACTGCCGTACGCCGCCCTGCATCAACTGCTCTATCCGCTGGCCGCCGTCAACCCGGTGCTGCACGCCGCCTTCGGCATCGCCGAGGGCCGTCCCGATCTGTACGCGGTGGCCCTCGCCGCCCTGGAAGTGCTCGCCGACGCGGCCGCCGTCCGCCCGATCGTGCTGGTCATCGACGACCTGCACTGGCTCGACTCGGCAAGCGCGGACGTGCTCGCGTTTGTCGGGCGGCGGGTCGGCAGCGACGCGATCCTCGCTGTCGGCGCCACCCGGACCGTTGCCGTCGACGATCCACAGCGTCGCTCCGGCATCCCGGAGTTGATGCTGGACCGGCTCACCGGCGCGGACTCGGCGGCCCTGCTGGACACGCACGCGCCACAACTGTCGCCGGCGGTACGGGACCGGTTCCTGGCCGAGGCGGCCGGCAATCCCCTGGCGCTGGTGGAGTTGCCGAGGAGCCCGGCACCGTCGGCCGGGGCGCCGACCGCCGCCCTGCCCCTGAACAGCCGGCTCGAAGCGACGTTCGCGGCTCGGGCGAGTGAGTTGGGCGTACCGGAAAGCGCCCTGCTGTTGATTCTGGCCGCGGATGCGGCGTGTGACGCCCGGCGCCTGCTCGCGGCGGCGACCGAGGCCGCCGGGGAACCGGTGACGTTGCGCGACGCTCAGCGGGCGATCGACACCGGGCTGATCGAGGCGGCCGGTAACGGGTTCCGGTTCCGGCATCCGCTGGTGCGGTCGGCGATCTACCAGCGGGCCCCGCTCGCCGCGCGCCTCGACGCTCACCGGTGCCTGGCCGCGCGGCTCACCGATTTCCCGGACCGGCGGCTGTGGCACCTGGCGTCGGCGACCCTCGGCCCGGACGCCGACCTCGCCGCCGACCTGGAACGGCACGCCGAACAGGCCCGGCAGCGTGGCGCGATCATGTCGGCGGTGGCCGCCCTGCACCGGGCCGCAGAACTGACCGAACGCCCGGAGCAGGCCACCGCGCTGGTGCTGCGGGCCGCCGAGCTGGCCAGTGAGATCGGGGCCCGGCACGAGGTGGAACGGCTGCTGGCGGCGACCGACCTGTCCGCACTGGGCCCGGCCGAGCGGGCCCGGCTCGCCAACGTGCACGAGGTGGTGCGGTTCCAGCGGTTCACCGATCCGGCCGGGCGGGTGCGGGAACTGACCGATTTCGCCGAGGCGGCCGGTAACCCCGAACTGCGTGTCCAACTGCTGTGGCGGGCCGCGTCACGCTGCTTCTTCCAGGCCACCGGACCGGACACGGCCGCCGCGCGGGCCCGGATCGCGGCTCTGGTGGACACCGACGACCCGATCGCCTTGGCGGTTCTCGCCTACACGGTGCCGGAGGAACGCGGCGCTGAGGTCCTGGAGCGGTTGCAGAAGGCGGCCGACGCCGGTGGCGGGCCGGACGTGCTGCGGTTCCTCGGCAGTGCGGCCCTGGTGCTCGGCGACTTCGCCCGCAGTTCGGCGTGGCTGGACTCGGCGGCCGCCGACGCCCGCGCGCAAGGCCGGATGGCGGTGCTGGCCCGGCTGCTGACCAGCGCCAACTGGGGGCGGCTGTGGCTGGGCGGCTGGGATCAGGCGAGCGCCGAACTGACCGAGTCGCGGGCGCTGGTCGAGGACACCGGCGAGGTGTTCTACGCGGTCGCGTCCCAGACCAGCACCGGCGCGGTGGCGGCCATGCGCGGTGACCTGGACGAGGCGGAGCGGCTGCTCGACGCGGTCGCCACCAGCCCGCTCGCCGCGGGGATGAGCTACATCCAGATCGCGCGGGTCCAGGCCCGCGGTCTGGTCCATCTCTTCCGGGGGGAGATTCCGGAGGCGTACGCCGTTCTGGCGCGCACGTTCGATCCGGTCTCGCCCACCTATCACCGGTACATGCGCTGGTGGCTGGTACCCGAGCTGTTGGACGCGGCCCTGGCTGCCCAGCGCGTCGACGAGGCCCGTGCCCTGATCAGCGGCATGCCCGACGTGCCGGCCACGATGATGGCGGTGGCCGCCGAATACGCGGCGGTGATCCTGGACGGCGCCCCGATCGGCGCGCGGACCGCGCAGTGGCCGCTGTACCGGGCCCGTCTGCAACTGCATCAGGGCCGCCTCGAACGCCGCCGCCACCGGATCGCCGAGGCCCGTGATCTGCTACGGGCGGCCCGGGACACCTTCGACACCCTCGGCGCGGTCCCGTGGGCCGAGATGGCCCGCGCCGAACTGCGGGCAGCCGGTGAACTCAGTGGCCGCCGGGTGTCGTCGGCCCGGGAGAACCTGTCGCCGCAGGAACTGCAGATCGCCACGCTGGCGGCGCAAGGTCTGACCAACCGGCAGATCGCCGAGCGGCTGTTCCTGTCACACCGCACGGTCGGCTCGCACCTCTACCGCGTCTACCCGAAACTGGGGGTGACCCGGCGATCCCAGCTCGCCGGGGCCCTCGCCTGACCGTTCTAGATGTGCCGCTGGGCCCATTCCAGGGCGTGGTCGGCGACCGCCTCCCAGCCGGGCTCACCGCAGGTCCAGTGTGACCGGTCCGGGAACTCGTGGTACTCGGTGATCGTGCCCGGTGCCTTGTAGTGGGCGGCGTTGGACTTGTTCACGGCCGGCGGCATGATGTGGTCCTTGCCGCCGCCGATGAACAGCAGCGGCGCCCGGTCGGCGTTGTGGTAGTCGACCCAGGTCTCCTGCTTACCCGGCTTGAAGTTGGCGATCAGTCCGTACGCCCAGATCCAGGACCCCGGTGCCGGGATCGCGTACCGGTCGTACACCGCGCGGGCCTCGTCCTCCGGCAGCGTGTTGGTGAACGCGTAGTGGAACTGCTCGGCGGTGAACCCGGCCGGCGCGTGCCGCGTCGACGGCTTGCCCAGGATCGGGAACAGCGACTTGAGCTGTGACGGCGGCGTGACCAGGATGCCCTCCGGTGGCGCCGAGTCGATCACCACACCGGCCGCGCCGTGCCCGCGGTCCAGCAGCAGCTGGGTGAGGGTGCCGCCGAACGAGTGACCGATGATGATCGGCTTCTCCGGCAGCGCGGTGATGACCTTCTCCAGGTGGGCGACCGTCTCCGGCACGGTCAGCTCGGCGATCACGGCCGGGTCGGCCCGCAGCGCCTCCACCTCCACCTCGAACCCCGGGTAGGCGGGGGCGATCACGGTGTGACCTTTGGCCTTCAGATAGGGGATCCACTGCTCCCAGCTGCGCGGGGTGACCCACAGGCCGTGGACCAGGACGATCGTGCTCATGTTTGTGCTCCTCGGTAGCCGCTGGGGTTCAGCCAAACAGCGGCCACCGGGCAACACCATGCAGAACGTCAGGCAGAACCGCCGAGCAGCTCGCTGGCCTCCCGCAACAGCTCCCGCGCGCGTTCGCTGTCGCCGGTGGCCGCGCACGCCCAGCCGAGCACCATCGCCGCCTGCCCCCGCAGCTGGGCGTCGTCGGCCAGGGGCCAGGCGGTCTCGGCGGCGTCCCGGCATTCGGCCCAGCGACCGGCGTCGCCCAGCGCCCGGGCGAGACGGATCGACACGGTGACCCGGGCGAGACGGCGTGAGCCGGGCGACAGTGGACGACGCTCCAGTTCGTCCAGCGCCCGGCGGTACTGCTCGACCGCCTCGCTGCTGCGGCCCCGGCTCTCGTGCAGGACGCCGAGGGTGACCATGGTGTCCACGTACCCGTCGTGGTCGCCGTACGCCTCGGTCGACACCAGCGACCAGTGGCACAGCCCGTCGGCCACCGCCGCCACCCGCTGATGGTCGCCGGCCTCCGCGGCCTCCCGCAACGCCGCCTGCCAGCCCGGCATCTCGCTGCGCAGCCAATCCCCGGCCTGCTGGGAGACGCTGCGCGCGGCCGCGATCGTGGTGTTCAGGTACCACCGGTGCAGCCGCTGCCGGACCGCCGCCCGCAGCTCGGCCGGTTCCTCGGCGCGCAGCCGGGTCCCGGCGAACAGCCGCAGCAGGTCGTGCAGCCGGTACCGGTCGAAGCCGTCCGGCCGGACCAGGCCCCGTTCGACCAGATCCTCCAGGATGTCCTCGGCATCATAGGGATCGCATTCGGCCGGCACCGCCAGGGTGGCCGCCGAGAACGAGCCGGGCACCAGATGCGCGATCCGCCGGAACAGCAGCCGGGACGGTTCCGGCAGCCGCCGGTACGACACCGCGAACGCGGTCTCCACCCCGACCCCGCCCGGTGTGAGAGCCGACAGCCGGCGGTCCGCGTCGGTGAGACGCTCGGCGAGGTGGGCCATCGAGCCGCCGGTCTGCCCGGCGATGCGCAGGGCCAGCGGCAGATGACCGCACAGGTCCGCGACCCGGGCCACCTGCTCGTCGGTTCCCGAGCCCGGCCCGGCCACCTCGCGCAGCAGCTGCGCGGACTCGGCCGGGTCGAACGGGTCCAGGGCGATCCGCAACACCGCCTCCAGGCCGCCGAGCGACTGGCGGCTGGTGACCAGGACGAGGCTGTGGCCGGTGGCGGGCAGCAGTGGCCGTACCTGCGCCTCGTCGGCCGCGTCGTCCAGGATGATCAGGCAGCGGCGCTGCCGCAGTGCGTCGCGCAGTTGCCCGGTCCGGTCCGCGGCGTCCGCGGCGATCTGCCGCGGGCTGACCGCCAGGGCCCGGAGCAGGGTGTTCTGCAGGTCGGCGACGGTGGCCGGCTCGCCGTCGGTGCCGCGCAGATCCAGGTGGAACCGGCCGTCCGGAAAGAGATCCGGATGGTGTTCGGCCAGCCGCAGCGCGAGGGCGCTCTTGCCCACTCCGGGTGGCCCGTGCACGACGGCGACCGGGGTGCGGCCCGCGGCGTGGGCGGCGATGCGGTCGATCGGTTCGCGGCGGCCGACGAAGAGACGGTCGGCGCGCGGCAGGTCGGCGGGCCGGCGCCGTCGCGCGGGCTGCGCCTCGCGGGCCTCCCGGGCTTGTTTCGCGAGGGCCGGCAGCGACGCGGCGTCCGGGTGGGCGAGGGCGGCGACGAGCGCGTCGACCGTACGGGGCCAGGGTGCCCGGCTCAGCCCGCGTTCCATGTCACTGACCGCCCGGACGCTCACTCCCGAGGACTCGGCCAGCCCTTCCAGGGTCAGTCCCGCCGCGATGCGCAGCTCCCGGAGCCGTTGACCGAACACCCGCTCACAGTAATGCCGGGCCCGTGATGATCACGGACCCGGCCACTGTGGATCTCAGGCGTTGCTGCGGTGCAGGACGTGGATCTCCTCCGGCTCGTCCGGGACGTCGGTGACGCCCGCCGAGACCGCCTGCTCGTGCCGCTTGTGCGCCGACGGCAGGGCCAGAGCGGCGAGGACCGCGAGGACGGCGACCCCGGCACACACCCAGAACCCGTAGGTGAACGCGTCGTCGGTGGGCATCCCCTGCGGGGTGGTGTGGGAGGTGATGACCGCCGCCACCACGGCCGTGCCGATGCTGCTGCCGATGGTCCGGGCGATCGCGTTGACGCCGGTCGCCTCACCGGTCTGGGTCGGCGGGACACTCTCGATGATGGCGTTGGACATCGCGGCGAACGCGAAGCCGATGCCCGCACCGGTCAGGATGCCGGACGTCAGGATCTGCCAGATCGCGCCGTGGCCGATGGCCGGCAGGGTGAACGCGGCGACCACCAGGACGGCGCCCATGAACATCGGCAGCTTCGGGCCGAACTTGCGGTTCAGCATGCCGGAGATCGGGCCGCACACCACCATCATGATCACGGTCGGGAGCAGGAACAGGCCGGCCTGCGAGACCGACTTGCCGAACCCGTACCCGGTCGCCTCAGGCAGTTGAAGCAGAGTCGGGATCAGCAGGAACGTGCCGAACATCGCGAAGCCGAGGATCAGCGCCACCAGGTCGGTGGCCCACACGCCGCGGATCCGCATCAGCTTCATGTCGATCAGTGGTTCCTTGACCCGCAGCTCGACCAGCACGAACACCACCAGGCCGACGACACCGAGGGCGATCAGGCCGATCGTCTCCGGGTCGCTCCAGCCCCAGGACTGGCCCTTGCTGATCGCCATCAGCAGCGACACCAGGGAGATGGACAGGATGGTCGCGCCGAGGACGTCCAGCTTGCCGGGGGTGCGGACCGGTGATTCCTTCATCCCGAAGATCGCGCCGAGCAGGGCGATCACCACCAGGACCAGCGGCAGCCAGAACAGCCAGTGCCAGGAGAGGTGCTCGACGATCGGGCCGGCCGCCACGATGCCGATGCCGGCGCCGATACCGAAGATGGCCGAGACCAGGCCGACCGTGGTGGCGACCCGCTCGCGGGGCAGCTCGTCGCGGATCATGCCGATCGACAGCGGCATCATCGCGCCGCCGGCGCCCTGCAGGATCCGGCCGATGATCAGCACCGGGAGGCTGGTGGCCAGCGCCGAGACGATCGCGCCGACGGCCAGGATCGACAGCACGATGATCAGGATCTTGCGCTTGCCGACCATGTCGCCGAGGCGGCCGAGGATCGGCGTCATGACCGAGGCCGACAGCAGGTAGGCGGTGACGATCCAGCTGACGTCGCTGGTCGACACGTTCAGTTCGCGCCCGATCGTGGAGAGTGCGGGCGAGACCAGCGACTGGAGCACCGCGAACGCCAGGCCGCCCAGTGCCAGGTAGAGCACCAGCAGGCTGCCGCCCCGGGTCTTTTCATTGGTAGCGGTCATGTCGTCCTCGACCCTAGAAGTAAACGATTGCTGACTTATTATGGTCCTCGGGCTCGGCAAGTAAACGGTTGTTTACGTCACACCGGATCGGGTGACTCGGTCGCTACCGTGGATCACCGCGTACGAGAGGATGGCCCGGTGAGCAACGACCCGCCCGTGAAGCGCCGCCGAGACGCCGCGCAGACCCGTCAAGACCTGATCGACGTCGCCCGGCACCGGTTCGCCCACGACGGCTACGCGGCCACCACCGTGCGCGACATCGCCGACCAGGCCGGTGTCAACGTGGCCCTGATCAGCCGCTATTTCGCCTCCAAGGAGGGGCTGTTCGAGGCCTGTCTGACCAGCGCCGTCACCGACGTGCGTAAGAACGCCGAGGATCAGGCGGCCGGTGCGGAGGGCTTCGCGGCACGACTGGCGGGCCATCTCACCGACCCGGCCGGCGACGACCGGCTGCGCACCGGCCTGCTCCTGCTGATCCGCACCTCCGGGGACGAGCGGGTCGAGGAGTTGCGCAGTTCCTTTCTGCGGATGGTGAGCGAGAAACTGCTGGCCGGCGCGGGACATCCGATCACCGATGAGGTCGGCGTGCTGCGCGCTCAGATGTTGCTCGCGGCGATCCTCGGCCTCGTCCTGCTGCGCTCCACCACCGGGATGAAGCCGCTGAACTCGGCCTCCGCCGACGAGCTGCAGGGACCGATCGCCGACCTGGTGGCCGCGTTGCTGAACCCGCGCGTATGACCGAAATGGTATGACCCTCGCGGGACCCGGTGGCCCACACTGAAACCTGTCTATACAGGCAGGCGAACGGAGCCCCCCCATGCCCGGTCCCACCCGACGTCATCGGCGAATCGTCGCCTTGACCATACCCCCGCTTGTCGGCCTGCTGGCCGGATTCATCGCCGTCCTCACCACGCCGACGGCGGCCTCGGCGGCATCCCTCACGGTCGCGCAGGCGATCAGTAATCAGACCGGTTCCAGCGGCACCGTCACCGGTTACATCGTCGGTGAGCCGACCGCCGCCAGCACCGTCAAGTTCAGCAGCTTCACCGGCGACACCGCCCTCGCCATCGCCGACAGCGCGTCCACGACCGCCACCGGCAGCATGCTGTACGTCCAGATCACCAGCTCCTACCGATCGTCGTTCGGGCTGCTCACCAACCCGTCGCTGATCGGCAAACAGCTGACCGTGACCGGGACGCTCACGCCGTACTTCACGCCGCACGCGGGCCTCAAGTCGCCGACCGCCATGACTCTCGGGGCCGGATCGACCACCAGCCCCACCGCGACGTCCACGGCCACCGCGACCCCGACCGCGTCCAGCACCACGGACACGTACTACGCCAACGCGATCGGCAAGACCGGCTCCAGCCTGAAGTCGTCGCTGCACACCATCATCTCCACCGGCGTGACCAAGCTGTCGTACGACGGTGTATGGGAAGCCCTCAAGGTCACCGACCAGGACCCGTCGAACTCGTCGAACGTGCGGCTGTTCTACTCCAACATCAGCCGCTCCAAGACCCTCAACGGCGGCGACAGCGGCGACTGGAACCGGGAACACGTGTGGGCGCAGTCGCACGGCGACTTCGGCACCACCGCCGGCCCCGGCACCGACCTGCACCACCTGCGTCCCGAAGACGTCGCGGTCAACGCCCTGCGCGGCAACCTCGACTTCGACAACGGCGGCAGCGCGGCCTCCGGCGCCTCCGGCAACTACTACGACTCCGACTCGTGGGAACCCCGCACGGCGGTCAAGGGCGACGTCGCCCGGATGCTGTTCTACATGGCGGTCCGCTACTCCGGTGACGACGCGTTCGCCGACCTCGAGGTCAACAACGTGACCGGCAACGGCAGCGTCCCCTACATGGGCAAGCTGTCCACCCTGATCGCCTGGCACAACGCCGACCCGCCGGACACCGCCGAGAAGGCCCGTAACCAGACGATCTACGCCAGCTACCAGAAGAACCGCAACCCGTTCATCGACCACCCCGAGTGGGTCGCCTCAGTCTTCGGCTGACCTCTCCCGGAACACGCGGCCACCGCCTACCCCCCAAGGCGGTGGCCGCGCCTTTTCCGGCCGACGGCAGGCCCGGAACGCAGGCACGGCCGGCGGCGCTGACTAGGCTCGGGGCGTGGCTGATCGGGTGAACGACCGGGGGTTTCTCGACGTCGGGGATGGGCATCGGGTCTACTGGGAGGACTGGGGGAACCCGGCGGGGATTCCCGTCATCGTTCTGCACGGTGGGCCGGGGGCCGGTTTCAGCAACTCGCACAAGGCGCTGTTCGACCCGGAGCGGCATCATGTGGTCTTCCACGATCAGCGTGGGTGCGGGCGGAGCACCCCCTTCGGCGAGCTTCGGCACAACACCACCGCGGACCTGATCGGGGACGTCGAGGCGCTGCGGCGGCACTTCGGCTGGGCGGACGCCCACGTGGCCGGTGGTTCGTGGGGGTCGACGCTGGGGCTGCTGTACGCGCTGGCGCATCCCGGGCGGGTGCGCAGTCTGCTGCTCTGGAGCATCTATCTCGCGCGGAAGTTCGACGACTACTGGGTGATGGACGGGCCGCCGCGGTTCTTTCTGCCGGCCGAATGGGAGCGGTTCATCAGTCTGGTGCCCGAGCGGCACCGGGGCGATTCGGCGGCGATCATGAGGTATTACGCCGACCGGATCAACGACGAGGACCAGACGATCGCCCGGCGGTACGCGATGGAGTGGACGCTCTGGGAGGCGGCCCTGACGTCGCTGATCTACGACCCGGCCCGCAACGAGCGGCAGGCTTCGGCCGATCCGGGCGTCGTCGCCGTCGCGCGTATCGAGGCGCACTACTTCACGCAGGGCTGTTTCCTTCCGGAGAACCACCTCCTCGCCGAGGTGCACGCCCTGTCGAAGCTGCCCTGCACCGTGGTACAGGGCAGATTCGACATGTGCACGCCGCCGGTGGCCGCGCACGAGCTGGCCCGGGCGTACGGCGCCGGGCTGGATCTTCAATGGGTCAACGCCGGTCATCTGCGCACCGACCCGGAGATGTTCTCCGCGCTCCGCCGGGCCGTGCACGCGCTCCGCTGATCCGCACGGCGAAGGTGCTGCCCACGCCCGGTTCGCTGGTGACGGTGACGTCGCCGTCGTGGGCCTGGGCCAGCCGGCGGGCGATCGACAGGCCGAGGCCGCTGCCGCCGGTGGCGCGGGCACGGGCCCGGTCGGCACGCCAGAACCGGTCGAAGACGTGCGACAGGTCAGCCGCGGCGATGCCCTCGCCGGTGTCCGTGACGGTGACCACCAGATCGCCGCCGGTCACACCGGCACGCACGTCGACCCGGCCGCCGTCCGGGGTGTGCCGGAGCGCGTTGGTCAGCAGGTTGCCGATGATCTGCCGGAACCGGACCGGGTCGACGCCGGCCACCGGGTCGCCGTCGACGGTCAGGGTGACGGGTACGCCGGGCCGGCGATGGGCGTCACACACCTGCGCGAGGAGATCGCCGACGGCGTGCCCGGCCCGGTTCAGGGTCAGGGTGCCGTTGTCGGCGTCGGCCAGATCGGACAGGTCGTCGACGATGTGCTGGAGCAGCCCGGCCTCCTCCAGCAACAGGCGGAGCAGGTCCTGGTCCAGGTCGGCGAGGCCGTCCTGCCCGGCGGTCAGCCAGTTGCGGATGTTGGTGAGCGGGCTGCGCAGTTCGTGGGCGATGTCGTCGACCATGGTGCGCCGCAGGCGTTCGCTGTGTTCGCTGCGGGCGGCCAGATCGTTGAAGGCGCCGGCGAGGCGGCCGATCTCGTCGTTGCCGGTGATCGCCACCGGGACCGGGCGGTCGGTCGAGCCGTCGGCGGCCGCGGTCAGCGTGCGCAGCGGCCGGATCAGGCGCATCCCGACCAGCAGGGTCGCGGCGATCGCGGTGCACAGCACGAACACGGTGACTCCGGCGATCCGCGCGGTGCTGCCGGGGGAGAGGTCGAACGGCGACACCGGTGGCCGGGCGGGGCTGCTGAGGTAGAGGCGGGCCGGTGCGGCGACGAACGGGCGCAGCTGTTCCCGCCGTCCCCAGTCCACACAGTTCTGCACGTCCCGGCTGTTGGCGATGCTCGTCGGGTCGCGGAAGTACCAGGTGAAGTCGGCGTCGTAGAACTGGATCTCCACCAGGTGCAGCGCTTTCAGGCATCCGTTGACCCGCTGGTGCAGTTGGTCCAGGGCGGCGCGTTCGGTGCGGGTCGGCACCTCCTCGCGGAACCGGCAGTCCCGTTGAGCCCGCACCTTCCCGACGGTCATCCGGACCTCCGAGCGCCCCGACGGTCTGCGCTCCAGCGTCGCGCCGATGCCCTGAGCCCGCAGACAGGCCAGGCGGTTCTCGGCGAGGGCGCGCTGCGCGGCACGTTCCTTCTCGGAAAGCCGGTACGGGCCGACCGCGCGCGGATCGATCGGGTCGCCGATCGGGTCCAGCACCGCGTCCGGCCGGTCGGGCAGCGGGGTGCCCGGATGGCTGGCGGCGATCAGCGTGCCGTCCCCGGTGGTGAGGGTGATCCGCCGGCCGGTACCGGCGGCCAGGTCGCGCAGCACCGGTTCCACACCGGACCAGCCGGGGTGGGTGGCGGCGTGCCCGAGCAGGGTGTCATGGATCCGGAAGTCACCGGCGAGGGTCTGACCGTGTTCCTGCCGCACGGCACGGGTGGCGGTCTTCGCGGCCAGCCACGCCGCCGCGCCGACGGCCAGGACCACGATCAAGATCGAGGTGCCGAGCAGCCGTACGATCAGACTGCGGTGCGCCGGGACACGGCTCATCCGAGCGCGCCGTCTACCAGCTTGTACCCGACCCCGTGCACCGTCACCAGGAAGCCCGGGTCCAGCTTGCGCCGCAGGTTGCTCACGTGCATGTCGATGCCCCGGTCGGTGGCGTTGCGGTCCAGCCCGCTGATGCGCTCGACGAGCTGACGGCGGCTGAACACCCGGCCCGGTTCGGCGGCGAGCACGGCCAGGATCGCGAACTCGCCCCGCGTACAGGAAATCGTGGTGTCGTTGATCTTGACGGTGTGACCGGCGGTGTCGACGGTGAGCGCACCCACCCGCAGCCCGGTCTCGGCGGGCGGCCTGGCCGCGGCCCGGCGCAGCAGCGATCGCACCCGGGCGACCAGTTCACGCGGATCGTAGGGTTTGGTCAGGTAGTCGTCCGCGCCCAGCTCCAGCCCCTGCACCCGGTCGTCGGCACTCGACCGGGCGGTGAGCATCAGGATCGGCAGATCGTGATCGACCCGCAGCACCCGGCACACGTCCCGGCCGTCGATCTCCGGCATCAGCACGTCGAGGACCAGCAGGTCCGGCATCCGCTGCCGGACCGCGGTGATCGCGGCCCGGCCGTCGGTGACCACCACCGGATCCCAGCCGGCCGCCTGCAGATAACGACGGACGATCTCGGCCTGCCGGGGATCGTCCTCGGCGATCAGGATTCGCTCGGGCACCGCACGACTGTAGGTCGCCCGGTCACGCCGATCCCGGAATCTGACAGTCCCTCGACAATTCGCTGACCGGTCGGCGACGATCCGTCGGCAGGGTAGGGCTCATGGGACGACAGTGGATACTCGTCGCCGCGATGACGCTGGCGCTGGCCGGCTGTTCCGCGTCCGACGGCACACCGGTGCAGGTCACGCCCTCGGTGGCGACAGCGGAGGTCGAACGCACCGACCTGTCGACCGCCCGGATCATGCCGGGCACGCTCGGGTACGGCATGTCCCGGACCATCCGGGCCTCCGCCGGGACGGTGACGTGGCTGCCGAAGACCGGGGCGACGATGCGCCGCGGCCAGCCGTTGTACCGCAACGACGACAAACCGGTACTCGTCATGTACGGCACGACACCGTTGTTCCGCCCGATCGAAGGTGCCGGCCTGACCGGCCGTGACGTCCGGGTGGTCGTGGACAACCTGCGCGCTCTCGGCTATCAGGTGGGTGATCAGCCGGGCCGGATCCGGCCCGGCGACGCGGTCCTGACCACAGCGGTGGTCGAGGCGGTCAAACGGTGGCAGCTCGACACCGGCTGCCCGGTGACCGGCGTGGTCACCCCGGCCGACGTGGTGGTGCTGCCCGGGGCGGTCCGGGTCGGCCAGGTCACCGCCCAGCTCGGCGAACCGGCGGCGGACGGCGTCCTGATCGTCACCGGCCGGCGCAAGGCGATCACTGTTCCGGTCCGGGCCGACGACCTGGGTTCGATCAAGGCGGGAGCCGCGGTACAGGTGGAACTGCCCAGCGGCGGCACCGTGCCCGGCACGGTCAGCGGCGTCGACCGGGACGTCACCGCACCGGAGGGCGAGGTGCCCGCCGTCGACGTGACCGTGACCATCAAGAACACCAAGGCGGTCCGGGCCCTGGACTCGGCCCCGGTGCAGGTGTCGTTCACCGGCGAGGTCCGGGCGGGTGTGCTCGCGGTTCCGGTCGCGGCACTGCTCGCGCTGCGGGAGGGCGGTCACGCCGTACAGATCGCCGGTGGGCCGCTGGTCGCGGTGGAGACCGGCATGTTCGCCATGGGCCTGGTCGAGATCAGCGGCGACGGCCTGACCGAGGGCGTCCGGGTGGTGACCGCGTCATGACGGCTCCCGTTCTGGCCGTCCGAGAGGCGAGCATGGTGTACGGCGGAACCGTGACCGCCCTCGACCGGGTCACGCTGACCGTGCACGCCGGTGAACTGCTCGCCATCGTGGGCGCCTCCGGCTCCGGCAAGTCCACCCTGCTCAACCTGATGGGCACCCTGGACCGGCCGACCAGTGGCACAGTGATCGTGCGGGGCCACGACGTCCGTACCCTCTCCGATCGCGGGTTGTCCGCTCTTCGCGGGCGCAGCCTGGGCTTCGTCTTCCAGCAGTTCCACCTCACCGACGGTTTCACCGCGACCGAGAACGTGTCCACCGGCCTGCTCTACGCGGGAGTGCCCCGGCGCCGGCGGCGTGCCGTCGCCCGGGAGGCACTCGACCGGGTCGGCCTCGGTCACCGGCTGGAACACCGCCCGGATCAGCTGTCCGGCGGCGAACGGCAGCGGGTGGCGATCGCCCGCGCGCTGGCCACCGGCCCGGCCCTGGTGCTGGCCGACGAACCGACCGGGGCGCTGGACACCGTGACCGGCCGGACCGTGCTCGACCTGCTGATCCGGCTCAACACCGAAGGCACCACGATCGTGGTGATCACCCATGACCGGGACATCGCCGCGGCCCTGCCCCGGCGCGTCGAACTGCGTGACGGCCGGGTCGTCGCCGATGTGCGGCAGCCGTGAAAGCCGTCCGGTTGTCGCTGCTCGACCTGCTCTCCCTCGGGCTGGTCGGCCTGCGGGTCCGCCGGGCGCGGGCCGTCCTGTCCGCCCTCGGCATCGCGATCGGCATCGCCACCACAGTCGTGGTGATGGGCATCCCCGCCTCCAGCGAACAGGCCCTGATGCGGGAACTGGAGCGGCTCGGCACCGACCTGTTGCAGGCCAGTTCGTTACCGGACCAGGACCCGCCGGTCGCCCTCGATTCGCACGCCGCCGAGATGGCCCGGCGGATCGGCCCGGTCACCGGTGCCGCCGCGATGGCCAACACCCGGGCCACCATCGCCCGCAACGAGCGGACCGACAACTCGGCGGCCACCACGGTACTCGCCACCCAGCCGGGCATTCTGGAGCTGCTCGGCGGCACGGTCCGGACCGGCCGCTGGTTCGACGTCACCACGGAGACCTTCCCCGCGGTGGTGCTCGGTGCCGAGGCCGCCGAACGCCTCGGCGTCGTCGACACCGCCGGCGGCCCGCAGATCTACATCGGCCGGCGTTGGTTCACCGTCACCGGAGTCCTCGCCCCGATCCCGCTGGCCCCCGAGATCGACCGCTCGGCCCTGGTCGGCTGGCCGGCCGCCGAACGGGAACTGGGTTTCGACGGGCTGCCGACCGTGCTGTACGTGCGCGGTCACGACGCGGCCGTCGAAACCGTCCGCGAGGTGCTGCCGGCCACCGTGCTGCCCAGCCGGCCCGGCATGGTCCGGGTCACCCGGCCGTCAGACGCGCTCGCCGCCAAACGCGCGTCCGAGAACACCTTCAGCGCCCTGTTCCTCGGCATGGCCGGGGTGGCTCTGCTGGTCGGCGCCGTCGGCGTCGCCAACACCATGGTCATCTCGGTGCTGGAACGCCGCCGCGAGATCGGCCTGCGTCGGGCCCTCGGCGCCCACCGCGGTCAGATCCGCGCCCAGTTCCTCACCGAGTCCGCCGTCCTGTCGCTGTTCGGAGGACTCACCGGAACCCTGATCGGCGTGGCCGTGACGGTCGGTTACGCCCTGCACCAGAACTGGCCGCCGGTCATCCCACCGGCCGCTCTCGGCGCCGGCACCGGCGGTGCCCTGCTCATCGGCATGCTCGCCGGCGTCTACCCGTCGATGCGGGCCGCGCGCCTGACCCCCACCGAGGCTCTCGCCTCCTCCTGAAAGGACCTTCCCGTGCGTACGATAATCGCCCTCGCCCTGACGGCGCTCCTGCTCGCCGGCTGTTCCGGCCCACCCGCGGAGACCGCCGCCCCGGACGTCGCGTCGCTGCAGAATCCCAGCAGCGCGCCCGCCGGAACCGGGACCACCTCAGCACCGGTCATCCGGCCCGACTCCACATCGGCGGACGTGCAGCGGATGCAACAGCCGTGGATGCGGTGCCTGAAGGGGAACGGCATCCCGATGCGGACCACCGAGGACGGCCTGCTCGACATCGACGCCACCGGCAACAGCAAGGGCACCAACGGCCGGATCATGGCGGCCGAACCGGCGATCGAGAAGGCTTGCGGGAAGCTGCGGCCGGTACTGGCCCCGGAGCTGGACGAGGACCGGAACCCGTACTGGGCCGACGACGACGAGAACTACCACAAGTGCCTGGTCGAAGCCGGCTACGACTACATCGAGAAGGACGGCGAGTGGGTTCCCGGCCCGAGCTGGTACACCAGCGACAAACCGCCGAACGAGGCGGTCGAACTGGGCTGCCAGGCGAAGGCCTTCGACGGCCGGAAAGGCTGACCCGTCCTTGTCCGTCGGCGTGGCCTCCCGGCGGTCCGGGCGCCGTCCGGGGAAGTGACCACATGTGACGGATTTCGCTATCACTGCATGTGGGTGATCCGGCTGGGTACCTTGGCTTGAGTGACTGTCGGCCAGCCCCCCGAAAAATCTGAATCCCGTCCCCTGCGCAGCGTCTCGGTGCTGCTCATGTGCGGGTTGTTCGCCGCCCTGACGGTCGCGGCCGCCGCCTTCCCGGCGGTCGCGATAGCGGGCCTGGCCGCCAAGGCGGGCGCCGAGGAGCTCGGTGAGATGCCGTCCGAGCTGGTCGTGCAGACGTCGCCACAGGTCTCGCGGATCTACGCGTCCAACGGCAAGACCCAGATCGCGATCATGTACGACGAGTTCCGTAGCGACGTGCCGCTCACCAAGATCTCGCAGAACATGCAGGACGCCATCATCGCCGCCGAGGACCACAAGTTCTACGAGCACAACGGTGTCGACCTCAAGGGGGTGGCCCGGGCGTTCGTCAGCAACAACCAGGGCGGCAGCAAACAGGGCGCCTCCACCCTGACGATGCAGTACGTGCGGATGGCCATCGCCTACTCCGCCACCAACCCGCAGGAGGTGGTGGACGCGACGAAGGACACCGCCTCGCGCAAGGTCAGCGAGATGAAGTACGCGCTGCAGGTCGAGAAGGAACTGACCAAGCAGGAGATCCTGGTCCGCTACCTGAACATGGCGCCGTTCGGCAACGGCGCCTACGGGATCAACGCGGCCAGCCAGGTCTACTTCGGTAAGAAACCGGCGGACCTGACGGTGGCCGAGGCGGCGCTGCTGGCCGGCATGGTGAAGGCGCCCAGCGCGTTCGACCCGACGACCGAGACCGGTTACCCACAGGCCCTGGACCGGCGTGACTACATCATCACCAACATGCTGGACCTGAAGATGATCACCGCGGCCGAGGCTACCGCCGCCGCCAAGGTCAAGCTGAAGAAGACCACCCAGCGCCCGACCAGCGGTTGTGTGTCGGTGGCGAAGAACCACTGGGGCTTCTTCTGCGACTACTTCTACCGGTGGTGGCTGAGCCAGGACGCCTTCGGCGCGACGTCGTACGACCGGGAGCGTCTCCTCAAGGAGGGCGGCTACCGCATCGTCACCACGCTCGACATCGAGGCGCAGTCCGACGCCCGCAAGGAGATCACCAGCCGGCAGAGCGACAGCAACCCGAACGCGCTGATGCTGGCCGCCGTCGAACCGGGCACCGGGGCGGTGCGGGCCCTCGCCGCCAACCGCAAATTCAAGATCGATAACGCCGACGACCCGCAGAACAAGCTGTCGTCGAACCCGAAGCAGGCCGCCGAGGGCATCCGCGGTACCTTCCCGAACACCACGAACCCGATCATCACCGGCAGCGCCGACGTCCCCGGTTACCAGGCCGGTTCGGTGTTCAAGGTGTTCACCATGATCGCCGCTCTGGAAGCCGGGATGGGCCTGGACACCACGATCAACTCGCCGGCCAAGTACAAGTCGCAGTACCCGGACTCGTCCTCGTCCGGCTGCGGCGGCTACTACTGCCCGAGCAACGCCGGCGCCAGCGAAGCCGGCAACTTCAACATGTGGACCGGGTTCGGCAAGTCGGTGAACACCTACTTCATCCCGCTGCAGGAGCGGGTCGGCGCCGACAAGGTGGTCGACGCGGCCGAGCGGTTCGGCATCCAGTTCCGCTCGTCCGACGACGCCAAGAGGGCCGCCAAGGAGGTCGCCAACGAGTGGGGCGCCTTCAGCCTCGGCGTCTCGGCGTCCACCCCACTGGACATCGCCAACGCGTACGCCACGCTGGCCGCCGACGGCAAATACTGCGCACCCACCCCGATCCAGCAGATCACCACCGCCGACGGCACCGCCATCGACACCGGGAAATCCGTCTGTGTCCGGGCCACCAGCAAGGACGTGGCGCGTAAGGCCCTCGACGCGGCCCGCTGCCCGGTCGGCGACCGGGCCCAGCTCGGCAGCTGCGCCGGAGCGACGGCGCCGCAGGTGCGCGGCATCGTCGGGCACCCGGTCTTCGGCAAGACCGGCACCACCGACAACGACAAGACCGCCGCACTGGTGGTCGGTACCCGGTCGCTGGTCGTCGCCGGCTACCTGGCGAACCCGGACTGGGCCGGCCACACCGACCGGATGTCGCACAGCATCGTCAACCCGGCGGTCTACGAAACACTTGCCGACTACATGGACGACAAGAAGGTCCAGGAGTTCCCGACCCCCTGACCGTCAGACCGAGGCCTTCTCGGGGGCGGTGGGCTGCCGCAGTACCACGGCCCCCACCAGGAAGGCGGCGGTCAACAGGGCCGCTGAGGCGGCGAAGGCCAGCCGGTAACCGCCGGTCAGCGCCGCCGCCTCGGCCGCACCTGTCGCGAGCAGGTGCTCGGTGCGGGAGGCCGCCAGGGTGGCCAGCACCGCCACCCCGATCGCCATGCCGACCTGCTGGGTGGTGTTGAACAGCCCGGACGCCAGGCCCGCGTCGCTCTCCTCAGCGCCGGACATGCCCAGGTTCGCCAGTGACGGCAGCACCAGGCCGCCACCGGAGATCAGCAGCATCACCGGCAACAGGTCGGGCACATACGAGGCCTGCACCGGGATCCGGGCCAGCCAGCCCATCGCGGCGATCAGCATGACGAGCCCGGCCAACAGGGTGGCCCGGGGCCCGAACCGCTCACTGAGACGCGCCGACACGAACAACGAGACGACGCCGATGCCGACGGCAGCCGGGAGCATCGCGAGGCCGGTGTCCAGCGCGCCGTAGCCGAGGACCTGCTGCGTGTAGAGCGCCACCAGCACCTGGAAGGCGAACATCCCGGCGAGGGCCAGCATCTGCGCCAGGTTGGCGCCGGAGACGTTGCGGGAGCGCAGGATCCGCAGCGGCATCAGCGGTGTGCCGGCGGTGGCCTGCCGCACGAAGAAGAGCACCAGCAGGACCACCGACACACTGCCGAGCAGCAGGGTGTGCTGATCGGTGACGATCGTGTAGATGCCCAGCATCAGGCCGGAGGTGACCAGCAGCGCGCCGAGCACGTCGGCGCCCGCGGCGAGCCCGGCACCCCGATCGCGGGGGAGTGCGACGAGGGCGAGCGCGACGGTGGCCACGCCGATCGGCACGTTGATGAAGAAGATCCACGGCCAGCTCAGCGTGTCGGTGAGCACGCCACCGAGGACCTGGCCGATGGAGGCTCCGGCGGCTCCGGTGAAGCTGAACACCGCGATGGCCCGGGCACGTTCGCCCGGCTCGGTGAAGATCGTGACGAGGATGCCGAGGACCACGGCCGCGGCGAGCGCGCTGCCGACACCCTGCAGGAACCGGGCCGCGATCAGGGTGGCCGGGTTGCCGGCGAGGCCCGCCAGCAGCGAGGCGGCGGTGAAGACGACGGTGCCGGCGAGGAACATGGTGCGGCGGCCGATCAGATCACCGAGCCGCCCGGCGAGCAGCAGCAGGCCGCCGAACGGGATCAGGTAGGCGTTCACCATCCAGCTCAGTTCGGCCGGGGCGAAGCCCACGTCCTGTTGGATGGCCGGCATCGCCACGGTGACGATGCTGCCGTCGAGGACGGTCATCAGCCCGGTGGCGGAGAGCACGGCGAGAGCGAGTAGGCGCATGGAGGTTCCTCCCTGGGTCACAGGAAGGAACGTAACAGATAGTCTCGTTGTAGACGATCCTTGTCGGATCTAGTTGGCACGCTCTCGCGCCCGGCGAGCCGGCCGGTCACCCTCCGCGGGCGCCGCCAGATGGCCGGTGGCCAGGAGATTCAGCGCTCGTACGAGTACCTCGCGCTCGTTCGTCGGCAGCGACCCCAGCGCCTCCCGATGCACCCCGTCCACGATCTGCTGACTGCGGCCCGCGGCCTCAGCCCCCTCGGCGGTCACCGAGATGATCCGTGCCCGCCGGTCGGTGCTGGACGGCCGGCGAACCGCGAGACCCGCCTTCTCCAGGGCGTCCACGGTCACCACCATCGTCGTCTTGTCCATGTCCCCGAGCTCGGCGAGCTGAATCTGAGTCCGCTCCTCCTCCAGCGCGTGCACCAGCACACAGTGCATCCGCGCGGTCAGCCCGATCTCCCCCAGCGCCGCCGCGATCCGGGTCCGCAGCACATGGCTGGTGTGGTCCAGCAGAAACGACAGGTCGGTCTCGTTGCGGGTGGGCGCCATCGCGGTCATGCCCCCAGGATAATTTCCACACAGACGATCCGCGAAGGACCGGCCGGGTCCGCGACGCCACTGCCGCCGCTCACTTGACGCTCCGTAGTGCGGTGTTACGACGTGCCGCGCACCGAGAAAGACTGAGGCCCAGCCGAACCGGCGCGCATGAGACCCAGCGTGACAGGCGGAAGTCCCAGCCGGACCGTCAATGTCTGAACGGCTTCTCGGACGAAGGGGATGATCGAGATGATCGCCGTCTTCTTCGCGAACTCGTGTATCAGTTCGGGGCTGATACTGATGCCGGTCTCTGGATCGGTGAAAGTGAATTCCTGAATGAGCGTCAAGCCCAGATCGGCGACCGGCTTGCTGGTGGGTGACCGCAGTGTCGTGTCGAAATCCCAGCGCAATTGCAGAGTCTCCGAATCATTGCGAAATTCCACGCTGAAATCCGGATAAAGGTCGCCGACCGCATTGGCTTGATAGTCATGGAGTTCGCCATGCCATCGGATGACACGGATGTCCAGTAATTCGATACCGCGAATGACGTCCCAGAGTGCGTCATCGGTATCCAGCGGCGGATTTGTTATATCGGTCATTCGATGCCGCCGCTCAGCGAACGGCGTTCATGCCAGCCCATCGCGGTTCCGTAATCGACCTTGACGGGAATACGGCCTGATCTTGTGCCGGTCGCGCTGGTCTGGCCGGCGTGATTCAAGCGCGGAACCCGAAGCTTTCCCTTGCTGGTGTGCTGCCATTCCCGGTCGGCCGGGCCGAGGACCCGATGCAACGCGGCATTGATCTCCGCCACCTGCGTGGCGGATGGGGTCTCCTCGTCGTCGTGCAAGCCGAAATGACGCAGCCAGTCACTGACGGTTGCCCACTGCCACAACCGCATGGAACCACGCTCGCCACCACCGGCCGAGCCGACCGGGGCGGGGAAACCGCCGGGTCCGCGCTTACCGTCGACCCACAGCCGGACGGCCTCCCGGGTCACCCCGACCCGTTTGGCGATGTCGGAGACGCCGACCAGGTCCTGGTCGACATCGAGGACCCGGGCACCGGTCAGATGCGCGAAGATCTGCCGAGCGGCCTGCACGGCCTCGCCGACCGGGCACGCGGAGGTGTGCAGCACTGCCAGAGTCCGGCCGTCGACCTCGAGCCAGGTGAGGTGCCCCAGGCGTTCGGTGGTCACGTCGCAGGTGATGTCGTCGTCGAGATCCACGCCTGTGACACGCAGGGCAATCCGGTACACGATGACCTCCCGGTGCGCAGCTGTCTCCGAATGCTATAGCCATCGTTGGCAAGCGCCAACACCGTACGCCTATGTTTGACTTAGGTGCAGCTTAACTTGGGTGATCCGACCCTTCACGGTGACAACTCGGCCCTTTAGGGCGACCAGTTTCGGATCTTCCTGGTTCGGGATCCGGGCGGCGACCCCGCTCGCTTCGGTGACGCGTTCCTCAGCGCCCGCGGTATAGGTGGTCGCTGTTCCGTCGGCACCGGAAACCTCCATCCCGGCAATCCAGCTACCGTGCGTCAACCTTCGTGCTTCCTCATCGAACTGCTGTGCTAGATCCATTACGCGTTCGACCTCGGCCGCGTTCACCTCGGCTTCGGTGAGGAGTTCCTGTGCCCGCAGCCATGCTTTCTGCGAGTCGTGCCGACGGGCCTCGCCTTCGATCAGGCCCTCGGCCGCATTCAGCAGTTTGTCGGCGCCGTCCAGTAGCCGGTGTGCGTGATTGAGGTCGGAAGACTGGTCGGCGAAATGGTGCGGGCAATCCCGGACCGCTCGCCGGAAATCCTTACCGTGATTCTCCGGGCGCTCCGGTGTGGTGTTGATGATGACTTTGCAGACGGCGCTGCCGCGGTCCGCGCGTCTGCAGAATGCCCGCCCATAGCCGTGACCGCGAGTCTGGCGCAAGTGCCAGCCGGCCGAACGGGCGACCTCGACGGCATCCCGCACGGGCTGATACTGATGCCTCGGCCACTGAACCTCCGGTCCGTACCAGAGGTCATCCCCACTGGGTGGCGCCACGCGTCCGACCTCGTCTCGGAAATGAAAGCGGATCCGTCGTAAGCCGAGGGCTCATGGTCGTCCAGTCTAGACCCGTGGTTCGCTGCGATGCATGTTGCGCATCGAAAGACCGGGTGATGGAAACGACACCCAGTTGGCCGGACTCACCATTGGTGATCATGATCGGTCAGCCTGGTTGGTGATCACTGGAAACTATTAATTTTACTGGTGGTACGTCGGGTCGCCGGCTTCCCGGCCATCTCCGGAATTGCGGCAATGGAGTGGCTTGCAGATTACCTAGAGTGAGGAGGGCTTCGGGGTTGACACCGACGCTGCGTCAGGGCTCGATGATGGCCGGCATGAGCACTTCAACCCCGGCTGTGATCCGGGTTCGCGGCGTACGGAAAGCGTTCGATGAAGTGCAGGTCCTGCGTGGTGTGGACCTCGACGTCGCGGGTGGCAGCATCTTCGCTCTGCTCGGGTCGAACGGGGCGGGTAAGACCACCCTCGTCCGGATCCTGTCCACCCTGCTGCGGGCGGATGCCGGGACCGCTGTGGTCAACGGTTTCGACGTGGCCGGGCAGGCCGCCGACGTCCGGGCGTCGATCAGCCTGACCGGGCAGTTCGCGGCGGTCGACGAGATCCTCACCGGGCGGGAGAACCTCGTGCTGGTCGCCCGGCTGCGGCACCTGACGGGTTCCGGCCCGATCGCGGACGATCACCGGTGCGGTGCTGGTGGCCGTCGCGCTTGCCGGAATCGCCGGAGTGCTGGTCCGGCAGCAGCAGGTCACCGACCAGGAGGCGGCTGCCCGGACGATCACCGCGGTCGCCCGGGAGCACCGCGACGACGACGTCACCCTGGTCGTCGAACTCCCCGACGGCACCCGATGGAGCACCCCGGTTCTCTACGCCGGCGACTACCCGATCGGCGATCCGGTGGAGTTGCTGGTCGACGACGAGGGACTACGTCAACTGCGCAGCGAGCCGTACGACATCAGCCTGCTCCTGATCCCCCTGGTCCTGGTGGCCGGAGCCGGTGTCGCGCTGACGTCCCGGGCGGTGGCCCGGCAGCGGACGTTGCGGCGGTTCTTCGACGGGCCGCAGCCGGCCCGCCCGGTTCGCGCGCTGGACAACGACGGTTTCGTGTACGTGCTGATCCCCGGCCCGCACGGGCAGGCCGAACAACTCGGTGTCGAGCATTTCGGGAGTACCGGCGGCGATCCGGGCGACGACCACGGCACCGACCCGCGACTGCGGACCCGGCCGGCCATTCTGTACGGCAGCCCTCGTCCCGGATCCTGGTGCGCGGTGGAACTCGACGGGTACGTCTACGTGCCGAGGGCGCCGGTCGACGAGATGGACCTGGTCCCGTACGACAATGATCGTGGTCTGCCGGCCTGGCTCGACGATGACGGTGAGCCCGCCGCCGACCGCGACGACCTGCTTCCCCGCGACGCTGACCCGGCGACCGTCAGCGAATTCACCCCGGTCTCCGGATCCTCTCGGGGGCGGATGCTGCGGGCCGGTGCCAGCGGCGCTTTTCTCGGCTCCTCGATCGTCTTCGCGATCGGCGCATGGGTCCCGAAGGAGGCGTTCCTGGTGGCCGGCGCCGTCGGGCTGCTTCTCGGTCTGGAAGGCGGCTGGCGGCGGTATCTGCGGCCCCGGATGCGATGGAACACCGGCGGGGTGTCGGCAGTGACCCCATGGGGCACCACCGTCTGACCTGGACCCCGGAGTCCGGCATCGACGCCGGTGGCGACGGTGAGGTGACCGTGACCGACGGCCGGGACTCGTTCACGATACCGGTGCCCAGCGGCGCCTCCCACGACCCGGACCAGCTGATCGCCGCGCTCCGGCATGCCCGCCGGACCGCGCTGGACACCCGTGCACCCGCTGGCCCGCCCGAGGTGACGATCCCGGCCCGGCTCGGCCGGCCGTTGTTAGGCTCTACCCCGGATCAAGGAGAAGACAGATGACGAGCACGGCCGACCTTTATGACCAGCATGGCGAGAGTCTGGGTTCCTGCGACACCCAATTGCGGCAGTACGGGGGAGTGACGGTCTTCGAAGGTCCCGCCGTCACGGTCTCCTGCTTCCAGGACAACGCCCTGCTCAAGTCGGTCCTCACCGAACCCGGCGCCGGCCGGGTGCTGGTCGTCGACGGTGGTGGTTCGGTGCACACCGCGCTGCTGGGCGACATCATCGGTGGTCTCGCCGTCGACAACGGCTGGGCCGGCGTCATCATCAACGGCGCGGTCCGTGACGTGGCCGCCCTGCGGGCACTGCCGGTCGGCATCAAGGCAGTCGGCTCCAACCCGCGCAAGAGCACCAAGACCGGTGCCGGCTCCCGGGACGTCGTCCTGGAGTTCGGTGGATGCCGGTTCACCCCGGGCGCCGTGGTGGTCAGCGACGACGACGGTGTGGTGGTCCTGCCCTGACCGTAGGGTGGTGGTTCTGCTCGGACCGCTGGCCGGAGCTGTTCTCATCCGCGGGCGCCGATTCTTGTCGTACCCCGGCGGTAGGTTTCGCGGCGTGGAAGACACGGGGAACTTGACGTCTCCGGAGGACACGTTCGTCCTGCCGGAGGCCTGGCGGAAACATCTGCATCCGCGTCGGGGCGGCGCCGGGGTGCGGCCGTTCGTGGCCGATCCGAAGGCCCGCGCCCGGGTGGAGCAGATGCTCGCCGCACGACCGGCCACGGTGGACGTCGTCACCCCGGCGGCTGCCGCTGTGGTTGCGGCGAGCGCGGCGCGGGGCCGGGACGACCGGGTCGCCCTGGCCGATGTGTGGATCACCGACCACGGGCTCCGGTTCGCGGCGCTCGCCGCTGTCGAGACGGCCTCCCTGCAGATCATCGCCGGACTGCCGCTGCTGCTGCGGGTCCGGGCGGCGCTCGCGTCCGCGCCGGAGGAGGAGTTCGAGCAGGTCGTCGCCGCGCTGACGCCCTATCGTGCCGGGTCGGCGTTCGCCCGCGCCGCCTGCTCGGTGCTGACCGTCCATCCGGACTGGCTGGCGGAGGACGTGGCCGACGCGCTGTCCACCGGCGATTCCACCCGGACGGACATGCTGCTCTACGCCGTGGACACGCCGGCGCAGGCGGACCAGCTAGCTCGCCAGGCTCATTTCGAGCACTGGGGAGCCGACCACGATCTCGTGGTCACCTTCGCCGACGGCGCCGGCGCTGCCGCCGGGCCCGGGTTGTTGCACTGGCTCGACGCGATTTGGGGCACCGATCAGTGCATTCTCGCGATGCTGGCCGCGTTGCCGGGCGACGACGCCATGCGCGGGCTGCTGGCCCGGTCCGGGTCGCGCGGTGTGCGGTCGGCTCTGCGGGAGTCGGCCGAGCGCTTCCCGGCACGGGCCATGCGGCTCCTCGCCGAGGCGAACGACGAACTGCTGCGTGTGCACGTGGTCAAGCACCTCGACCTGGTCGACCAGGTCCTGCCGCTGTTGAGCCCGGCGGCTGCCGGTCGGGTGCGGGCCGTCGTGGAGGCCTCGGCCGATGTGGTGACCGCTCCACCGTCCGCGGTGCCGCCGGTGCTCGCCGAGCCGCCGTGGCAGAACCGTAAGAAGGCCGCCAAGCCGCCGGTCGTCGCCGGTCTGACCTGCACCGACGAGGCGGCGGCCGACTGGCTCGCGGGGGAGCGGGAGGAGTGGGCGGAGACCGCGCGGTCGCACTACGTCGCTCCGGAGATCGGCTGGCCCGCCCTGGCGGAGAAAGTGATCAATGGCACCAGCCAGTGGTATGAGGCGGGCCAGTTGTTCACCCAAGGGCCGGAAGAGGTCGCTCGCGAGGCGTTCGCCCGATGGCGGCCGCGCACCGACTACATGGCACCGCACTGGATGCGGGGCGCGGCCGGCCGTCTCGGGACCGATGTGCTGCCCGTGCTGCTGACCTTCGCGCGGGCGACCCCCGGCGACTACGGCCCGCTGCTGATGCCGTTCACCTCGCCCGAGGTCGCGCTGCTGATGGCGGACTGGTCGGCGCGCCTCAAGTCGGTGCGCCGACTCGCCCAGCGCTGGCTGACGCGGCATCCCGAGGCGGCGGCGCGGGCTTTGATCCCGGCGGCGCTGGGTAAGGCCGGGACCGCCCGGCGGCAGGCCGAACGGGCACTGCTCCTGCTGCACGGAAGCGGGCACACCGAGCAGGTCCGGGTAGCCGCCACCGGATACGGTCCGGAGGCCGCCGCCGGGGTGGAGGCACTGTTCGCCGCCGACCCGCTGGCGGCGCTGCCGACCCGGATGCCGCCGCCGCCGGGGTGGGCCGCGCCCGGGGTGCTCCCGCCGGTGCGGTTGCGGGACGGCTCCGGGGCGCTGCCTGCCGAGGCCGTCACCAACCTGGTCCTGATGCTGATGATCTCCCGGCCCGACGAGCCGTACGCGGGGCTGGATCTCGTCCGGGACGCCGTCGACCCGGCGGGGCTCGCCGGGTTCGGCTGGGCGTTGTTCCAGTTGTGGCAGACCGCCGGGGGTAACTCCAAGGAGAGCTGGGTGTTCGACGCGGTCACGCAGACCGGGGATGACGAGACGGTTCGCCGGTTCACCCCACTGGTGCTGGCCTGGCCCAGTGAGGGCCTGCCCGCTCGCGCGATCACCGGGCTGTCCGTGCTGGTCGGCATCGGTTCCGACCAGGCGCTGCTGCACCTGCACCGGATCTCGCAGCGGGCCAGGTCCACCACCCTGCGCAAAGCCGCCGCGGCGCGGATCGCCGAGGTCGCGGAAGGTCTCGGGCTCACCGCTGAGCAGTTGGCAGACCGGCTCGTCCCCGACTTCGGGCTGGACGCCGACGGCAGTCTGCGGCTGGATTACGGGCCGCGGCAGTTCGTGGTCGGGTTCGACGAGCAGTTGCGGCCGTTTGTCGCCGAGGCCGGTGGGAAACGGCTCAAGGCGCTGCCCAAACCGGGTGTCCGGGACGACACGGAGTTGGGTGAGGAGGCTTACCGGCGGTTCGCCGCCCTGAAGAAGGACGTGCGGAAGATCTCGGCCGAGCAGGTTCGGCGCCTGGAACAGGCCATGATCGACGGCCGGCGGTGGACCGGGGCGGAGTTCCGGCGGCTGTTCGTCGACCATCCGCTGATGTGGCACATCGGCCGGCGTCTGGTCTGGGCGAGATTCGAGGCAACTGAAGAGGCGACCGGAGAGGCGACCGGCGACGCGGCCCGGGACGGTGGCGGCGCCGTGGCCGGGTCGCTGCGGATCGCCGAGGACCGCAGTTTCGCGGACGCCGACGACGAACCGGTCGAGCTCGGGGACGACGATCTGGTCGGCGTCGCGCATCCGGTGCATCTGGGCGCCGAGGGGGCCCGGTGGGCCGAGGTGTTCACCGACTACGAGATCCTGCAGCCGTTCCCGCAGCTTGGGCGGCCGGTGTTCACCCTCACCGAGGCGGAGCGCGGGGCCGGTCGGCTGGACCGGTTCGAAGGCGTCACGGTGGCGACCACCAAGGTGCTCCTGCTGGACCGGCGCGGCTGGGTCCGGCAGGAAGCGGCGTACGCCGGGACCTCGCCCGGCTTCGACCGCCCGGCCGGCCGGGGCCAGGTCCTGACCGTTCACCTCGATCCGGGGATCGTCGGGCAGGTCGGGTTCTACGACCAGCAGAAACTGGTCGCGGTCTTCCTGCACGACGGCACCGTCAGCGGGTGGTCCCTCGACGACAGGGACCTCCGGACACTCGGCGGCCTCGACCCGGTCATGGCCTCGGAGATCCTGCGCGACCTGACCGACGTCACCGAGTGACCGCCACCGCCGCGCGGGTGCGGGCCTTGGCCCGGTACATCGCCTCGTCGGCCCGGCGCAGAACCGTGGCGGTGTCGTCGGTGTCGGAGTCGCGGGAGGCCGTGCCGATGCTGGCGCCGATGGTCACCGGGTGGCCGTCGATGAGGAACGGGGCAATCATCCGCGCGGACAGGCGGGATTGCAGGTGTTCGGCGTCGTCGGTGGTGGTGCCGGGAGCGAGCAGGATCGCGAACTCGTCGCCGCCCAGGCGGGCCACCAGGTCGGTGTTGCGGGTCTCGGCGCGCAGCCGGTGCACCACCTCCACCAGCAGGGTGTCACCGGCCGCGTGGCCGAACCGGTCGTTGACCGGTTTGAAGCCGTCCAGGTCCAGGTAGAGCACGGTGAACGGGCCGGTGGCGCGGGCTTCGGTGCGTTCCAGGAACAGGGCGCGGTTGGCGGCCCCGGTCAGCGGATCGTGATAGGCCAGGTGGCGGAGTTGTTCCTCGCTGCGGCGTAGTTCCGCCACCACCCGGTGCAGGTCACGGCTGAGAGCCGAGTTGTCCCGCAACGCGACCAGTTGCCGGGCCAGGACCAGCAGGATCACCGTGCCGAGGACGATCGCGGTGAAGGAGTCCAGGCGGCCACCGGTGGCGAGGCGTTCGACGGTGGCCAGCACGGCGACGGCCATCGGCAGGTACGGCAGCCACAGCAGGATCGGCAGCGGCGCGGTGGCCGCGGCCGGTCGTTGTGCCGGTGCGTAGGCGGCGGCCAGCGCGAACATCACGAACCCGGCCACCCAGCCGCTGTCCACCGGATGCCCGCACGTGTAGGAGCTGTGCTGGTTGAGGTAGGCGAAACCCAGGTCGGCGGTGCTGAACGCGACCGCCCCGCCGACGATCAACGCGGCGCTACGGCGGCGGCTGGGTTCGGCGTGCGGCAGCAGGATCAGTGCCACCGCCCCGATCAGCACGTCACCGAGGGGGTAGGCCGCCGACACCGCTTTGGCCAGTGGGGTCAGGTTGCCGGCCTGATATACCGATTCCAGCACCAGCACCCAGCTCACCACCAGCAGCGAACCGGCGATCAGCAGCCCGTCGAGCACCACCCGCAGCAGGCCGCGGCGCACCCCCAGGAACGCGATCAGCGCCACCACCGTGCACGGGATCATCAGCAGGAAACCGAAGTCGCCGACGTTCGGGAACGGGGCGGTGACCTGGCGTACCGATACGTAGTAGGCCCATGTCGACTCGCCGAACGCCCAGCCGGTCACGCCGACCGCTAGCACCGCCCACGCGATCCGCGACCGCCCGGTGTTGCGCCGGGCGGTGACCAGCGCGCTTGCCGCCGCGGCCAGAGCCGCCAGGATCAGCACGGTCACGCTGAAATCGGTGGCCGTCTGGGAACCGGACGGCAACGCGCGCAGCACGAGGAAGTGCACGGCGACGAGGCCGACACCGGACATCAGGAGCCGCATGGTGCATCAGCTTCGAGGTGGCCGGGTGCGATCGGGTGGGTGTCCCGGTAGCAAATGTGGTGCAAACCGTCCGGCGGCGGCCGGCTTGCGGTACGAAGAGGCGTGATCCCGGCCAGCGTGTTCGAACAGCTTCTTGATGCGGCACCCGACGCGATGCTCGGTTCGGATGCTGCCGGCCGGATCGTCTTCGTCAACGCGCAGGCCGAGCGTCTGTTCGGGTACCGGCGTGAGGAACTGATCGGCAGCCTGATCGAGTGTCTGGTGCCCGATGACATCCGTGGTGGCCACCGGGGGTTGCGCAAGCGGTACACCGGTCATCCGGTGCACCGGGCGATGGGCGATGGGCAGCCGTTGCGGGCCCGTCGTAAGGACGGCACCGTCTTCCCGGCCGAGATCAGTCTCAGCGGCCTGCAGACCGACGCCGGCCTGTTCGTCTCCGCCGCGGTCCGGGACATCAGCGATCGTCTGGAGGCCGAGGCCGAACGGGCCCGGCTGCGCCAGGAGGCCGACCGCGCCCGCCTGCAGGACCAGTTGCAGCGCACCCAGCGCATCGAGAGTCTCGGCCAGCTCGCCGGCGGTGTCGCGCACGACTTCAACAATCTGCTCGCGGTGATCAGCAACTATGCGGCGTTCATCGGCGAGAACGCCAATGAGCGGCTTCCGGCCGGGTGTGACTGTGGTGAGGCCTGGGCCGAGGTGCACCGGGACACCGAGCAGATTCTGCGGGCCTCCCGTCGCGGCGGGGACCTGACCCGGCAGATGCTGGCGTTCGCCCGCAAGGAGGTGACCCGGCCGCAGGTGGTCCACCTGGACACGGTGGTGCAGAGCGTCGAGGAGATGCTGCGCCGGCTGATCGGCGAGCACATCACGTTGCGGGTGGTGCACGACGGCGGGTGCGGCCCGGTGCAGGCCGACCCCAGCCACCTGGAGCAGGTGCTGATGAACCTTGCGGTGAACGGCCGGGACGCGATGCCCTCGGGCGGTGTCCTGACCATCGAGACCGGTGCGGTGGCCGTCGGCGCGGAATGCGAGGTGCAGGGACCGCCGATCGAGCCCGGCGAGTACGTGCGGTTGAGTGTCAGCGACACCGGCACCGGCATGCCCCCGGACATCATCGACCGGATCTTCGAGCCGTTCTTCACCACCAAACCGACCGGCCAGGGCACCGGGCTGGGCCTGGCGATGGTCTACGGCATCATCACCGGGGCCGGTGGCGGTGTCCGCATCGAGTCACTGGAGGGCGCCGGAACCACCATCACGGTGCTCCTGCCGGTCACCGACCGCAGGCCCACCGAGGTCGGCACCCGGGCCACGCCGACCGAGGCCCCGCGCGGCGCCGGCGAGACGGTACTGCTCGTCGAGGACGAGCCGTCCCTGCGCCTGGTGTGTGAGCGGATGCTGGTGACCAGTGGCTATCTGGTGCTCGCGCCGGCTGACGTGACGGCCGCGATCCGGATCGCCGAGGACCATCCGGGCCAGATCCACCTGCTGCTCACCGACGTGGTGATGCCCACGATGCTGGGCACCGCGCTGGCCGAGAAGGTGACCGGGTGCCGGCCGCTGACCCGGGTGCTCTACATGTCCGGGTACGCGGCCGGGGTGCTGTCCAGCACACACGGCGTCCTCGATCCGGACATCGCCCTGATCGAGAAGCCGTTCACCCGGGCCGAACTGTTGAACGCCGTCCGGGCGGCGCTCACCGCACGTTTCTGAGCAGGGCCGCGAACGCCGCTGGATCCCGCAGATGCGGAAAACTGTCACCGAGGTCCACCTGCAGGGTCGCGGTGGTCTGCCGGGGGAGGAGCCGTTCCCGGTACGCGTCGGCGAGTTCCTGATCCGGCCGGGCCACGGCGAACTGCCGGTACGCCTCCGGCACGTCGTCGAGCCCCGCCCCGGCCACGGTGATCACCGAGTGGACGGCGTACTTCGCCGCGAACGTCTCGGCCACCCGCGCAGCCTCGGCATGCCCGACCAGGATCGGCGCCCGCCGTAGGTCGAGACGACTGAGCAGCATCGCCAGGTCGTGGGTGAGCCGGTCCAGGCAGTATTCGTCGCGGCGCGCCGAGTCACCGTGACCGGGCAGGTCGACGGCGACCGCGGTACACGAGCCGCCCAGGTCGGCGGCGACCGGCCACCACATGGTGCGGTCGTAGAACAGGCCGTGCAGCAGGACGACCGGGCGTCCGGAAGCGCCCCACCGGTCGTACACCAGCAGGTTCTTGGGGGTGCCGTAGGCGTGGGTGGTCCGTCGGTTCGGTTGGGGATGCACCTGTGTCGTCTCTCCGGTCTGCGGGGGATGTGTGCGGGAGCGAAGTCGCTCCTACACCCGCAGAACACCCGGAAGACGCAGATCGACGTGGGCTATCAGTGAGCAGACCGGTAGTGGCGGAGCCGGGACGCTCGCGCCGGCGGACGTGGTGCCGGGCTCCGCGAGCCGCCCGCGCGACGCCACCGGGGACATCGTGCCGGGGTCGCGGCGATGCTCGTGCACCGGCACGGCGTCGGAATCCACACAGGTCGCGACGGTGAAGTGGCCGTCGGTGTGATGGTGGTGATCGGCCGGGAAGAGCACCGCCGTCACGATCATCAGGATCACGAACAGAAAGGACCGGCGCATTCGGTACGAGTACCCAGTCACGCCCCCAGCCTATCCGGCGGTCGTGGCCATCCGCCCGCGTCGATGGTGGGACAACTCGCCGTGACACTCGTCGCCCGGATGACCCAGCCAGAACGCGATCCCGAGCGGCACGGCGGTGAGCGCGTCCGCCACGTTGTGCAGCGTGTCCCCGAGCAGAGCCACCGACCCGGATCTACACCACGATCCCGGCCTGGACGGCAGCGGTCACCCCGAGCACGGCGAGCGAGATCCAGAGCGCCCGCATCCCGTCCCGCGACGCTTCGAGCGCCCCGTCCACTTTGTCCGCACTCTCACGCACGCATGCGCCAACGTTGCAGATGCCACTGACCTGCACGAACAAGATCCCAGCGACGACCCCGTCCCAGCAGTTGCCACCCGGTGGCAGGCTGTCGGACGGCAAGTTGCCGTGTTCGATCAAATATCGTCAGTGCGCGACAACTATGCGTCGCTCACCCTGGTTCGGGAAGATCGCGCTCGGTACGGTCAGCCGACGGGTCCGGCGAAGAGGTCGAGGCGAACAAGCCCTCGACCCGGTCGCCGGCACCCCGATGGTCGTCTCGGCCACCGGCTAGTCACGCGTTGCCGATAGATCGATTCCGCTCCGTAAGATGTGCGGCATGGTTGGACTCCGCTCGGTGCGTCCATCAACGTACGTCGCTGTCGGCGCGGCCTGGGCCATCGCTGTGGTGCTCCTGCTGCCATTGACCGTCGCCGGTGGACTGCTGGCCGCCGCCGCGGCCGTTCCCGGCACGGCGATGCTGTGGGCGGCGTGGCGAGGTGCCGTCGCCGGCCCGCGGTTCCGGGCCGCGCTGCTCGGCACCGGCCTGCTCCTCACCGGTGTCACCGGTGCGGCCGCCGCCGTCGTCACAGTCGTCATGCCGGCCGCCACCACCGACGGTGTCCCGGTCGCCGCGCATCTCTACCTGGTCACCCTGATCCTCACCGTTCTGGTGACGCTGCCTGCGCTGCTGCGGCCTCAGCAGCACCGCGATCCGCTCGGCCGACTGCGGGTCTGGCTGGACACCGTCGGAGTGTCGGCCTGCCTGATCCTGCCGACCTGGGTGCTGATCCTCAGTGACGGCTACCTGCGGGGTGCCTCGGCGATCGCGGCCTTCCTCGGCGCGGTCGCCACCGCTCTGGCCGCGGTCGCCGGGGTGCACTCGGTCCGGCACCGGGCCGCGCTGCGCTGGACCGGCCCCGGCGTCGCGCTGTCTCTGATCTGTCTCATCGCCCTGGTCATCGGCGCGGACAACCCGGCCAACCCCAACTCGGCGCCGGCCGCCCTGGCGGCGGGCGCCGCGATGAACGTCGCCGCCTGGGCGATCTGGTGGGGCAGTGTCCGGGTCGATCCCGACGCGGGGCCGCTCCCGGCCGTGGGCAGCGAGCCCGCCGCCGGTTTCCCGCTGTTCACCCTGCCGGTGCTGGGCGCCGCGATAGCGGTGGTGGCCCGGTTGCTGCACGGTGGCGACCTGGACGCCACGGCCATCGCGCTGTGTGTGACCGCCCTGCTCGCGGTGGCGACCCGGGAGTTCGTCGCGGCCATCGCCCTGCGCCGGCACGCCGACCACCTGACCCACCACGGCAATCGGCTGCGCAGCCTGATGTTCGGCTCGTCCGACGTGGCGATGGTGCTCGACAGTGGTCTGGCGGTGCGCTGGCAGTCGCCCGCCGCGGCCCGGCACTTCGGGCTGTCCGATCAGGGCGTGCTGGGCCGCCCGATCACCGCTCTGGTCGACCCGGAGCAGGCCGGCGCCCTTGAAGGGTTCCTGACCGACCGGCTCGGCGGCGAGGAGTCTGACGAGTCCTTCTCCGCCGTCGTCCTGGACGGCCTGGGGCGCCGACGGGACACCGCGTGGACCGCCGGCGGCGCCGACCCGGCCATCCCCGGGCGAAGCCTGGTGATCCACATCCGGGACGTCAGCGACCAGCGGGAACTCGAACAGGCCCTCCAACAGGCGACCCACCTGGACCCGCTGACCGGGCTGGCGAACATTCACGGGCTGCGGCACGCCGGGCGGCCGGCCGCCGACGGGGGCGCGCTGATCAAAGTGGAACTGCGGGGCCTCACCGCGATCGCCGACGTGCACGGCACCGACCGGGCCGAGGCGGTGCTGGTCGAGGCGGCCCGCCGGGTCCAGGCCCGGATCGGTGCCACCGACGTGCCCGCCCGGATCGGCGACGCCCAGCTCGCGGTGATCACCCGCAACGGGGCGCTCCGCGCGCACGTGCTGGCCAGCCTCCTGGTGACCGAGCTGACCGTGCCGTACGAGGTGGACGGTGTCAGCGCCCACCTGCAGGTCTGGGCCGGGATCGGCGAACTCGCCCCGGACACCGACATCGACGAGGTGATGCGGCGGGCTGCACTCGGCCTGCGGGTGGCGCGCACCCGGCCACCCGGCGGCGTCGATTGGTACGACGAAGCCGTCGAGGAGCAACTGGTCCGCCGGTCGACCCTGGAGCAGGACCTGCCGACCGCCCGGGACCGCAACGAGCTGGAACTGCTCTTCCAGCCGGTGTTCGAACTCGCCGGCCGGCGGCCCGTCGGGGTCGAGGTGATCCTCAGCTGGCGGCATCCGTCCCTGGGCCGGTTGCCCGCCGCCGAGCTGCTGGCCCTGGCCGACGACCTCGGCGTGCTCGGCGACCTGCGGATCTGGGCACTGAACCGGATGTGCCGGCACGCGGCCGCCTGGCGGGAGCAGCATCATCCGCTGTGGTTCTCGTTCGGTGTCCGTCCCGGCGAGCTGGGGGAGGAGTCGTTCCACACCGGGCTGGAGACCGTCCTGGCGACGCACCGGCTGCCCCGGTCGGCGCTGGTCGTCGAGATCAGTGAGAACGACCTGCACCACGGTCCGGAATCCGATGCGCTCCTCGCCGACCACCTGCGGAACCTGCGGACGAGCGACATCCGCACCGCGGTCGGCCACTTCGGCGCCGGGCCCACCTCGCTCAGCCGGTTGCGCATCCTGCCGGTCGACCTGCTGAAGGTGGACCGCAAGGTGTTCAGCCAGGATGACGGGGCTCCCGCGTCGGTCGGCGTGATCATGGAGGTCGCGGTCACGCTCGGCCGCCGGCTCGGCATGGACGTCGTCGCCCACGGCCTGTCCACCGAGGCGGACCTGGCGACCGTGCTCGCCACCGGTTGCCGCCTCGGCCAGGGCGACCAGCTGGCCCGCCCGATGCCCGCCGAACACCTGGAAGCCCTGATCGAACGTTTCCGGGACGCTCCCGCACCGGACGCGCCGATGGCGGTCCGGCTGGTGCAGCGCCGCCCCGTCGACTGAGAGCGGGACGTGGTTGGATGGGCCGGTGACGATCACGGTGGTGGAGAATCCCGAGCGGGGTCGCTTCGAGGCCCGGGACGAGGCGGGGGAGCTGGCCGGTGTGATCACCTACCAGGTGACCGGCCCGATCGTCGCCTTCACCCACACCGAGGTCGATCCGCGGTTCGAGCGGCAGGAGATCGGGGACGCCCTGGCCCGTGCCGTGATGGACGACGCCCGCGGGCGGAACCGGACGGTCGTGCCGATGTGCCCGCTGCTGAGTGAGTGGCTGGACGGGCACAAGGAGTACGACAAGCTGGTGGCCCGCTCGACCCGCCGGATCAAATAGCCCGGCGCCGCACCACCGCGAGCACGCCCAGGACCAGCGCCAGCAAGGTCAGGGCCGCGACACCCAGCATCAGGTCCGTCCGGGTGCGCAGGTCGTGGACCAGCGGGGGAGTGCCGACCGACAGCCCGGCCGGGCTCGCGGCGGTGCACGTCCAGATGTGCTCGCCGGCCGGCTCGGCGGTCAGCAGGGCGACACCAAACCGGTCGCGGGTGGTGAAGTCCTGGAACATCCGGGTGTTCCCCCAGGACGTCGGCCCGGCGGTGCTGGACGCCTGGCAGTGGACGTCGACGTCCGCGGTCGCCCACACCATCCGCGGTGAGCCGTCGAAGACGATGGTCGCCGGCTTGCCGGACTCGATGGGCTCGCCGACGTCGCCGGGACCGACCAGGCCCATCAGCAGGCCGGACAGGACGACGGCTCCGGCCGCGGCGATCGCGGCCCCGGTGGCGAGCAGCGCCCGACCCGGGAAGGACGCCGTCGCAGAGGGTTGCATGGATGCATTATGCCGGGCCGTCCCGTTCCTGAGGTATCAGCGAAAGACGCACGCGTACCGGTCCGGTGGCGACCTGGTTGCGGAAGTGGCCGGACTGCTGCGGCCCCGCCGGTCCTTGCCGATGATGACCTCAGCGACCTGACGAGGGGGAGGCGGCGCACGTGACGCAGGCTCTGTTGAACCGCGCGGAACCGGGTGAACCGGTGGACGTGTCGGTCCTGCGCGCTGGTGAGCCGGGATCGGGGACCGAGGCCGCACCGGACCCCGCCCGCCAGGCGAGACTCGTCCGGATCTGGTGGATGTGGCTGGCCGGCGGGCTGCTCTTCTGTTCCGGTCAGCTGTTCACCACCCCGACCGGCCCGGTCGGCGGGCTGATGGCACTGGTCATGCCGATCCTCTTCGCCGCCGGTATCGCGGCCGGGGTGTGGCTGAACCGTCCCCGGCCGAGCTGGCCGTGGCTGATGCTGGCCGGCGCCGGCCTGATCACGGTTCTCGGTTACGTCTTCTACCTGGCCGGTGCCATCCCGATCGCCTTCCCGATCTTCATGGCGATCTACCCGGTCGAGGCGGCGGCTCTGCTCTTCATCGTGCGCGGCGCCTCCTGGCGGCAGGACCGGGCCGGGATGCTCGACGCGCTGATGATCAGTGTCGGTCTCGGGCTGGCCTGCTGGCTTCTGGTGATCACCCCACTGCTCCGGATGCGAACCGAGATGATGGGGGACGTCTACGCCGCCCTGTTCCCGTTCGGTGACGTCCTGCTGCTGGGTGTACTGATCCGGTTCTTCACCGCGGTCGGGCAGCGCAACGCGGCGTTCTGGCAGCTCAGCATCTCGATCGTGCTGCAGGCCGTGACGCACATGTTCAGCCTGGTGGCGATGGTCTTCGTGATCGACGCGCCGGACCTGACCGCGGTCTCGTCGTTCGCCGCCATCCTGATGGCCGGCACCGCCATCCACCCGTCGATGCGGGTCCTCAGCGGCCGCCCGTTGCGCCCGGTGACCGACATGTCGCTCCGCCGCGTGATGCTGGTGAACCTGACCTGCATGGCCGCTCCGGCGCTGCTGCTGGCGCAGGGTTTCCTGCAGGACGGCAAGGTCGACTGGATCGCCGCCGGTACCGGCTGCATCCTGCTGTTCGCCCTGGTCACGCTCCGGATGGTGGACCTGGTCGGCCAGGTGCAGGACAAGGCCCGTCAGCTCGACGCGGTCGCCCACATCGACGCGCTGACCGCCCTGCCCAACCGCCGGGCCTGGGATCTGGAGCTGGAGCGCCGGATCGCCGCGGCCCGCCGGCACGGCACCCCGGTGGTCGTCGCGATCATCGACCTGGACTTCTTCAAGCGTTACAACGACGAATTCGGTCACCAGGGCGGCGACGAACTGCTCACCACTGCCGCTGGCGCCTGGCGGGACCAGCTGCGGCCGGAGGACCTGCTGGCCCGCTACGGGGGCGAGGAGTTCGGCGCGGTCTTCGATCATGCCCGGCTCGGCGACGCCGACCACATCATCGAGCGTCTCCAGGCAGCGACCCCGCTCGGTCAGACGTTCTCAGCCGGTGCCGCCCAGTGGAACGGTCACGAGTCGGCCGAAGAGCTTCTGGCCAGAGCAGACCTTGCCTTGTACGCCGCCAAACGCGCCGGCCGTGACCGGGTGTTCGTGTCGGCGACCCGCTAGAGCAGGCCCTGGTGCCGGGCCAGGTGACGGTCGAGCACCCGGGAGTAGCCGGCGAAGTCGTGCTCGCGCAGGCGGTCGCCGAGTTCCAGGTGTTCGGCGAACGAATCGGCCGGTTCCAGATCGGCGACCGTCAGCACCAACCGGGCCAGGCGCAGCTGGTGATCCCGCAGCGGCCCGAAGAGGCGCTCGGCGATCGGATTCCCGGAGAGCGCGACCACGTGGAAGTGAAAGTCGACGCCGGCCACCATGAACGTCGCCATGTCCCCGGCGGCCATCGCGGCGGCCTGGCGGTCGAGTGGTTCGCGCAGCTCGGCGGCGATCACGCCCGGATCGCGGCGCAGCGCGGTCACCCGAGCCGCGGCGGTCCGTTCCAGGGCCTCACGCACTTCGAGGACGTCGGTGACCTCGTCGACCTGCATGAGTCGTTCGGGCATGCCGAGCATCGTCGCACGCGCCGGGTTCACCGATTGAAGACGGTCACCTCGATGGCGTAGTGGTCGGCCCGGTACAGGTTGTCGGAGTATTCGACGGTCGCGCCGGTGCTGTCGAACGACGTGCGCTGCATGCTGATCAGCGGCGTGTGCGGGCCGATGTCCAGCAGCCGGGCCTGGGCGGGGGTCGCGGCTTTCGCGGTGATCCGCTGTTTGGCGACGGCGGGCCGGCCGTTCCACTCGCCCATCATCCGGTAGAGGCTGCGGGTGGCCAGGGAGTCGCCGTTGAGGTCGGCGAACCGGGGCGGCAGCCAGTTGCGCAGCACCGCCAGCGGCATGCCGTCGGCCAGGCGCAGCCGTTCGCAGTGCACCAGTTCCGCACCGGCGGCCAGGCCCAGCATCCGGGCCGCGTGCCGGTCGACGCAGTCGCGTTCGAAGTTCAGCACCCGGGTCTGCGGCTGTCGGCCGGCGGCGGCCAGGTCGTCGAACAGGCTGGTCAGGGCCACCCGGCGGCGCACCTGGACGTCGGTGACCCGCGTGCCGACTCCCCGTTTGCGGGTGAGCAGGCCCTTGTCGACGAGTTCCTCGATGGCCCGGCGGACGGTCGGGCGGGAGATGTCCAGGGAGTCGGCCAGCTCGATCTCGGTGGGGATGCGCTCCCCGGGGACCAGCTCGCCGCGGTCGATGGCCTCTTCCAGGCGGCGGCCGATCTGGAAGTAGATGGGGACGGGGCTGGTGCGGTCGATCTCAAGGGGCGGCATCGGCACGGTGGGAACCTCGCTCGCGGCGAACCTTATGTCAATCCAGTGCCCGCCTGGCGAGATGGGCGCCGAGCTGGCCACATAGAAGAAGGTTCATGGGCAGATGCGGAAGTTTGTCAGTGCGTTCAGAACAATGTCAAGACAAAGTCTTGACGTGATCGACATCGCGTCGGAAGCTGCTCACACGGGCCGCGGAAACCTTCGCGACACGCTGCTGTAACGCCTGCTCATCCCTGTAGGAGGAGACAAGTCATGACCGGCTTCGCGGAACGCGTCGGCGGCGCCCCGATCTCCTGGGGTGTCTGCGAGGCGCCCGGCTGGGGGCACGAGCTGCCCGCCGACCGGGTCCTCGCCGAGATGAGCGGGCTCGGGCTGCGCGCCACCGAGCTGGGTCCCACCGGCTACCTGGGTGAGACCCCGGCGGACGTGCGGGCCAACCTGGACCGCAACGGCCTGACCCTGATCGGCGGCTTCCTGCCGGTGCCGATGCACGTCTGCACCGCCGACGATCTGGCCGAGGCCGCCGCCGCGATGGACACCCTCGCGGCCGCCGGCGCCGAGGTGGTGGTGCTGGCCGCCCGGTCCACCGACGGCAGCTACGACCACAAGGTCCACCTGACCGACGCCGAGTGGCACACCCTGTTCGCCGCTCTGGAGACGCTGCAGCGGATGGCCGCCGAGCGTGGCCTGCGCTCCAGCCTGCACCCGCACGTCGGGACCGCGGTGGAGAGCCGGGAAGCGGTGCTGCGGGTGCTCGACGGCAGCGACGTGCCGATCTGCCTGGACACCGGCCACCTGCTGATCGGCGGCATGCAACCGGCCGAACTGCTCGAACTGGCCGCCGCCCGGATCTCGCACGTGCACCTCAAGGACGTGAACCTCGCGGTCGCGGCCACCGTCCAGGACGGCACCCGCGCCTACATCGACGGGGTACGCGCCGGTCTCTACACGCCGCTCGGCGCCGGTGACGTGGATGTCGCCGGGATCGTCAGCGCCCTCGAAGCCGCCGGTTACTCCGGCTGGTACGTCCTCGAACAGGACTGCGCCCTGGCCGGACCGTCGCCCGCGGGCGAGGGCCCGGTCGGCGACGTCCGTACCAGTGTCAAGTTCCTTTCGGAGGTTTCCTGATGACCACCCTGCACGAACCGGATCAGGCCGCGGACCGCACCGGAGTGCCCGCGGTGAAACGGATCGGGATCATCGGCACCGGCATCATGGGCACCGACCACGCCCGGCTGCTGACCGAGGCGGTCTCCGGCGCGATCGTGGCCGGAGTCTTCGACCTCGACGCCGAGCGGGCCGCCGGGGTCGCGGCGAGCAGCGGCGGAGCACGGGTGTTCGACGACCCGTACAGGCTGATCGCCGACTCCGGCATCGACGCGGTGCTGATCGCCTCCTCGGACGCCACCCACGAGGACTTCGTGCTGGCCTGCATCGCCGCCGGCAAGCCGGTGCTGTGCGAGAAGCCGCTCGCGCCGACGGTCGAGGGCTGCGCCCGGATCCTGGAGGCCGAGACCGCGTACGGCAGCCGGCTGATCACCGTCGGGTTCATGCGCCGTTACGACCCCGGTTACACCGACCTGAAGACGGTGCTCAAGGACGGGGCGGTGGGCGCGCCGCTGATGCTGCACAACGTGCACCGCAACCCGGCCGCGGTGCCCGGCCTGCCCGATTCGGCGGTGATCACCAACTCGGCGGTGCACGAGCTGGACGTCACCCGCTGGCTGTTCGACGAGGAGATCGTCGAGGTGGCCGTGCACCGGCCGCGGCGCACCGCGCAGGGCGGCGGTACCCAGGACCCGCAGTTCCTGATCCTCACCACCGCGTCCGGGGTGCTGTCCGACGTCGAGATCTTCGTGAACGCCCGGTACGGCTACGAGGTGCGCTGCGAGCTGGTCGCCGAGGGCGGCACCGTCACCCTCGACGCCCCGCCGCCGACCTCGCTGCGCCGGGGTGGCCTGCACGCCCGGGAACTGCCCGGCGACTGGCGGCCCCGATTCGCCGAGGCGTACCGTCTGGAATTGCAGGACTGGATCGACGGCAGCGGTGGCGGGGCGACCGCCTGGGATGGTTTCGCGGCCACTTTCGTCGCGCAGGCCTGTGTGGCCGCACTGGAAAGCGGAGAGCGGCATTCGGTGAATCTCCCGCCGGTTCCGTCGCTGTATCGCTGACGGCCTTTCGGGGTCACCCAAAAATGCGGCATCCCGTTTATCAACGTCATTAGGAAAGAGCCTGACTTGACCGATCCGGATCCTGTCTTCCATACCCGTGTCCGTACCGCTCTGGACCGGGAGGTCGACGGGATTCTCGGTGAGGACGCCGGCCGGTGGCGCCAGATGCAGCACCGCCGGCTCGCCGAGCGGGTCAAAACGCTGGCCGCCGGCTGGCGCCTGACCGGCGATCCGGCCTTGCTCGTGCCCGCGCGGGAGCTGATCGGGCTGCTGCGCGGGCTGCAGAACCCCAGCGGACTGTTCCGCGGTGGCGACAACGTCGACTCACCGCCGGACTCCGCGTTCAGCGTCAACGATCTGGCCGACGCCGCCCAGCTGCTGGGCGACCAGCAGGAAGACCTCGCCGACCTGCTGGAATCGATGACACCGGCACTGGTCAAGGGCGGTGTGCACACCCCGAACCACCGATGGGAGCTGTCCGCCGCGCTGGCCCGGCTGCACCGTCTGGACCCGCGGCCGGAGCTGGCCGCCCGGGTGGAGCAGTGGCTGGCCGAGGGCGTCGACATCGAGGACGGCCTGTGGTCCGAGCGCAGTCCCAACTATGCCGCGCACGTCTCGAACCCGTCGCTGCTGACCATCGCGGACGTCTTCGACCGGCCGGATCTGGCCGCCGCGGTGGAGCAGAACCTGACCGCCACGCTCGACCTGCTGCTGCCGGACGGCACCGTGGAGACGGTGCTGTCCCGCCGTCAGGACCAGCGCTGGCCGGTGCCGCTGCAGCCCTACCTGCTGCCGTTGCGGCTGCTCGCCGTGCGGCGCGGGCGCGGCGACCTGGCCTGGGCCGCGGGTCTCGCCCTGGAGCAGGGCATCGCATCGGCAGGCACCGCCGCCACCGCGCTGCTGCTGACCCCGGAGGTGGGGCGGCTACTCCCGCCCCCGCAGGCTCCGCCGGCTGTCCGAGGCCGGCACTTCACCGCCGCGGGCACCCTGGTGGCGCACGGCCCGGCCCGTACCGCGGTGGTGTTCGGCGGTTCCGATCACGCCCGGCACCAGCGGATCCGGTCCGGGCTGGCCAACTCACCGACCTTCCTGCGCCTGTACGCCGGCCGCGCGGTCCTGGACAGCGCCCGGTTGTCGCGGACGTTCTTCGGCCTGGGCCCGTTCCGGTCCGCCGGCCTGACCGTGGACGGCGACACCGCGGTCCTGGGCGAGGCCGTGTCGGCGGGCTACTACCAGCCCCTTTCCGTCACCGACCGTGATGATCAGGGCCGATATACCGTCGGTGACGACGGGCGCTTCAGTGCCGCCATGGACTTCGCCCAGCGAGCCAGTGACCGGGTCACGCTGACCACCGGGATCCGGGTGACGCTGACCGAGACCGGTGCCGATCTGGACGTGGACGTGTCCGGAGCCGTGGTGGACTGGTCTCTGGAACTGGCGTTCCGCCCGGGCGGGACCATGTCCGGCGCGGCGGCGCTCGGTGACGACCGGTGGCAACTGGAGTCGGGCACGGCCACCTACCGGGTGGCGGGTGACGCACTGAGCGTCACCGTGTTCGAGTCCCCGGAGACGCCTGCGGAGGCTGCTCCGGGCTATCACCCGGGGGAGGAGTACGAGTTTCTCGGCGGCACCGATGCGATCGGTGGAGTTCGCCTCTACGTGACCGGAAAAGCCCCGTCCCGGCTACGCCTGCGGATCGCTGCCTCCGTCAATTAGGAAACATGCCGACTAGTGCTGTCGAAAATGGGGCACAAGTCGATAACACCTAAGCTGTGAAACCACTGGTCGTTGACGAGGTAAGCGCTTTCCTCTAACGTCTCCCGCCACGGGAAGACATTTCATCGAGGAGATAGTCATGGGCATTTCGGCATTCGCCCGGAAGGGCCGGCTCAGCACACTCGCAGTGGGTGTCGTCGCCACTCTGGCGCTCAGCGCCTGCGGTTCCGGCTCCGACGGCGGGGACGGCGACGTCAAGAGCATCACCTTCTGGTACTCGACCAACGCCCAGGACAAGGGCTACGCCGACCTGGCCGCCGAGTTCGAGGCCAAAGAGGGCATCAAGGTCGAGATCGTCAACATCCCGAACGACGGGTACAAGGACAAGCTGAAGCAGGCCGCCCAGGCGGACGCCCTGCCGGACACCGCCAGCGTCCCGGCCCTCGACCCGCTCTGGGTCAACCAGGTGCAGGACCTCTCGTCGATCGCGAACGCCGAAGCGAACAAGATCAACAAGGACTTCATCGTCGTCCAGGACAGCAAGGTCCTGGCGATCCCCTCGGACGTCACTGCCGCCGGGCTCTACATCAACAAGAGCCTGTTCGACAAGGCGAAGGTCACCTACCCCACCGACCCGGCCAGCACCTGGACCTGGGACGAGTTCCTCGCCGCCACCGCCAAGGTGAAGGCCGCCACCAGCGCGAAGTACGAGCTGGTCTACGACAACTCGCCGGCCCGCATCCGCTCCTGGATCTACACCCGCGGCGGCAAGGGCTTCCAGCTCGACGCGGACAACAAGTACGCCACCCCGGACGCCACCACCGTCTCGGCGCTGACCGACTTCGCCAAGATCAACGATGACAAGGTCATGCCGAAGTCGGTGTGGACCTCCGGCGCCGACCCGAGCGCCCTGTTCAAGAGCGGCCAGGTCGTCGCGTACTACTCCGGCGTCTGGCAGGTCGCCGACTTCGCCGACGGCATCACCGACTTCGACTGGGTCAGCGCCCCGACCCCGGCCCAGCCGGTGCACGCCACCGACATCAACCTCGGTGGCCTGGTGACCGCGTTCAACGGTGACAAGGCCGAGGCCGCCAAGAAGTGGGTCGACTTCCTCTTCCAGCCGGCCAACTACACCAAGCTCGCGCAGAGCAACGGCTACCTGCCGATCGAGCAGGGCCTGGACCTGAAGTACCCGTTCGAGAAGCAGGCCGCGCTGGACGCCTTCGCCCTCTACAACAAGGAGATCGCGCTGGCCGACCCGATCTCGGCCTCCGGCCAGGCGAACCAGACCAAGCTCCTGCTGGCCGGCAAGCCCGCCGCCGAGGACCCCACCAAGGTCGAGATGGCCAAGTTCATCAACGGTGAGCAGGACGTCAACACCACCGTGAAGAACATCGTCGACGGCTGGAACGTGCAGCTCAACTGACCGACCATGGCGTGCGGCCCACCCCGCGGGGTGGGCCGCATCCGCAGGAAAGAGAGTGCACCATGGTCGACACCGCGGTGGCCCAGCCCCGGAAGCGGCGGAAGCTGAACAGCTACGTCGGGGCACCTCTGCTCTTCATCATTGTCAACCTGATCCTGTTCTGCCTGTTCTTCGTCTGGCCCGCGGTGATCGGCCTGGGCTACTCGTTCACCAGCTACACCGGCATCGGTGACGCTCAGTTCGTCGGCGTGGACAACTACACCCGCCTGATGGACGACCCGGCGTTCTGGGCGGCCTTGTGGCGCAGCGTGATCTACACCGCCACCGTCGTCCCGCTCAGCGTCGTTGCCGCTCTCGGCACGGCATACCTGCTGGTCAGCCCGTACACCAAGGGCAAGGGGATCGCCCGGACGGTGTTCTTCCTGCCCTGGCTGATCTCCCCGATCATCGCCGGTGTCATCTGGCGCTGGCTGTTCGGCGAGAACTTCGGTCTGGTCAACTTCATCATCACCGAGCTGGGCTTCGACCCGGTTCCGTGGCAGTCCAACGCCGATCTCTCGCTGATGGTGGTGATCATCGCCGCGACCTGGGGCAGCACCGCGTTCAACATGCTGCTGTTCGTCGCCGCGCTGAAGAACGTGCCGGTCTCGTACTACGAGGCGGCCGACCTGGACGGTGCCGGCGCCTGGCAGAAGTTCCGGTCGATCACCCTGCCGGCCATCGCGCCGACCACGTTCATCGTGGTGCTGCTCAGCACGCTGCACGCGATGAAGGAGTACAGCCTGATCGTCGCGGTCAACGCGGGCGGGCCGGGCACCGCCAACAACCTGATCGTCCAGTACATCTACCAGACCGGATTCCGGAAGGCACAGATCGGCTACGCCAGCGCGGCGTCGTTCGTACTGCTGCTGATCCTGATGATCGTCGCCCTCGTCCAGCTGCTGGCCAACCGCAAGAAGGAGAGCTGACATGCCCCCGGCACTGCGCTCACCTAAGCAGGGCAACAACAAAAAGCCCGGCAGCCGTACGGGTGACCTCGCTCGCAAGATCAGCTCCAGTGCGGTGCTCTGGCTGCTGGTAGTGGTCTACGGCTTCCCGACGCTCTGGTTCGTGATGAGCTCGTTCAAGCCGGCCGGCGAGTTGTTCTCCTATCCGCTGACGTTCTTCCCGAGCCGGTTCACCCTGGACGGCTACTCAGAGGCCTTGACGAAGTTCGACTTCACCGGCTACTTCGTGAACACCTTGATCGTGGCGGTCGGCGCCACCCTGCTCACCGTCGTGGCGAGCGCCGCCGCCGGTTATGCCCTGGCCAAGTACCAGAGCTGGTGGCTGAAGATCTTCGCGGTCTGCATCCTCGCCACCACCATGCTGCCCGGTGAGACCATCCTCGCGCCGCTCTTCGTGGTGGTCCGGGACCTCGGTCTGTACAACAACCTGGCCGGCGTGATCGTCCCCGCGGTCATCACCGCGACCGGCACGTTCATGTTCCGCCAGTTCTTCGTGACGGTGCCGAACGACCTCCTCGAGGCCGCCCGTATCGACGGCTCCGGTGAGATCTCCACCTTCATCCGGATCATGCTGCCGCTGGCCAAGCCGATCATCATGACCCTGGCGATCTTCTCGTTCCAGTGGCGCTGGAACGACTACCTCTGGCCGTTGATCATCCTCAACGACCCGAACCAGTTCACCCTCCAGATCGGCGTCGCCAGCATCATCGGCGCGCAGAACATCAACTGGTCAGTCCTGCTCGGTGCCTCCGTGATGTCCATGATCCCCCTCGTCGCGATCTATCTGATCTTCCAGAAGTACGTGATGAGTGCGGACATGAACGCCGGCCTTAAAGACTGAGGACCCCCCCCATGCCGTTGAGTCGCCGTACCCTTCTCACCGTCACCGCCGCCGGTTTCGCCGCCCCCTGGCTGAGCCGGGCCGCCGTCGCCGCCGCGCTTCCCGCCTTCGTCGACGACTACCAGTCGAACCTCACCACCAACCTGACCAGCGAGACCAACGCCGCCGTACGCATCCTGTCCGGCATCGGCGCCTACTGGCAGACCGGCACCGCCTGGAACAACGGCACCGCCCTGAACCAGGCAGTGCTCCGCGCCAACGTGCGCTTCTGTGAGACCCGCACCGCCTCCCGGACCGCCGCCGAGGGCGCCCGGGCGTTCGTCGTCGACCGCCAGCACCAGAGTTACGCAGTGATCGCCGGTCTCGGCCCGTGGGCCGCCGCCTACCGGACCGCCGCCCTCGCGGTCACCGGTATCACCGAGGCTCCCGCCACCACGCCGGCCACCACGGTCAGCGACTTCGTCCCGGCGGGGGCCCCGGCCGGCTCCACCAACGGCGCCGGCTCGCCGACCTCGTCGCTCGGGCAGATCGTCACCCTGGTCAACACGGTCCGCGGCAACTGGTCGTCGTCCAACCCGAGCAAGTTCGCCGTCCAATACCCGCGCCCCTGGCGGATGACCACCGACAGCACGGTCGTCGACACCGGCGCCGTCGACGAGTTCGGCTACCCGGTCTACCAGTCCAAGGTCGTCGTGGTGCCGCAACTGCTGCGCCAGCGCGGTCTCACCCCGGCTGACGACGGCGGTTTCCCCAGCGGCCACACCAACGCGCTGTTCCTGGCCGCGCTGTCGTTCGCCTACGCCTTCCCGGAGCGCTACCAGGAACTGCTGACCACGGCGTTCGACCTGGCCGACACCCGGATCACGGCCGGCATGCACTCGCCGCTGGACGTGGTCAGCGGCCGGATCCTGGCCACCGCGCTCGCTGCCGCGATCTTGAACGACCCGGCCAACGCGGGACTCAAGGCGGCAGCCCGGGCCCAGGCCGCGGCATTCCTCACCGCCACTTCCCCGGACCCGGCTGATGGGTACGCCGACCGGGCCGCCAACCGCAAGTCGATCCTCCCGCGGCTCACCTACATCCTCCCGCGCACCGGCCCGGACAAGCCGCTGACCGTGCCGAAGGGCGCCGAAGTGCTGCTGGAGACCCGCCAGCCGTACCTGACCGCCGCCCAGCGCCGCGCCGTCCTGCGATCCACGGCCCTGCCCGCCGGATACGCGCTGCTCGACGGCCCGGAGCAGTGGGGACGCCTGGACCTGTTCAAGGCGGCCGACGGTTACGGCACGTTCGAGACCGACGTGGACGTCACGATCGACGGACTCTCTGACTCCTGGCGCAATGACATCTCCGGCCCGGGTGGCCTGACGCTGCGCGGCACCGGCACCCTGACGCTGACCGGCGCGAACACCTTCCGGGGCGGAGTGCGGCTGCTCGGCGGCACGCTTGTCGCGTCGCGTTCCGCGGTGGCTTGCGGCGACCTGGCGATCAGCGGCGGCACCCTGCGCACCGGCCGGATCCAGGCGAAGACCGTCGCCATCGGTGCCGGCAGCGGCCTGGTGGTCGACGCCGCCAAACCCGGCCTGTTCACCGTCCTCGACGCCAAGCGTGTGACCGGCCGATTCGCCACCGTCACCGCGCCCGGCTTCCAGGCCGAGGCCGTCTACACCCGTAGCGCCGTCCAGGTCCGGGTCAGCCGGAGATGACCGATCCACAGGTAGCCCCGGCCGCCCCGCTCGGGGACGTCAGTGTCCCGCGGGTGGTGTTGGCCGGGGCGCACGGCCACGGACGCGGCCACCTGGAGAACCTCGCCCGGCTGCACGCGGCCGGGCGGGTCCGGTTCGTGGGCGTCGCCGACCCGCGCGCGCTCTGTCTCGAGGAGCAGGCCCTCGCCGGGGACGGCGCCTGGGCCCCCGACCTGCGCACTCTCCTCGGCACGGTCACTCCCGACGTGGTGGTGATCTGCACCCCCGTGCACACGCACACCGAACTCGCCGAGACCGCGCTGCGGGCCGGTGCGCACGTGCTGCTGGAGAAGCCGGTCGCGCCGACCCTGGCCGACTTCGAGCACCTGGTGGCCGTACAGCGGGAGACCGGTCTGGCGGTTCAGGTCGGTTTCCAGGCGAACGGCTCGGGCGCGGTCACCGAACTCCGGCGGCGCATCGCCGCCGGGGACCTCGGCGAGATCCGGGGGATCGGGGCGACCGGGCTCTGGTGGCGCGGCGAGGCGTACTGGAACCGGGCCGCCTGGGCCGGGCGCCGCCGCCTGGACGGGCGGGAGGTCAACGACGGGGCGCTCACCAACCCGTTCGCGCACGCGATCGCCATCGCCCTGGTTCTCGACGGTTCCGGTGGGGGAGATCCGGTCCGCCGGGTCGAGCTGGACACCTACCGCACCCGGGCGCCGGAGTCGCACGACACCGCGAGCGTGCGGATCCTGACCGCCCGGGGCACTCCGGTGACGGTGGCCGCGACCCTCTGCGCGGAACCGGAGAGCGAACCGGTCGTCACCGTGCACGGCAGCCTTGACAGCGTCGAACTGCACTACACCGAGGACCTGCTGATCAGTGCGGAGGGCGCCACCCGGCACACCCGCACCGACCTGCTGGAGAACCTCCTCGATCACCTCGCCGACCGGTCCGTCGAGCTGCTGGTGCCGCTGGCCGGGTGCCTGGCGTTCACCCAGGTCGTCGAAGCGGTCCGGCACAGCCCCGACCCGCTGCCGGTGGCGCAGGAAGACCTCGTCGATCTGATCGATCTGACCCGGCGGGCCGCGGCCGGGGGCAGTCTGTACAGCGAGCTCGGCGCGGACTGGGCGCGAGCTACACCGTTCACGTGGACACCCGCGTCCTCGACCCTCTCGTCCTCGGCCCCGTCGTCCTCGGCTCTGGAAGGCAACTGAACCAATGCGGATCACCGCGATCGAAGGCACCGATCTGTTCCTCGGGACGGAGGCGGCACCCCGGCAGGTCGTCCGGGTCACCGTCGCCGCCGACTCGGCGACAAGCCCGTTGCTGGTACGCGTCGAGGGCCCCACCGTCCGTACCCCCGAACCGGTGTTGATCTCCGCCCTTGCCGCCGGTGACGAGGTGACCGTGGAAGTCGGCGTGCGCGTGGCCGCCCCCGCGACCGCCGGCTCACTCCACCGGGTCACCGCGGTCGCCGGGGAGGCCGTGCTCGACGGGCAGATCCGGGCCGCCGACACCGGCTGGACCATGTGGATGGTGTCGCACTTCCACTACGACCCGGTGTGGTGGAACACCCAGCGCGGCTTCACCGAAGTGTGGCAGCAACTGCCCGACGTGCCGAAGGCCGACAAACTGCGCCCCGCGTTCGTACGTACCGCCTTCGACCTGGTCCGCATCCACATCGACGCGGCCCGCCTCGACGACGACTACCGCTTCGTCCTCGCCGAGATCGACTACCTGAAACCGTACTGGGACGTCTACCCCGAAGACCGCGACGACCTGCGCCGGATGCTGCGTGAGGGCCGGGTCGAGCTGGTCGGCGGCATGTACAACGAACCCAACACCAACCTCACCCACCCCGAGTCGACGATCCGCAACACCGCCCTGGGCGTGGAATACCAGCGCGACGTACTGGGCGGCGACCCGCAGTCGGCGTGGATGCTCGACGTGTTCGGGCACGACCCGGCGTTCCCCGGCTTGATGGCCGACGCCGGGCTGACCTCCGGCTCCTGGGCCCGCGGGCCGTTCCACCACATCGGGCCACGCCGGCACACCGGCGACATGGAACGGATGCAGTTCCCCAGCGAATTCGAGTGGATCTCACCGTCCGGGCGCGGATTGCTGACGTCCTACATGGCCAACCACTACGTGGCCGGGTGGGACGTGGAACGCAAGGAGACCCTGGAAGAGGCGCTGGCCGAGGCTTACAACCAGTACCGCGAGCTGCGAAAGGTAGCCGCCACCCGCAACGTGATGCTGCCGGTGGGCCACGACCACAACATCCCGTCCAAGTGGTGCACCGAGATCCACCGCGAATGGCCCAAGCGCTACGTGTGGCCCCGCTTCCAGATGGGCCTGCCCCGAGACTTCTTCAACGCGGTCCGCACCGACATGTCCCGAACCGTCGCAGCCATCCCGCTCAGCCGCTCCACCTCTTCCACCTCGCCCACGTCTTCCGTCTCCGCCTCGCCTGTCGCCTTCAGTTCAGCCGTCTCGTCTGGCCCGGCGGCCTCGTCTGGTCCGGCCGGATCGGCCGGTTTCTCGCCGCAGACCCGGGACATGAACCCGGTCTACACCGGCAAGGATGTCTCCTACATCGACACCAAGCAGGCACAGCGGGCCATCGAGACGATCGTCTTGGACGCCGAACGCCTGGGCACCCTCGCCGGACTCCTCGGCACCGGCTATCCGGCGGTAGCGCTCGACAAGGCCTGGAAGCTGCTCGCCTACGGGGCACACCACGACGCCGTCACCGGGACCGAGTCCGATCAGGTCTACCTCGACCTCCTAGCCGGCTGGCGCGAGGCCTACGAACTGGGCACCACCTCCCGCCAAGCCGCCGTCACCGGTCTCGCTGCCGCCGCCGACACCAGCGGCGACGGCCAGGCCGTGCTGGTAGCCAACAGCCTGTCCTGGGACCGCGGCGGTGTAGTGCGCCTGAACCTGGACTTCCCGTCCCCGGGACCGTCGGCAATCTCCCTCAGCGCGCCGGACCTCGCTCATGGTCTGCCGGACGTCTCCCTCGGCGGGCCGCCCGTCTCTCTCGGTGTCCCGGCCGTCGTCGAGGCGTTCACGTCGCATCCCGACGGCAGCCTCGCCTCGGTCAGTCTGTCGGCTCTTGCCCAGGCGGTGCCGTCCCTGGGTTACCAGGTCTGGCACGCCACGGCGGGCGGCGCCGCGCCGGTCACCGGATGGCTTCCGGCTTCCGGCGAGCCGGTGATCGCCAACGAGCACTTCCGGGTACGGGCGGATCCCGCTCGCGGGGGCGCCCTGACCAGCATCGTCGATCTGCGCAGCGGCCGTGAGCTGCTGCGTGACGGCGGGCTCGGCGGGCAGATGGTGCTCCAGGAGGAGTATGCCGACCACCCGTACTGGGGCGAGGGCCCCTGGCACCTGCTGCCCAAGGGCCCGGGCGTCAATGCTGATTCCGCCACCGTCCATGTTGAGCACAGCGCCGTCGGCAGCAGGTTGATCAGCGTTGCTCATATTGACGAGTTGACGATCACCCGTGAAGTCGTGTTGTTCCACGGATCAACACGAGTCGAGTTCCGTACACACGTGGACGGGTCGATCGGCCAGGACCGTCTGCTCCGCGTACGGTTCGACCTCGACCTGCCCGGCGCCCTGCCCGTGTCGGAGGTGGGCTTCGCGGCCATCGGCCGGTCCTTCGGCTACCCCGAACTGGACACCGCCGAGAACCTGTGGACCCTGGACAACCCCGCACACACCTGGGCCGGCCTGTCGTCCACCGCCCGGCTCCGTTTCGACGGCGGCGCCCAGGTAGCCATCGGGGTAGCCGAGGTGATCGGCGACGGAGATCTGCGGGACGTGGTGGTCGCACTGGTCCAGCAGGGTGTCACGTCGACGGCCACGGTGCCGGACGGCCAGCGATACGGTTCGCTCGACGCCGACTCCAACCTGCCCGATGTGCGCATCGTGATCGGCGGCAACTCGTTCGCGGATGCGGTACTAGCCTCGGCCGGAGACTCCTACGTTTCGGCGCTCGCCGCTGACGGCCTGGTGTTCGTGCCCGCACTGCCCGCCGCCTCGGAGACGGACCTTCGCGGCCCACGGGACCTGCCGGTCCTGATCGTCGGCTCAGCGCAGTCGTTGATCACGGACCTGGACGACGCCGTCATCGACGTACCGCAAAGCTTCGAATCTGATTTCTCCGATTTTTCGGTAGCACTGGTGAACCAGGGCACGCCCGGTTTTGTGATCAGCCGCGACGGATCGCTCTACCTGAACCTGATGCGCGCCTGCACCGGCTGGCCCAGCGGCGTCTGGATCGACGGCCCCCGCCGAACCGTCCCCGACGGCTCCGGCTTCCAGCTGCAACATTGGACCCACACGTTCCGTTACAGCCTGGTGGCGGGCGAGGGCGACTGGCGCCGCGCCGGTTTCGTCCAGGCCGGCCAGGAGACCAACCACCCACTGCTGGCCACTGCGGTCCCCGCGACCCCCGGCACCCTGCCCTCATCAGCGTCCCTGGGCGAGGTGTCGCCACCCTCGGTGGTGCTGGCCGCACTGAAACCCCAAGGCGACAAGATCACCACCCGGGTGTACGAATCCAGCGGCACCCACACCCAGGCCCGAATCCGCCTCCACGGCGGCCTTCACACCCCAACCCGAACCAACGTCCTCGGCACCCCCCTACCGACAGCGCCACCCAGCCCTCCACTCTCCGACGCCCCGCCCGGCCGTCCGGCATCCGACGCCCTACCCGGCGCGTCGTCCTCCGCTGCTCCGGGCGACGTCCCGTCCTCTGCCGCCCATGACGGCGTGTCATCGGTTCGTACTGGCGAGTCGCCATCCGCAGTTCTTGTCAGCGAGCCGCCGTCTGCCGCTCTTGCCGCCGAGCCGCTGCCCGCGGACAGCCACGGCGTGACCGCTGACGACGGTGACGTCATCGTGGACATCGACCCGGCCGACATCGTCACGGTGGCGTCCCGGCCCGGATCGGTGCTCACCGTCGTCCGTTCGGTGGAGCCGGTCCAGCCGATCTTCACCCGCTACTGGATGCACAACAAGGGCCCCGCCCCGCTGGGCGGCTTGCCGGTCACGGTGCACATCTCCGCCTCCGGCCCGTCCGCCCGCCTGACGGTGAGCACCAGCACCGAGGCCGCGTCCGGCGAGGTCACCCTGGACATCCCGCCGGGCCTGACCGTCACCCCGGCCGGCCCCTACCGCTACGACCTGAAAGCCGGCGATCACCAGCAGTTCGACCTGGAACTGTCCGGCACCGCCGAGGGCGGCCATCACCTGGTAGCCCGAATCCAGGACCCGTACGGTCAACTCCTGGAAGACGCGGTGACACTGTCCCCCGTAGAGATCCTGGCCGACCTGTCCCCGTCCGCCCTGGCGGTAGCCCCCGGCGACTCCGACGTCCTGAAGCTGACCCTGCAAAACCCCGGCAAGGGCCCACTACGAGGCGAGGTCCAGCTACTGTCCCCATTCGGCACCTGGGGTGACATCGGCGACGAACTGTCCGTCCAGCCATGGATCCAGGGCTACGACCTACCGCCGGGAGCATCCACCACCGTTGAGTTCACCGTCCGAGCAGCCCCCACGGCCCGCCCGGACAGCGCTTGGTGGGCGCTGGCCAGAGTCACCGCTCTGGGCGAGGTCGTCTACACCGACTCCATCCCTCTGACGATCAAGGTCCCCCGAGCCTGAGCCGACGCCCCATCGTGGCCCCCACCTCGCAAGGTGGGGGCCACGATGGCGGGCGCTCGACCGATGCGCGCTTCCGACCGAGTAGAGTGCCTCCACATCCACAGCGATGTCGAGTGCTTCTGGAGGCGCTCCTCTCGCATTTGCTCGCCTCGTATTGCCACCGCTTCGGGCCTCACAGCTTCCTGCGGCACGGGAAGCAAAGGGCGGTCGTCATTCACAGTCCTTAGGATGCGGCCGTGACGATCATCCTCAAGCTGCTGCTGGCTCCGGCGTTGGTGGTCGCGGCCTCCCTGGCTGGACGACGGTGGGGGCAGCAGGTGTCGGGCACGCTGGTGGCCCTGCCGATCGTTGCCGGGCCGATCCTGCTGATCACCTGCCTGGAGCAAGGGACCGACTTCGGATCCCAGGCGGCGGGCGCCGCTCTGCTGGGTCTGGTGACGTTGGCGTGGTTCGCTCTGATCTTCGCGTGGTTGTCGCGGTGGTTCGGCTGGGTGCCCACGGTGCTGATTTCCTGGGCGTCCTGCCTGCTGCTGGATCTCGCTCTCGCACAGATACCGCTCGGACCTGGGTGGGGCCTTCTGGTGGTCCTCGTAGCGGCGTGGATCGTGACTCGGCTGCTGCCCGCCGACACCGTCGGTAACGCGAACCGCATCGACTGGCCGTGGTGGGACCTGCCCGCTCGGGCCGCGGCGACGGCCGTGCTGGTGTGGACCGTGACCACTGCGGCCGACGCCGCCGGGCCAGGCCTGACCGGCGTGCTTGCGCCATTCCCGATCGCGACCAGCGTCGTCGCCGCGTTCGCGCTGGCACAGTTCGGCCATCCGAGCGCGGTCCGAGTGGCCCACGGTGTTCCTCGCGGGCTTCTCGGCTTCTCAGTCTTCTGCTTCCTGGTGGCCACGTTGGTCGTGCCGCTCGGCACCGGTACCGCGTTCGGGATTGCTCTGGTCGCCACCCTCACGATTCAGGTGGGATGGCGGGCAGTCACCACGCGTCGTGCATCATCGACACACACGCCGGAGGAGCCACTCGGTGCGCCGACGCCACACCGGTAGAGCATCACGCGGCTCGCTTCGGCGATCAGAGTCCGGCTGGGGTAGGGAACGCCTTCATTTCGTCGTAGGGCTGGCGGGTAGTCAGTCGTTCGAGGTTGATGCATTCGGCGTCGAGGATGGCGAGCAGTGCAAGCGCTGCGGTTCCCATTGCTTCCTCCACGGTCGGTGCTTGCCGTAGGGAACGATAGGCGTCATGGAGCAGACCACCCAGTGGCAGCGCGACGGCGCCGCCTATGCAGAGAGCTCACGGCTCAAGGTCTGTACTGGCGTCAGCGTGCTGCCGAACTGCGGCGACGGCTGGAAACCCCGTGTCACGGCTCGTCAAGGGCCTATTAGACCTCCGATGCAGGCCTCTCGCCTTCCCGGCCCTTGGCTCCGGCGGTGCCGGCGAGGTGGTGGCCTCGTTGAAGAGTTGCCCCTCGCTTCCCCTGGCGTTCATCCGCTTTCCGGACCTCCTCCGGCCTCCCCGCCCTCCCACTTTCCGGCCTCCACGGCCCCCCTCTTGGAAAAGTGATATCACATTGCTATTCTTGAGCCATCGCCAATCAGGGAGGCTCATATGTCGGACTATCTGGACCTGCCCGCACCGCAGGTTCGTGAGCGCATCGCCCGGGGAGTTTCGGGCTGGCCGGTGCTCGGTGGAGCCGTGGCGGTGCTGCTGGCCAGCGCCGGTGGTTTCATCGTCGGGCTGCAGCAGCAAGGGGATGCGGCGATCCTCAGTTTCACCGGGGTCAGTTTCGTGTTCGGGCTGGCGGCCCTCATCGTGCTGGCCGGGCTCACTCCGGTCGCGCCGGGTGAGGCCCGGGTTCTGCAGTTGCTCGGGCGTTACACCGGGACGGTCCGCACCGACGGGCTGCGCTGGGTAAACCCGCTCACCAACCGCCGCCGGGTCTCGACCCGGATCCGGAACCACGAGACCGACGTGCTGAAGGTCAACGACGCGGACGGCAACCCGATCGAGATCGCCTCGGTCGTGGTGTGGCAGGTGGAGGACACCGCGCGGGCCGTGTTCGAGGTCGACGACTTCATCGAGTTCGTCGCCATTCAGACCGAGACCGCCGTGCGGCACATCGCCAACAGCTACTCCTACGATTCGCACGACACCGACCGGATGTCGCTGCGGGACAACGCCGACGAGATCACCGCCCGGCTGTCCGAGGAGATCGGGGTGCGGGTCGCCGCCGCCGGTGTGAAGATCGTCGAGTCGAGGCTGACCCGTTTGGCGTACGCGCCGGAGATCGCCCACGCCATGCTCCGCCGTCAGCAGGCGAACGCGATCGTCGCGGCCCGGTCCCGGATCGTCGAGGGCGCGGTCGGCATGGTGGAGATGGCACTGTCCCGACTAGCCGACAACCACATCGTCGACCTGGACGAGGAGCGCAAGGCCGCGATGGTCAGCAACCTCCTGGTCGTCCTCTGCGGCGACCGGGACGCCCAGCCCGTGGTCAACGCGGGCACGCTGTACTCGTAGGCCCGATGGCTACCGAACGGAAGAAGCTCCTACTCCGGCTGGATCCCGCCGTGCACGACGCCCTGGCACGGTGGGCCGGCGACGAGCTACGCAGCACAAACGCCCAAATCGAGTACCTGCTGCGCAAAGCCCTAGCCGACGCCGCCCGCCTCCCCGGCAGCGTCGGCCGGATGCGAGGCCCCGGCCGCCCCCCAGCCGATCCCGATCCCGATCCCGATCCCGATCCCGATCCCGATCAGCCCGATCCCAATCTCGAGCCGTTCGCACCCGATCCTGCGGTGCCTGATCCCGCACCGCCTGATCCGCCGTCCGATCCCGCACCGTCCGATCCCGCACCGTCCGATCCCGCACCGTCCGATCCCGCACCGTCCGATCCCGAGTACTGACCGTCCGATCCTGATTCCGGTCCGCCCGATCTCGAAAATGCCTCAACCGCCCTATCCCGAACCCGAGGAGGATCGAGATGACAGTGCCCGGCAGCCTTGCCCAGCGCATTTACCTCTTGGCTTACGACCCGGGAAAGGGCCGGGTGGGTGTGTTCACCGAGTTGGGCGCCATGGTGCGGGCGGCCGCTCTCGCCGACCTGTACCTCAAAGGCCACCTCGCCGACGTACGAGGCCGGGCCACCATCACTGGCCGGGCCACCGCTGAGGGCCACCCGGCCGTGAACGGCAAGCCGGCTGTGAGCAGCAAGCCGCCTTTCAACGGCAAACCGGCGGTAAGCGGCCATTCGGCTGCGGGCAGCAAATCGGCTCTCAGCGGCAGACCGGCTGCGGGCGGCAAACCGGCTCTCGGCGGCAGACCGGCGGGGAGCAGTAGACCTCCGGCTAATGATCGGTCGGCTGTCGGCGGTCGACCGGTTTTCGGTGATCCGGTGCTCGCCGGGCTGATCGAGGAGATCGCCGCGTCGAAACCGCGCAAGTGGCAGCACTGGATCGACAAGCGACAGCGACCCACTGTCGCCACAGTTCGCCGGCAGTTGGCGGAGGGCGGCTGGGTCCGGTTGGAATCGTACAAAATCGTCGGTTTGATTCCTGCGACGAAGGTGACCCTCCGCAACCCGCGCGTTCGCAAAGAACTCGTCAGCCGGGTCAGGGAGGCTTTACGGGCGCCGGTCGGCCGGGTCGATCCGGCCGACGGCGCGTTGGTGACCATCGTGGCGGCGGGGAAGCTGGACATCGTCCTCGACCGTAAGGCCCGGCGCGACAGCAAACGCCGCCTCCAGGACCTCGCCGACCTGAACGGCCCGATCGGCCCGGCCCTGCACAAGTCGATCCAGGCCTCAGCCTCCGGTTCCGAGGGCGGCGGCTAGCTCTCGGGCGCGCCGTCACGGGGGCGGTCGCGTCCGGAGACGTCCAGACGTCCTCTGGCCCGGCAGATTGCTGAGGTAGTCGACGAGCGGCCCGCCCGGCGCGGTGTTCCTAATCCCTTAGTGGCTGTCTCGCAACCTGTTTCCGCAGCTAGCGCCAATATTGGGCTGTAGAGGTCCCTCTCCGCCGTTCGTATCGCCATCACAGTGATGCCGATCCGAACGCGGCATCGCGGAGGTGACCCCTCCTAGACCCGGTACGCGGATCTGCCGAATCCCGTGCGGTTTGTTAGATCAGGCCTCACCAGTGAGCGATGGGTCGGCGGTTTTGCGCATGAGCCGAGACTGTCCGACCTGATCCGTGAAGCCCCACCGGCGATAGAACGGGATCAGATCCGGCTGACACACCAGCTCGACGCTCCTGACGTCTGCGACCCATGGATGCGCGAGTGCCGCGTCCATGATCGTCGAGCCAACGCCCGCCCCGCGAACGTCGGACGCCACGATGACGTCGAGGATGATGGCTAAGTGGTCCGAGCCGTAAATCCTTCGGGGGTCATGCGGCCAGGGCCTGTTGCGGCAGCCTGGTGGTCGCAGCCGCCGGGTTGCCGGGGGATCTGCTCCATGCGTGGACCGGGGTGTGGATCAGGCCAGATGCGCCAGAGCGCCGCCCCGCTGGTATTCGTGGTTGACCCCGCATCATGCGGGCGACACCGGGTGCCAGGGTGGGATGGCAGCGGCAGCGGGCCCGGATGCCGGTCTTCTCGTCGCTGGAGGTCACGTACTCGTCCGCGCCGAGTGGAATGCCCTGGTGGATGCGGGCGTAAAGGTCGAGGACCCGGCTGGCCCCGACGGTGAAGTCCGGGTCACGGATGAAGATCCACCCGACAGATTAGACTGAGCCTAATCGATCGACAGGGGGCGCAGGTGACCGAGACGACGGATCTTCCCGGACGACTCGTCCGCGATGAACGCCACTGGGCTTTCGGCGATCCGCGTCCGCAGGCGCCGTGGGTGCCGCCGCACCGGCTCCGGGTGTGGGAGTTCGCCTCGGGCAAGCTGCTGGCGATGGTGACCGACAACGGGGGGTACACCGAGAAGAACACGGCCAGGCTCCTGGAGCGGATCCGCGAGGACCACCCGGGCCGGGCCGTGGAGATCATCGCGTACGAGCCGGGCGGAGCCATGATGTTCTGCGGGTACACCAGAATGATCACGGAAGGGCCGGAAGCGCCACATTGGGCACTCATCCCGGTCACCGAATACGACGCCCTGGTCGCACGCCTCGAACCGCCGTTCGAGATCGACGATGAGGAGGCCGAGGGCTCCTTCTTCGGAACGGGATGAGGGCTTGACGCGGCAGACGCTGTATCCCGTCCGGGCGCACCTCACCGGCGTACTCACCAAGTGCTTGAAGGCGTAAGTACTTCGGGGGTTGACGGTCGGTGATCTGGGTGCGGTCAGCCGGTGATGGGGCTGATGAGGACGTCGCAGACGAAGTCGAGGGCTTCTTCGGTGGTGCCGCTGAACCAGTACTGGTCTTCGTAGCTGTTGTTGCCGGCCCTGTAGGTGGCGAGGCTCCAGCGGTGGGCGGATCCGGTGTAACGCAGTCGCATCAGCGGCAGCTGTTCTCCGCCGGTCAGCTCAACGGTGACGTAGGCGAACTGGCCGTGGTAGCGCACGTGCACTGCGGCCAGTTGCGGCCAGTTCTCCCTGGCCCTAGCCCGCAGTCGCTGTGGCAGGGACGTCTTGGTCGAGGCGGGAATGACCGGCATAGGTCCACATCCTGCCCCTGTGGCGTGTCCTGACGGCTTGTGGCATGCCGGACCGGCATTCCCGACCGGCCCCTGAACGAGATCGCCTTCGATGGAAGCTGGCCGGTGCCCGCGCCTCACACACGCCTGATCACCCTGACCACCGCCGAACGCCGCAAGCTCACGACTCTGGCCTGCTCCCACACCGCCGGATACCAGCAGGTCATCCGGGCCCGGATCGTCTGCGATGCGGCCCGCGGAGACTCCAACGCCGCGATCGCCCGCCGGCACGGTCTGACCGTCGACACCGTGCGCCGCCGGCGGGGCCGGTTCGCCGGCGAAGGCGTGCCGGGACTCACCGACCCCGGCCGGGACGGCCGACCAGGTTCACACCGGTCCAGGTCGCCGAGGTCAAAGCACTGGCCTGCCAGCTCCCTGCCGAGACCGGCACACCCTTGTCGAAGTGGAGCTGCGCCGACCTGGCAGCCGAAGCCGTCGACCGGGCCCGCGTCTTCTCCCATCGCAACGCGAAGACCGGGATCGTCCCGTCCGTAACCACGACATCGGAACCGGCGAGAATCCCGCGGATCTCGGTCTCCGTGCGGTGCGCCGCCCACCATGCCGAGGCGAACAACTCCATCAACTGCGGCACCTGAGCGGCCTCGGCGCTATACGAGACCTCATGCGACGAGGCGGTCACCGCGTCAGCCTTCCAGGTCCTCCGGGGATCCGCATCTGGCCGCGGTCCTAGAGCAATGAAACAAGGAGCCGCGATCTGCGCGTCTTCGGATGTCCAGCTGATCAGGCGGCGATGAGCTTGGGTAGGGCAGCCCGCCGGCCATCCGCACGGGTGATCCTGCGGGTCATCAGGGTGATGTTTGCCCAGGTGATGTGGGCTTCGGAATGCTCCGGGAGGCGTTCGTAGTCGCGGGCGTTGCGGCGGGCGCGCATCAGCCAGGACAGTGAGCGCTCGACGATCCACCGGCGGGGCAGCACCTTGAATCCGACCTGGTTCGCGGGCTTCTTCACGACCTTGAAGGTGAGGTCAAGCTCGTTGCGGGCCCAGTCGGTCAGGCCGGTGTAGGCGTTGTCGGCCCACATCAGGGTCAGCTCCGGATTGTTTTTGCGCAGCTCAGGCAGCATTTCGCGGGCGGCGTCGCGGTCGGTGACGTCCGCCGCGGTCACCTTCACCGTCATCAACAGGCCTTTCGTGTCGACGATCAGGTGGCGCTTCCTCCCGTTGATCAGCTTCGCGCCGTCGAATCCGCGGGTGTCTCGGCTGACGGTCTCGGCGGCTTTCACGCTTTGGGAGTCCATGATGGCGGTGACCGGGCGGGGGCACCGGCCGGCGTCGACGCGGATGCGGCGGCGCAGCTGGTCGCGGAGGTATTCGAGCACGCCTGCTTTGGCCCAGCGGGCGAAGAACCCGTAGACGGTTTTCCAGGGCGGGAAGTCGCTGGGCAGGGCTCGCCACTTGCAGCCGTTGTCGACCAGGTACCGGATCGCGTCCACGATCTCGCGGCGCGGGTGCGCCTCCGGATGCCCACCCGATGGTGTGGTGCTGGCCGGCGGCGGCAGCAGCGGTTCGAGGAGCTTCCACTCGGCGTCGGTGGTGTCCGACGGGTAGCGCCGCCGCCGGGGCAGGACCGTGATCGTGGCGTTCATTCGCCACGTGCCAGCAGCTCAAGCGCGGTTTTGACGCTGGTGAGCTGGCCCAGCACCAGCTGAGCCCACTCGTCGTCAGGATGGCCCTTCAGATGCGGGATGATCACGGTGTCCAGCAGCTGGGTGATCCGCAGCATCTCCTCGCGTACGTAGCCGCGTTCGTAGGTGGTCCAGTCCGCTCCTTCGATGGTCGTCATGCGCCGCGGACGAGCAGACCGAGCGCGGACTTGACGCCAGTGAGCTGCCCGAGCACCAGCTGGACCCACTCGTCGTCGGGAAGCCGTTGAGCGTGCGGGATGACCGTGCTGCTCAGCAGCCGCGCGATCCGGGTCAGCTCGGTGCGCACGCAGGCCCGCTCGTAGGCGATCCAGTCGGCCGGCTCGGTCGACAGCTGGTAGCCGTCCCGGCGGGTCCAGGTCAGCGGGGTCAGGTTCTCCGCCGCCAAGACCTCACGCACGAACCGCAGCCCGGACTGGACCTGATACTGGCTCAGCTCGGTCGCGGTCACCAACTGCCGGGTGCTCAGCCCGGCCGGGCGGGCTTCCATCAACGCGACCCGGACCAGATCACCGGCGACATTCGCGGGCACCCGTCCCATGACCGGCGGCCTACTCGCCGCGCAGGAGGCGGGCCAGGCCCTCCTCCGGGGTGACCTGACCGGTGGCCACCGCGCCCTCGATCCAGTCCGCGGCAGCCCGGACCCGGGCCACGTTGCGCTGCACCGTCGCCTTCTCGTCATCGCTGTAGTTCTGCCCGCGCAAGCCGGGCACGATCCGGCCTGCGGACGCGACGAACTGCGCGCACGCCCCGACCAGGTCCAGGAACTCGGCGGTGTGCTGAACCTGCTGCAGCGCGGGCGTGCGCTGCCGCACGATCTCCGCTCCTTGCCGGGACTGGTCGACCTGGGCACGGTTGACCTGGTGACGGGCCGTGCTGTCGGTCATCGCCCGCGCGGCGACCTCCGGCCGGCGCAGCAGATTCGTGGCGATCTGCGAGGCGACTTCCTGAGCCCGAGCGCCAGCTCCGTCAGCTGCCGTCCCCCGCCCGGGGTCTCCGGCTGCCGTCCGTCGGCGATCGCGGCCAGCCCGCGCATGATGTCGTAGTTGTCCTCGTAGAGCGAGGCGCTGTTGAGCAGCACGGCGAAGCCGGAACCGGAGGCCGGGTCAAAGGCTTGGACAGCCGTGTACGTGAACAGGTTGCCCGAATGCATCAGCAGCTCACGGCCGTCGACCTCCTGCACGCCCCAGCCCATCGCGTAGTCGCCGCCCGGCCACGGCCGGTGCAGGGTGGCGAGACTCTCCGGCGTGAGGATCCGGGGCCCCTGCCCGGTCTGGCTGATCAGCCAGCGGCCCATGTCGGCGGCGGTGGTGACGACCCCACCGCCGCCACCGTCACGGAACCCCGGCAACTCGCCCCGCGACACCCAGGCGCCGTAGATCGAGTTGTATCCGTCCGCGGGCCGCGCCCCGACCGAGCTGGCGGTCATCCCGAGCGGCTCGAAGATCCGTTCCCGGACGGCGTCGGCGAAGGGCCGGCCATCGACGACCTCGACCAGCCGGGCGGCCACGTCGAAGTTGACGTTGCAATACTCCCAGTGGGTTCCCGGTTCGGCGGCCAGCCCGCCGTCCCGCAGCGCTGCCACGTATCCGGTGAGGTCGGCTGCCCGCTGAGTCGCGCGGATGTCCAGCGTCCGGTCGGACAGGCCCGAGGTCTGGTTCAGCAGGTGCCGGACAGTGACCGTCGCGGCTCGCTGATCGGCCAACCGGAACTCCGGCAGATAGCTCACGACGGGCTGGTCCAGCACCACTCGACCCTCGTCCACCAGGGTCATCACCGTGGCCGCGGTGACCGACTTGCTCAGCGACGCCACCCGCATCGGCGTGTCCGCGGTGACCGCTCGGCCGGTTGACTCGTGCCCGAGCCCGGTCGCGTGGACGATCCGGTCGCCCCGGGTGACCACCGCCGACATGCCCGGCAGCCCGGTCGCGGCGAGGGCCTCGCGGAGGTAGGTGCCGAAGTCCTGCCCCGCACCCCACGCGGGCGGCCCGGCGGCGAGCACGACGAGAGCCAGGGCGAGAGCCGCCAGAAGTGGTTTTCGCATGGAACGAACCTAGGGATCGACGCCTGCCGAAACCTCTGGCGATCGTCGTGAACAACCCCCGACGAAAGTCGTAGTCAGGTCGCTTGGGGCGAGAGCGCCGGGTCACGTCGCGGTGCGGCTGCAGCACGGACGAAACGGCAGAGCGCCGTGGGTGTTCCGGGTAGCACCTGAGATCCGTGCTACGGCTGGGGGCCGGGGGAGGGCTGGCAGGCTCGTAGGGGCAGTGCTGCCAGCTGGGCCGACGGGTTCCAGCCGGGTGGGCGGGCCGACGGTACCGACCACGGGTGTCCGGCCTCGGTCCAGATGCGGCGGGAACGGCGGCAGGCGGCCAGGGTCGCGTCCTGGTAACCGAACTCGCTGCCGCAGCAGTCGCACATCTCGAAGCTGGCGAGGGTGCCGTCCGGGCCCCATGGCCAGTCCTCGGCCGGAAGTGGCCGGTGGTCGAGACCGCACACCAGGCAGAGTGACGGGCAGTCCGGCCGTGTCGCCGGATCCGGTGCGTTTTCGGAAGTCACCGGACCACCCTGCCAGATACATGATCCAGCTCGGTACAAGTGATCATCGCTAAGCGCTTTCATTCAATTCGTAGATCAACAATTCTTGCTATTCTGCGACTGGGTTGTACATCCTCAATGGACATTTGTTAGTCGCGGGGGATTGGGCGATCATGAGCGATGAGGTGCAGGGTGTGGCGTTCGGTGGTCCGCTGGAACGGCTGCGCCAGGCCGCCCGCGTCGACCTGCCGCGCCTGGCGGATGAGTACGCGCAGATCCGCAACGCGTGCGAGACCACGACGAGCTACGACGACCGGCTCGACCGGCCGGGCTACTTCGGTTCGCCGATGCTCAAGAACAGCTGGACCCAGTTGCGCGACGTCGTGTGGTCCGCGGCCGGGGAGACCAGCGACAACCTCTGGGAACTGTCCCGGGGTCTCGACGCGGCGCTTGCCAGGTTCGTTCACGAGGACACCACCGCGGCCGCCGAAATGCTCAAGATCCGGAACCAGGTGGAAGGCGACAGGTCCACCGGCAACGACGAGTGGACGGCAGGACACGACGACGGCCACTACCCGAGGTAGGTCTGCACGGTGTCGGATTTCCCGGAGAGCCTCGAAGTCGCGATCAACAATCTCATCAACACGCTCGTCTACAAACTCATCGTGCTGGAGACCGATACCGACGCCCGCGAGGAGTTCATGAGGTCCACCGGGGTCCCTTACGTCAGCGACGTGACGGTCCAGGACTACGCCAGGCAGAAGGCCGACGAGATCTGGGGACCCTACAAGGATCTTCCGGCGCCGTCCTCGCTCGACGGGATCATCGAAACCCTGACCGGAGCACACAACCAGCTCACCACCACCGGCGTGACGGAGATCTACGACGCCGAGGACTTCAGCCTCGGCGCGTTGGTGCCGGGATTCATGGCGGACTTCCGGATCAACCAGGCCGGCTGGCGTGGTGCGACCATCGACGCCGTCCGCAGCGGTTACCTCGATCGATGGGGCCGGATGGTGTTTCTCCAGGCCAACACCATCGCCCTACTCCTGCTGGTACTCAGGGCGTATCAGGAACAGCTCACGCGGGCGCAGAGCGACGTCGTCGCTCTCGTCAACGTCGCTGAGGAAGTCCTGTCCTCCTACACCGCGGACTCGGTGTGTGGATCCGCTGTCAGCAAGAACCTCTCTTTCAACATCGCCATCGGCGTTCTGAGTGTCCTGTCAGCGGCTACCGGTATCGCCGGGTTGGCCCTCACCTCCATCGTCGCGGCTTTCGGGGCGGCCGGGCTCAGCGTGGCCAAGGACAGCTACGAGCCGATCGAGCCCAAGGAAGGCGCGCAGATCGGGGGTGACAGCGTCACCCAGATCTGGGAGAGCATCATCCGGCGGACCGAGGATCTCCGCATGGAGTTCTGCACGTCAGAGCAGCAGTTGCACGACATCATCGCCGGGTTCCACCGGGACGTCATCGGTGCGAACATCGGCGTCGGGTTGTCCCGGGAAGGGAATGCGCGGGCATTGCCGGCGATGGAGCTCTTCCGGTCGAAACCGTTGGGCTCCGGCACCGGGAACCTGAGGAGGCCGTCCGTGACGTGGTCCGGTCCTGATCCGGCCCATTCCCCGGAATGGTGATCCCTATCGGAGGGGGAGGACGGTGGCAGCCATCGCGGATGATCTCAATGCCATTGTCGTGACGGCGGCTTCACCCGATCGGCGCATCGAAGGACGGGTGGAGTCGATGCATTACATAACCATGCGATTTCGGTACGACAGTTACGAGCAGCACTATCGGCACCGTGACGCGGAATCGCTGGCCCATCAGTTGGGGCGTGGGGCAACATTGATGGCCGCGGCCTATCAGAAGGCGCGGCGGGAGGTCATGCTCGCGCATGGTTTCGAGTGGTACAGCACGCTGCGCCCACCGTTTGCGTCCCGGCATCGTGAGTACCTCGAGCGGGGTGCGCGACTCGCCGCGTATGGCAACTCACCGGAGCGGGAGATCCAGGTGGCGACCGTCGGTCTTCTCGACTTCGACGTCAGCATCGCGCCCGATGTGCTGTACCGGAACGGGGAACGGGAGTTCCTGCGGCTCGCCGACAGTGCGTTGACGGACCTCCAAGCCGACTACCGGCGGGTGCATGCGGAACTGCGGCACGAACTGTACGGGAAGTGTAAGGACAGGCAATGGTGAATCACTCGCGTCGGCGCCTTCTTTCGGCGGCGCTCGGTGCGGCCGGGATCGTCTTGACCTCCGCCTGCACCGATCCGCCCGAGAGCACCGTTGTGCCGGTGCCGTCGTCGAGTCTCGACCCGGCGGTGCTGCGGGATGACGTCCATGCCGGAATCACGGTCGAGGATCGTGGGTTCGCCACCTTTCCGGTACGGAACGGCGACGCCAAGAGACGCATCGTAGGCGCGGCCGGAGTCTTCCGGAACGTGACGGACGAGCCGATGAGAATCCATGTCCGTTTCCGATTCGTGGATGCCGCGGGGCGGGGATGGCGATCCGAGACGCTCAACGATTGGGAGGCGATCGTCAACATCGGATATGCCATCTTGCCGGCACGTCAGACCATCGAGATCGGGGGCGTCCTGCAGGTCGACGCGGAGTCGGCTGACAGGGTGGCGGGGATTGTGATGTACGTGCTCGAGGACGCGTTGCCGCCCAAACCGTTCGTGCTGCTGCCGGCGAGGGTCACCGAGTTGAAGCCCGCGCCGGCGTCGAAGGACGAATGGGACTACGTGTCGTTCGAGGTGGACAATCCCGGGCTCACGATCCGGGAGCCGGACTACGGCATGGTGTACCGGTCCGCCGAGGGGCGACTGATCGGGGGATGGTTCGGCAGCCATGCCCTCTGGTCGGACATCGATACGGCGCTGCCGGAGGGGGAGTCCGAGAGGTACCGCCAGGGGACGAGCCGGCACACGATGCCCACCTGGCTTCCGCCGGGTATCAAGCCGGATCGGGTGACCATGTATGTCTGGCGGTGATCAGCCGCGTAGTCCGGCCAGGACGATGTCCAGGTAGGTGCGGGTCAGCGGTGCCCGTTCGTCGGGGGTGGCGTGAACCGTGGCGGCGAAGACGACGCCGCACATCAGGCGGACCACGTCCTCGCGGGTGATGTCGGCGCGGATGACCCGGGCGGCTCGGGCCCGGTCCAGCAGGTGGCCGGTTGACGTGTGCAGGCGCGTCACCAGTTCGGTGGTCTCCGGGAGGGCGTGGGATGACGCCGCGAACACCGGCTGCACCGACGCGTCGGTGAGCTGGGCGTCGATGCCCGCCGTCAGGAAATCGGCGAACGCCTGCCACGGGTCGTCCTCGGGGTGGGCCCGGTCGGCGGCTTCGGCCAGCCGGGTGAGCGCGGGCTGGGCGACCGTCTCCAGCAGTGCCTCGGGGACCGGGAAGTGCCGGTAGACCGTGGCCACCCCGATCGATGCGGCACGCGCGACGTCGTTGAGCCGCAGTGGCACGTCGTCGTCCACGAAACGGCGGGCGGTGTCGACGATGTGCTGCCAGTTCCGGGCGGCATCCTTGCGCTGCGGAGTAGCCGGAGTAGCCGCAGCAGTCGGGACGTGCCGCGGAAGACCTGGGGAATCTGTCACGTGACCAGCGTAACCGGATAGTCGATCCGGATCGTGCTACGTTGAAACGGATAGCTGATCCGTTTAACTCCTGGGAGTGCCTGGTGCAGACCATCGACGTGGGCGGACGTGTCCGTACCTTTACGCTTGTCACCCCGCCCGGTGGTGAATTCGCCCGCCTGTTGCTCGTCTTTCACGGCTCGACTCAGCGCGGTGAGGTGTTCCGGAAGTTCACCGGAAACGCGTTCGACGAGATCGCCGGGACCGCGGTCGCCTACCTCGACGGCTTTCGTGGCAACTGGAACGACGCCCGGAAAGGCAGCCGCTTCCCGGCGCGCGTGCACGACATCGACGACGTCGCGTTCGCCGAGGCGGTGGTGAAGAGGGTCGCCGATGGGCGGGAGACGTATGCGGCCGGTTATTCCAACGGCGGCGGCATGGTGATCCGGCTGCTGCACGAGCGGCCGGATCTGATCGCCGGTGCCGCGATCGTCGCCGCGCAGCAGCCGATGCCGGACAACCTCCTGGTCCCGGGGCTGCCGGTGGTGCCGAAGCCGGTGGTGATCTTCCACGGGACGAAGGACCGGATCGTGCCGTATCAGGGTGGGGAGATGGCGCATTGGGCACAGCTCGCGTTCCGGGTGGGTGGCGGGATGCTCTCCGCGCCGGAGACCGCCGCCTACTTCGCCGGGCGCAACGGCATCACCACCGCACCGGTCGAGACCGCGCTGCCGCGTCGGAGTGGCCCGCCGGTGACCAGGATCGATCACCGGCAGGACGGGTGCGCGCCGGTGACGCTTTACGCGGTTCACGGTGGCGGTCATACAGTTCCGGGGCCGAAAGCGTCACCCGTATTGATGGGCCGCACTGCCACGGACGTGTTAACCGTACCCGCAATGGTGGATTTCTTCGCTTTTACGGTGTTGTCATAAAGCTATAGTCATGTGTATGGGTAGCAAAGCTGTCTACTACTTCATGGGTGCGCACGAGGTCCGGGTCCGGCTCGGCGGCATCAGCCGTCAGCGCGTCCACCAGCTCACCACTCGTGCCGATTTCCCGACCCCGATCGCCGATCTGATGCAGGGCAAGGTGTGGCTGGCGTCCGACGTGGAGCAATGGATCAAGACGCGCCCGTCCCGCCGTCACGACGTAGCCGACGAGGCGCCATGAGGGGGCACCCGGTCAGGTGGCGGCGACCTGAGCGCCGGTGACCGTGGCGTCCGGCGACCAGATCGCGAAGACGTCACCGTCGTGGGTGGCGGTCACGACCTGTCCGGTCGTCAGGGTCGCCTGGATCGTGGTCGCGTCGGTCGGCACGTGTCCGAGCAGCAGGTTCGCCTTGAGCGTGGAGTCGGACGAGTCGAAGAGGCGGAGCTGATCGTCGGGGCCGTCGCTCATCCGGACGGCGGCCACCGCGTCGACCCCGGTGGGCCCGCTGCGGCAGACGCTGATCCAGTTGTCGGGCTCGGAGACGTACACCCGCAGTAGCTCGTCGCCCTTGGTCATCTCGAAACGCTGAGCCGGTTGCGCGCTGGACGTCGGATTCAGCTCGGTGTAGAGCTGTCGGCACTCGGCCACGATCGCCTCGGGGGTCGGCGGCGCGGGATCGCCGTCCTGCCGGTTGACCGCCATGATCGACAGCAGGAGCAGCAGGGCACCCCCGGCGATGGTGGTCGTGCGTGTCCGCGGGTCGGCCCCGAGCGAGATTGCCACGGCCGTACGGTACCCGCCCTTGATCACGTTCTGCTATCACCGGCCGGTCCGGCCGGCCAGGGCCCCGCGGTGCCAGGCGGGACCCGATGGAACCGGACAGGCCGCGCGGGGCAAGGCTCAGGTGTGGGTGGCGTGTTCGTGGCCGGCGTGGGCGGCCGGCTCCAACTGGAACGTCGAGTGCTCGACGTCGAAGTGCCCGGTCAGGCACTCCTGGAGGGCGTCCAGCAACTGCGGAGCGTGGCCGTCGTGGAAGCAGGAGTCGTCCACGACGACGTGGGCGGTCAGTACCGGCAGGCCCGAGGTGACCGTGTGTACGTGCAGGTCGTGCACGGTGTGGACGTGGTCCAGCTCGGTGATGTGGGTGCGGATCGCGTCCAGGTCGACGTCGGCGGGGGCCGCCTCCAGCAGCACGTGGGCCGCCTCCCGCAGCAGGGTGACGGCGCGCGGCGCGATGATCAGGCCGATCAGGATGGAGACGATCGCGTCGGCCCGGGTGAAACCGGTGAACGCGATGATCGCGGCCGCGACCAGGACACCGACCGAGGTGACGGTGTCGGTGGCGACTTCGAGGAACGCGCCGCGCATGTTGAGGCTGTCCGCGCGGGCCCGGTAGAGCAGGGCCACACCGATCAGGTTGCCGATCAGGCCGATGACACCGAAGACGGCCATGCCGCCGGGGGCGACGTCGGCCGGTTCGATGAGGCGGCGAACCCCTTCGATGAAGACGTAGACGCCCATGCCGGCGAGCACGAGCCCGTTGACGGCGGCGGCCAGGATCTCGGCGCGGGCCCAGCCGAAGGTGCGCCGGCCGGCGGCGGGCCGGGCCGCGAGGAGGGTGGCGCCCAGGGCCAGGGCGACGCCGCCCGCGTCGGCGAGCACGTGTCCCGCGTCGGCCAGCAGCGCCAGGCTGCCGGTGAGCACCGCGCCGGCGATCTCGACGAGGAAGATGACTATCGAGATGCCGAGGGCGGCGGTGAGGATGCCCCGATGCCGTCCGGTGGCGGTCACCGGCCCGTGGTCGTGGCCATGTCCGTGTCCCATGTTTCTGCCTCTCCGAGTTCCGCCGCCACCAGATCCATGCTCATATGCGTACAACACCATATGTCATGGGAGCGTGCCGCGGTCAGGAGAATCAGCTCACACCACCGCCAGCCGCAGAAGACCACCCGGCGGGACGGTTTTGTGCTGGAGAGGCACCGAACGCCGCTGCCCGGCCGAGCCGGCCGACGAGTACGTGCGCAAGGGCGGCACTGCGGAGGACGCCGACGGTCGGCGTGGGCCAGCGGCGGGCCGGTGACCACACCGAACCGCCGCTGGTGACACTGGGCCAGGACGTGTCGTTCCTCGGCCACCGGTCCGGCGACTTCAGTCCGCCGACGTGGTGGCCTACCTGTCGGGCAGCGGTCAGTTCACGAAGACCGGGGCGGCCGCGGCGTCGGAGACCGGCGCGTAACGGGCGCTGAAGGCCACCGAGGCCGAGCAGAGCGACGAACCGCTGCTGCGGGTGAACACCTGGCCGGCGAACGCGATCGAGTTGGCGCTGTTGTCCGACGTACCGGAAATGGTGTTGTTGTTGGCCTGGAAGACGCAGGTCACGGTGCCGAGCAGGGTGCGCAGCACCAGAGTGGCCTGGATCGGGGCGCCGGTGGCGCCGGTGACGACCACGGTGCCGTCGCTGTTGATGGCGGTGGCGAAGGGCTGGTTGTTGATCGTCAGGCTGTTGACGCCCAGCACTCCGAGGATGCCGCTGACCGTGCAGCCGGACAGCGACAGGGTGGATCCGGCGGTGGCGCTGCCGGGGGCCGCCGGGTTGTCCGAGACGACCGAGCTGATCGCGGACGTCGTGCAGGTCATGCCGCTGGTGGCGCTCGCGGCGAAGGTGGCAGTGGTGCCGGTGGCCAGTGCGGACGAGATGGTGGCGCCGGCCGGGACCGCGGTGCCGGCCAGACTGCCGGTGGTCAGCACGGTGGCGTCGTCGGCGAGTGCGGGGGATGCGGAGAGCAGGGTGGCGAGGGCCGCGGCGGTTACGGTGGCGGCGAGCCGGACTGTGCGCATGGGGGGATGCCTTCCGGGAGAGGAGTGGTGCTGGTCGTCCCGGTTCGTCCGCAGTGGACCGGGAAGCGGCGGGGCTGATACTGGAGACCGCCGTGAACACCATCGAGATCCGTGTCGTTCGGCATCAAAAACCTGCCGAAGTTATAAACCTGGCTGTTCGGACGTGTCAAGACATCGAAGGATAGCGATGATTGATCAGGATGGTCCGCTACCCGGCGCCCGGACCGGCCGGGATCCGGCGCGGGCGATCAAGCGCGGGCCGCGCCGGGTGCCGGCCGAGGTGGTGGCCGCCATGCAGCGGGAACGCCTCTACGACGCGCTCGTGCACACCGTCGCGGAGAAGGGCTACGTCAATGCGACGGTGAGCGACATCTGTGCCGCCGCGGGCGTCACCCGGCCGGCGTTCTATGCACTCTTCGCCGGAAAGGACGACGCGTTCCTGGCCACCTACCGGTACGGCACCGGGGTGCTGATGCGGTTGATGGAGAAGGCGTACGAGGCGGCTCCCGACTGGCGGGCCGGGGCGCGGGCCGCACTCGGGGTGCTGCTGGACGTGCTGGCCGGGGTGCCGGCGTTCGCGGCGATGGCGATCGTCGAGATCGACGCGGTCGGGCCGCTGGGGCGCCGGGAGCGGGCCGAGCTGCTGGGCCGGTTCGCGCGGTTCTTCGCCGAGGCTCCGGGGCGGCCGTTGCCCGCGGAGCTGATCGCCACTGTGGTGGGTGGCGTCTATTCGACGATCTACCGGTACGCCGCGGAGGGCCGGGTGACCGAGCTGCCGTCCGAGTTGCCGGTGCTGAGCTTCTTCATGATGGCCCCGTTCCTGGGGCGCGCGGATGCGCTGGGGGAACTCGGGAGCTAGTCGGATACCCGCGGGGTTTTTCACTTTCCGCAATGTCGGCGAGCGGCCTTGACCGCCGACATTACCGGGGCGTAACTTTCCCGAAATCATCGAGATCAGTCGATCACGACGGCCGGGTACGCATCCGCAGTGCGTCCCGGTCGCACCCCCCAGACCAATCGGGAGAACCGTATGGGCATCACCGTCGGCCACACCCGCTGGCGCCGCTTCGGCGTCATGATGGGCATCGTCATAGCGCTCGCCGCCGCCCTGGTCCTGCTGACCGCCAAGGGTGTGCTCGCGGTGTCGTTCGCGATCTCCGGAATGCCGTTCACCATCACCTCGCCGCGACTGCACGGCCTCGGTTTCGAACAGTTCGCGGTCCTCGACGAGATGGCCCCGGACAGTCCCAACGCCGGCTCCGACGGCGGTCAGAAGGTCCTCATCGTCTCGGCGATCAACACCGCCGAGCTCTACGGTCTCTGTCAGGCCATCAGCCTCGGCGGCACCAACCTGGTGATCCGGGCCGGCAGCGAGCAGAACCCGGTGACCGCCGAGCGTCTGGTCGTCGACTCCGACCTGATCCAGGGCAACGCCGAGTTCAGCAAGATCGATATCGGTCAGGACGCCAGCACGCTGACCAGGGTGCCCGGTGTCACCGGCGGACTCGGTGTCTTCGGCCAGCAGGCCGAGGAGGTCACGATCCGCAACCTGCGGCAGAACAACTACGCCACCACCGCCGTGACCTTCCGCCTGCCGAACCTGTGGATGGGATTCGACGAACGTGGCTGCTGACACCCCGGCCCGCGCCGGCCGGTCCCGCGCGAGATGGCGGGACTGGCGGCGCTCCCGCCCGTTCTGGGCCGGCCTGCTGGTCGTGCTCGGCGGCCTGGAGACGGTGCTGACCGTCTGGGCGCCGCTGCCGGTGGTGCTGAAAGTCGGGATGCAGAATTTCCTGGGGTTTCTCATCCCCGTTCTGATCGTCCTTTGTGGTCTTCTCATCTGGTTCAATCCCGCCCAGCGGATGTTCTATTCATTGGTGACTGTCGTGCTTTCTTTGAGCTCTTGGCTCACCTCGAACATGGGCGGTTTCGTCATCGGTCTGCTGTTCGGCCTGATCGGCGGTTCCCTGGCTTTTGCGTGGAACGTCGACGACAGTTACCCGGTGTCCGATTCCTACCCGAACATTCCGGACCAGGACTGATGGCCCACCTGGGATTGGCCGAACGGTGTCCCGAGAAACGATCTTAAGTTCGTGTTCTGCGTCTTAGGTTCCAGTTGGTCCGCCATGGCAACTTTCCTGTGTCAGTGTTGGCGCTTGTAGGCAGTTGAATTGCGGCTGCCGTCGACCTGCGCAGGAAACGTGGAGGATTTCGTGGCGAACATCGAAACCGCTCTCAAAGAGGCGATGGCCCTCGAGGGCGCCGTCGGCGTCGCGCTCGTCGACTACACCAGTGGCCTGACCCTCGGCTACATGGGTGGCGACGGCGTCATGGACATGACCATGGCGGCCGCCGGTAACACGGACGTGGTCCGCGCCAAGATGCGCACCCTGGAGCTGCTCGGCCTCCAGGACGGCATCGAGGACATCCTGATCACCCTCGACACGCAGTACCACCTGATCCGGCTGCTCCGTGGCCGCCGCAGTGGCGACGCGCTCTTCCTCTACCTCGCGCTGAACAAGAACCGCGCGAACCTGGGCCTGGCTCGTCACCAGCTGCGCAAGATCGAGAGCGACCTCGACGTTTGAAACACCCCGGCCCCCAGCGGGCCGTTCGTGGGTCGTAGCGCCGTGACGCCCCATGCTCTCGCTCTTCCCCCGGCCGGCGCCGGGGTGTCTCCACGGAAGGAACCATATGACGACCCCTGACGGCGCCCAACCAGCTTGGTTGACGCCTCGGCACGCAGCTCCGGTGAGTGCGAGGGTCGCCCAGTCGGATCCGGTGCTGGATCCGCAACGCCCGCTCCGGATGGAGCTGGCCGCTCTGCGGCATCAGGTCGCCGGTGTCACCTCCTGCATCATCGCCGGGGTCGACGGTCTGCTCGTCCTGTTCGACTCGCGGTCCGACCACGAACCGCACGACGTCGCGGCGATGGCGGCCGCCGCTCACGGCATCAGCCGGACCTGTGGCAGCGCGCTGAATCAGGGCGGGTTCCAGGAGGTCACGATCCGCAACCAGAACGGATGCCTCGCGGTCTACGGCGTCGGTGATCTCTCGTTGCTGGCCGTGGTCGGCGACGGCACGGTCAACGTGGCACGTCTGCACCTCGAGGCGCGGCCGGTGCTCGGCCGTCTGGCCGCGCTCCTCGAGGGCGACAGCAGGAACCGCAACTTCACCCGCTAGTTGTACGCCAGGATCTTGTTGATCAGCCCGCCACCGGGGAAGTCGAGCATCACCACCCCGGTGCGGGACAGCGAGGTCGCGTTCAGCCGGCCCAGCAGGTAGGGATTGACCCCCTGCTCCCACAGGGCCCCGCCGGCCACCCAGTAGGGCGGGGCCAGGGCACCCGAGCCGCTGGTGAAGTTGACGTAGATCTTCGTGGCGTCCCCGCTGTTCGTGGTGGTCAGGAAGTTGTTCACGGCGTCCCGTTTGGCACCGATCGCGGCGAACGTCGGCACGCTGTACTCGTCCTGCACATACGCCGACGAGCCGTCGTTCCAGCCGGAGAACTGCGCCAGCCCGTAACTGTCGAACCGCCCGCCGCGCGGGCCGTTCAGCACCGCGAGGACGACCTTGCCGCGGACCGTGCCGAGGGTGGGCACGGCCGCCGCGGAGGTCCTGGTCACCGACGGGGCCCAGAACAGTCCGGGGCGCGCGGCCACGTACGAGTCGAAGATGTCGGTGAAGCTCTTCTGCCCGGTCGCGTCGACACAGGAGCCGGTCTCGCCGGTGCACTCCTGCTTGAGGCGCAGCAGGACCGTCTCGCCGGGGTGCGCGCCGAGGAACGATCCCAGCCGGCTGAGCACGTCGTCGAAGTTCGCCTGCTGGTACGTCACCCCGTGATGGATCGTGAAGGTGTTCCCGTCGTTGACCCGGGCCCGCACGTCGATCGCCCGGATGCCGGCGTCCAGCTGCGCGGTCAGGGTGGCGGCGCTGTTGCCGTAGTTCTCCTGGGTCTGGGTGTAGTCACCGCCGTGGATGGACAGGGTCTCGTGGGTTCCCGGGATGGACAGCGAGGCGAGGCTGCGGCCGTCGGCCAGCCCGGCCATCCAGTTCTGATTGCTCGCGGAGCTCAGTGTCCGGTAGGAGATGTCGGCGGCGAGGGCCGGCTGCGGGACCAGAAGTAGCGCGGCGGTGAGGCCGGCGGCGGCGAGAGCACGCTTCATGGCGCGGAAATATATCGCTTTATTTACATAAACGGAAGATGTCACGTCCGCGATATGACTCTGAAGATATAGATGCTCTTCTCTCTTTCCCCTCAATAATCGATTCACACGTTGCCATACGTGGATTTCTGGTTCGGGGAGGAACCGAGTGAAGAAACCCTTCGCGCTGGCCGGCATCACCGTGCTGGTCGGCAGTACCCTTGTGGCCACCGCCGCGAGTAGTTCAGCCGCGCCGACGGCGCCCGTCGCGCCGCCGTCCGAAGCCCAGGCCGTCAGCCGGGCCGACGGACACCTCAAGGCCCGCCCCGCCGACATCGAGGCCGCGGCCGGAGACTCGTACTCCGCCTACCGCACCCTGGTCGACGCCGACGGCGGAGCCCACGTCCGCTACACCCGTGAATACCAGGGCCTGCGGGTCTACGGCGGCGACTTCGTCGTGCACACCCAGCCGGGCGGCGCCTACGACGGCGCCTCGAACGGCCTGAGCGCCCCGCTGAACATCGCCGTCACCCCGAAGGTCACCGCCGCGAAGGCCGCCAAGGCCGCGAAATCCGCGTTCGAGGGCGAGATCACCGGCTCGGAGACTCCCGAACTGTTCGTCGACGCCAGCACCGGCACCGGCGTGCTCGCCTGGGAGACCGTCGTCAAGGGCTGGGCCCCGGACAAGCAGACCCCGTCGGTCCTGCACGTCATCACCGACGCCCAGACCGGCGCCTACATCGGCGAGTTCGACGACATCGAGACCGTCGCCGGCACCGGCGCCAGCGTCTACTCCGGCACCGTCGCGGTCGACACCACGCTGTCCGGCTCCACGTACAGCATGATCGACCCGTCGCACGGCAACGGCCGCACCTGCGACATGAACAACGGCACCAGCACCTGTACGACGTTCACCGACGCCGACAACGCCTGGGGCACCGGCGCCACCTCGAACCGTCAGTCGGCCGCCGTCGACGCCCACTTCGGCGCCGCGAAGACGTTCGACTACTTCAAGAACGTGCACGGCCGTAACGGCATCTTCGGCACCGGTGCGGGCGTCCCGTCCCGCGTCCACTACGGAAGCGCGTACGTCAACGCCTTCTGGGACGGCGCCCAGATGACCTACGGCGACGGTTCGGGCAACACCCGCCCGCTCGTCTCCCTCGACGTGGCCGGCCACGAGATGGCACACGGCGTCACCGAGAACGTGGTCTCCGGCGGCCTGACGTACTCCGGCGAGTCCGGCGGTCTCAACGAGGCCACCAGCGACATCTTCGGCTCGATGGTCGAGTTCTACGCCAACACCTCCGCTGACCCGGGCGACTACCAGGTCGGCGAGAAGATCAACATCAACGGCAACGGCACGCCGCTGCGCTACATGTACAACCCGACCCTCGACGGCTCGTCGCACGGCTGCTGGGCGTCCAACACCAACAGCATCGACGTGCACTACTCGTCCGGCCCGGGCAACCACTTCTTCTTCAACCTCGCCGAGGGCACCGGCGCCACCTCGTACGGCACCTCGCCGGTCTGTGGCTCGGCCCCCGCGGTGACCGGCATCGGCCGCGACAAGGCCGGCGCCATCTGGTACCGGGCTCTGGACGCCTACTTCACCTCCAACACCCGCTACTACCTGGCCTCCAACCTGGCCAACACGTCCCGCGCCTACACCCTGCGGGCCGCCACCGACCTGTACGGTTCCTGCTCCACCGAGTACAAGGCCGTCCAGGCCGCCTGGACCGCGGTCAACGTGGCCGGCAGCGACACCGCCTGCTCCACCGGCAACGACTTCTCGCTGACCAGCACCCCGTCCAGCGCGTCGGTCAACCCGGGTTCGTCGGCCACCGCCACCATCGCCACCGCCGTCACCAGCGGTAGCGCCCAGACGGTCGCCCTGACCGCCTCGGGCCTGCCGTCCGGTGTCACCGCCAGCTTCAGCCCGTCGTCGGTCACCGCCGGCGCCAGCTCCACGCTGACCCTGGCCACCACCACCGCGGCCGCCCCCGGCACCTACTCGATCACGGTCACCGGCACCGGCACCGCGGCCACCAAGACCGCCACGTTCTCGCTGACGATCAACGGCGCCGCGGGTACCTGCTCCGGCACCAACGCCACCGACGTGACGATCTCGGACAATGCCACGGTCAACTCGCCGATCACCATCAGCGGCTGCGCCCGCAACGCCTCGGCGACCAGCACCGTCGAGATCCACATCGTCCACACCTACATCGGTGACCTGGTCGTCTCCCTGGTCGCGCCGGACGGCACCGTCTACGCCCTGCGCAGCCGCACCGGTGGCAGCACCGACAACATCGACACCACGTACACCACCAACCTGTCCTCCGAGGTCGCGAACGGCACCTGGAACCTCCGGGTCCAGGACGCGGCGTCCGCCGACACCGGCTACATCAACAGCTGGACGCTGACCCTCTAAACCCCGCGACGCTCACGGTTTGGCCCTCACCTTCAGGCGAGGGCCAAACCCCTTTTTCCGGTACGGGAGGGCAAGGAACCGTGCCCACCGCGCGAGTCAGGCGGCCCGGCACGGTCACCCCGCGACCGCCGGGCGGAAGCGATCCGTCCAGGTTCGACCGGCAGCGCGTAGTGTTCGGATCGCTCAGATCCGGCGCGAGATCGGGGGCACGATGTCCAGCATCACGAAGACCGTCGCAGCGACGATCGTCAGCGGACTCGTGGCCATCGGCGGTTTCGCCGTCTTCAACGACCCCGGCGACCCCGAACCCTTCTGCGAAACCAAGATCATGCGACCCGGCGACACCTGCGTGGTGACCACCCGGGCCAGGCAGGACATCCGCACGTACGAACGGCAGGTCGAAGCCTTGCGCTCCACCCGCCGCAACCGTGGCCTGGTGGCCGGGGTCGCCGGCGCGATCGCCTTCGCCGGTGCCGCCGGCTATCTGACGCTCCTGATCGGAGCCCGCCGCGAGAAGACCCGCGAGGCGGCCCGCCCCCACCTGGGACTGCGGAGGAAGCTCGCGGAGGAGAACGGCTGGCGCTTCGCGGCCGACGACCCGTCGATCGCCCAGGTGTTCCCGGCCGCCGCCCGCAAAGGCAGAACCGAACACCGTTTCACCGAGGTCGTGCGCGGCGACCTGGACGGTGTCCGCTTCGAAGCCTTCGACCACGGCTACCAGGTGTACGACAAGAAGAAGGGCGTGCTCGACGCCCAGGACACCGTCCTGCTGTTCCACCACCCCGGCCTGATGCTGAACGACGTCTCGGTCTTCACCGACCAGGTCTTCCCGTACGCCGCCGCGAACCTGATCCTGACCCGCCGCCTACAGGACGCGATGAGACATCACGCCATCACCCACTTCACCCTCTACCAGGGAACCGTCGTGGTGACGCGCCCCCTGTTCCGAGACCACACCACCGCCGAACTGCACGACCTGCTCCGCGCGACCCGAGCCTTGCTGAACGAGTTTCCCACCACGGCCCTGGACCGAACCCGAACCTGAACCACCTCCCAGACACAGCCGCCGCCTCCCGGCTCAATCGTTCGCGGCGTCTCCCGGGCTCAATCGTTCGCGGGCGGCGGAAGGTCTCGGCCCAGGCGGGACAGCGGCGACATGGCCATCAGAATCGGCGACAGCATCATCCCGGCGGCCGCTGCCAGAAGGGTGGCGCGCAGTCCCCACCGCCCCGCGAGAAACCCGCCCAGCAGGGACCCGAACGGTGCCAGTCCCAGCCCGGCAAAGTTGATGGTCGCGGCGACACGCCCCTGCAGCCCGTCCGGGGTGACCGCCTGACGAACCGCCATGAGAGTGACGTTGACCAGCTGCCCGAAGACCCCGAACCCGAAGTTGACCGCCACGAGCAGCGGCAACGTCACCACGGGCGACCCGTGCAGCGCGGGCACGAACAACATCACGCCATCACCGACCACCGACGAGGCCACCAGCACCACGCCGTAGCCGAACCGCCCCGGCAGACGCCCGGCGAGCACCGAACCAAGCAGCGCACCAGGTCCCATCGCCGCGACCGCCACCCCGACGGCCGCTCCGGACAACAACAGTTCCCGAGGCAGAAAGATCAGGTAGGCGGTCATCAGAGCCGCAAACGAGAACTGAAACGCACCCGAGGCAAGACACACCGCCCGCAGCGACCCGTCAGCGACAACGAACCGAATCCCTTCCCGAATCCGCCCACCCCAGACGAAGCCCTTCGCCCTCAAACCAGCCTTTCCCCAGTCGGAACCGCCTGCCCTCGCACAGGCCTCGCCCCGCACGGTGTCCTGCGCTCCCGCGTCGCCTTCACCCCATGTGGAGCATTTCGTCTCCGCGTTCGTCTCCGCGTTCGTCTCCGCGTTCGTCTCCGCGTTCGTCTCCGCTCTCGCTTCCGGATTCGCTTCATCCCTTGTCGGGGCCACCGTCTCCGCGCCGACCGGCCCTGGGCGGGGACCTTCGCCTTCACGACGATCCTGCCGCCGCAACCGAAGCGCACTGCCCGGGCATGGTGGCGGCTGCTGACGCTGGATGCGGGCGATCGACAGCGCCGACAATACGAAGAACAGAACACTGATCGCGGCGGCGATCGGCCCCGACAGCACGGACACCAGCGTTCCGCCGAGAGCGGGCCCGCCGATCTGGGCCGCCGACCGGCTGCCCTCGATCGCGCTGTTACCGCGCAGGAGCCGATCGCGGGGAAGGACACGCACCAGACAGGCGTGATAGGCCACGTCGAAGAACACGGACATCGCCCCGACCGCACCAGCGATCACCAGCAGAATCGGCATACCGAGCCCATCGGAGAGAGCAGCCACCACCACGACGGCCACTGCCAGGGCTCGAACGAGATCTGCCAGAACCATCACCGTGCGGGCCCGCCAGCGATCCACCCAGGCACCCGCCAGGAGCGACAGCAACAGAACCGGTGCCTGACCCACCGCACGGAGGGTCCCGAGCTGCCCGGCATCAGCATCGAGGGCGAGAACGGCGATCAGCGGCAGGATCACCAGACAGGCGTGCTCGCCCAACTGGGAGAAGGTCTGTCCGACCCAGAGCCAACGAAAGTCGATCTCACGCCACAGGTTCGGCAACGCGAGCGTCCCGGATACGGGTGACGCGGATGCGTGTGACGCAGGCGGGGGCGGCGCGGGCGTGGACGGCGCGGATGGTGTGGGTGCGGATGTGGGGGGCCTGGACGCGGATGGCTCGGATGTGGACGGCACGGAGCACCCCTCGGGGTTGCCGGGAGACATGGCCCGCCACGGGTTCAGGCGGGGAATGCTCGCTGTGCCGCGCTATCCAGAGCAGCACGCGATGACTGGCCGATCACGGCCGGAATGTCAACGCGCGCTCGAACGACCGGGCATCTCTCAACTCCTCATGGTTCCGCATTCAGGATCCGTCCGGAAACGGTACCGCTTCTCGCGGCCCGGGTCGCGTGGATATTCGGGGCGCGAACCACACCACGGAGCAACCAGGGAAGTGCCGAGCCGACCCGCCGAGAGACGCCGACCATCACCGCCGGCACCCCGGTCACCGGAACCACCGTCCGGTCGGTGAGCCGCTGTGCACTCCGCTGAACTGGCACGAACCCGTGATCACCCCTGGGTGCGGGTGCTCCTACGCTGGCCAACGTCAAGATCACCATGCACTTTGGAGACACCACTTTGTCCACCCGCACCCTTGCGCTCCTGCTCGCCGGAGCCGGCCTGACTCTGAGTGCCGCCGCCTGCACCAGCGGCACCACCACACCGGCAGCCACCACCACGCCGAGCAACACGCCGTCCGCCGCGGCCACCATCCCGGCCGCGGTGACGCAGGTTCGACTCGCCGCCGATGGCGAGTACCCGTTCCAGGTGGCGTTGCTGAACCTGAAGGCCGACGACGACGCCGGGGAACCCGTCGGCGACGACCTGGCCCGGCTCACCTGCGGCGGCAGCCTGCTCGACGAACGCCACGTCCTGACCGCCGGTCACTGCTTCGACGTCGAGGCAGAGAACCCGCCCGACCCGCTGAAAGACTTCCAGGTCGTGGTCGGCCGCACCACCCTCACCAGTCGGCAAGGGCAGGTCCGCCGGATCACCGAGGTCCAGGTGCACCCCCGATACAGCACACGTCCGCTCAGGTACGACGTCGCCGTACTCACCCTCGACCAGCCGGTAACGGGCATCACACCGGTCGTGCTGGTGCCGCCGGGCGACACGTCCCTGCAGCATGACGGCAGTCTGGCGACCTTCACCGGGTGGGGTTCGCTGAAGCCGCAGCGGGACGGGGACGCCGTCGAGCTGTCCTTCACGGACCAGATGAAGCAGGCCGGCGTGCCGCTGCTGGCCGACGACGCTTGTCAGTCGGCCTACCAGCGGCCCACCGATCATGCTGCGCCGGACCTGCAAGTGTCGCTGTGTACCAGCACCGCTGACCAGATCGGGCACTGCAACGGCGACAGCGGAGGCCCGCTGTTCGTCACCGACGAGGGCCGGGTCGTCCAGCTGGGGGTCGTCAGCTTCTCGCCGGGATGCGGCGATCCCCGCTATCCGAGCGTCTACGCCCGACTGAGCAACAGCGACATCAACGACTTCATCCGAGAAGCCGCCGGTTCAGCCGGGTAACCGATCCATTCTGCTTGCCTTCCACGACTCAACGGGCGGCATGGGGCGGACAGCGTTCACGGACGGGGGGAAGTGGGGCGGCATGCTCGGGACCTGGCACGGCTGGTTCGGGACGATCGGTGGTGTCGTCGTCATCACCGCGACGGCGCTACCCGTGGCTGGTCTGCTGGTCTGGGCACTGGCCCGCCGCCGGGGAATCGGCCCGGGCGTGTGGCGGAGGTCGCTGGCCGAGGTCGGCGTCGTTTACGGGACGGCGCCGTGGCTCTGGATGATTCTGCTGCCGAACAACGGGCTGGTCGAGGGCCGCGCGAGGGTGAACCTGGTGCCGTTGCGGGACCTGATCGAGGTCCTGGACGGGGGAGCGTCGACGGCGACGCTGCAGATCGTCGGCAATCTGCTGGTGTTCGCGGCGTTCGGGTTCTTCGGGCCGATCCGGTTCGCGATGTTGGCGTCGGTGCCGCGGATTCTGGCGCTGGCGGCGGCCGCTTCGATCTTGGTCGAGACGCTGCAGTTCGTGCTGCGGCTGGACCGGGTGTCGTCGGTGGACGACGTGCTGCTCAACGCCGCGGGCGCCGGGCTGGCCGCACTGGCGTCCCACCGTTGGTGGCTCCGGCCGACGTCCCCGGCCGAGCAGCGGCTCCGGTAAGGAGCGGCCCCGGAGGGCGCCAGCCCCGGGAATGAGCCGGACCAAGAAGGCGCCGGACCGGATCCGGTGGACAACGGAGCAGGGAATGCGGCGCGCGGCCCCGGCCTGAGAGAAGGTCGGAGCCGCGAGGCGGGGTGAGCTGCCGCTGCGCCCGATATGTGGAGGGCGCGCCTACAGGGTTACGACGATCTTGCCCTGGGTGCGGCCCTTCTCGGCGTACGTGTGCGCCTCGGCGATCTTCTCCAGCGGGAACGTCTCGGCGACGTGCGGCGTGTAGGCGCCGTTCGCGCCGTGGGTTGCGCCTTCGGTGAGGAGGGCGGAGTCGTTCTCGGCGGAGATGTGCCGGACGCCGAGGTTTCCGGCGTTGAGGTGGTCGGCGACCGTGACGACCCGGGAGGCGTCGCCGGCGATGGCCACCAGGTCGGGCAGCGAGCCGGACCCGACGGCGTCGAGGACGGCGTCGACACCTCCGGGGGCGAGGGCGGCGACCCGGTCGGCGAGTCCGGGGCCGTAGGTGGTGGGTACCGCCCCGATCGACCGCAGGTAGTCGTGTTTCCCGACGCTCGCGGTGCCGATGACGGTGGCGCCCCGGGCGGCGGCGATGGACACGGCGGCACTGCCGACGCCGCCGGCCGCGCCTTCGACCAGCAGGGTCTTGCCGGTCAGGTCGCCGAGGGCGTTGAGTGCGCCGGCCGAGGTGGCGATGGCGAGTCCGGCGCCGGCGGCCTGCTCCAGGGTCCAGGTGGTGGGTACCGGCGCCCAGGCGGTCAGCACGAAGTGTTCGGCACTGGCACCGAAGAGGCCGCCGAGCCCGAACACTGTGTCACCGACGGTGACTCCGGTGACGCCTTCGCCGATTTCGTCGACGGTGCCGGCGGCGTCCCGGCCGGGGATTTCGGGGAGTTCGGCGGGGAAGTAGTCACGCAGCGCGCCGGCGCGGGCTTTCCAGTCGATCGGGTTGACGCTGGCGGCGGCGACCCGGATGCGGATCTCGCCAGGGCCGGCGTGCGGTTCCGGGATGTCGTCGACGACGAGCACGTCGGCGGGCCCGTACTCGTGGAAGCGGGCTGCTCGCATGATGACTCCTCAAACGATTGATTGCTGTGGAAACTAACTTAGGGTCGATCATTTTCCGCGGCAAGCGTTCGGAACATCACTTTCCGCGGAAACTCTCCGGGTGTTACGGTTCGCGGACGGGAGCAGCGCGAGGCAGGCAGTACGAGGCAAGCGGCGCGAGGCGTGCGGCACGAAGAGTGCGGCACGAAAAGCGCGGTACGAAAAGCGCGGTACGAAGAGAGTGGTGCAGGGTGCAGGAGCAGCACGAACTCGGCCCGGCCGAGATGGCGACCTGGTCCTCCCTGATGGCTGTGGTGCTCTGGCTGCCCGGCGCTCTCGACGGCGCCCTGAAGACGCAGGGCTTGAGTCACCACGAGTTCCAGATCCTCTGGTGGTTGTCACTGAGTGAAACCGGCACCTGCACCATGGGCGATCTGGCCGGCAACGCGAGTGTCACCCCCTCGCACCTGTCCCGCATCGCCGCCCGCCTGGAGTCCCGGGGTTGGATCGTCCGCCGCCCGGACCCGTCCGACGCCCGTTTCACACTCGCCTCACTCACCGAGGAGGGCGGCCGGAAGGTCGCCGAATGCACTCCCGGTTACTACGCTACGGTGCGTGAGCATCTCTTCAGCCGGTTGAGCCCGGATCAGGCGCAGCAACTCGGTGTGATCACCGGGCAGATCCTGCACTCGCTCAATCCGGCGTGCGGCCCGCGCTGACGGTTCAGGGGTCACGTCGAACCACGTCCGGCGAAGGTTCGCGGACGACACTCTGATGTAACGACTCTGTTCAATCTCTGATGTCGGTGGTATTAACTTTATAAACCGCATTGGGAGCGCTCCCAGGGAAGCAGGGGTGGCACATGTTTCGAGTCGGCTGGCGTCGTGCGTGGCGAACCGGGATCGCACTGGCAGCGATGATCACCGGAACTGTGGTGATCGCGGCCACCGGAGCGCCTGGTCCGGCGTTCGCGGCCGCCGGGTCGGCGGCCACCGTCGCGACCGGGTATTCGCACACCTGCGCGATCCCGGCCGGTGGATCGCTGTGGTGCTGGGGTGGCAACGGCCGCGGCCAGGTCGGCGACGGCACCACCACGGCCAGGATCGCGCCGGTACGAGTCGGCACCGCCACCGACTGGACCGCCCTGGAAGCCGGCACCTCGTACACCTGTGGTCTCCGCACCGGCGGTGGCCTGTGGTGCTGGGGCGCCAACACCCGTGGGCAGCTCGGCGACGGCACCACCACGCATCGCTCGGCCCCGGTCCGTGTCGGCACCGGGACCTGGACCACGGTCAGCGCCAACGACGGCCACACCTGTGCCGTCCGCACCGACGGCACTCTGTGGTGCTGGGGTCTCAACCGGTTCGGCCAGCTCGGCACCACTCCCGACGTCGTCTACCAGACCGCGGTCCCGGTCCAGGTCGGCACGGTCAACACCTGGAAGAGCGTCACCACCGGGTACGCCCACACCTGCGCCACCCGCACCGACAACACCCTGTGGTGCTGGGGCGACAGCACGAGCGGCCAGCTCGGTCTCGGCATCCTCAGTTACCGCACCGCTCCCGAGCAGGTCGGCACCGCCGCCTGGGCGAGCGTGACCGCCGGGTACACGTTCACCTGCGGCACCCGCACCGACGGCACGCTGTGGTGCTGGGGCGAGAACGGTTACGGCCAGCTCGGCCAGGCCGGCATCTACCAGACCACTCCCGTCCAGGCCGGCACCGCGACCACCTGGACCAGGGTCGCCGCCGGTGACAACACGGCGTGCGCCGCCCGTACCGACGGCAGCCTGTGGTGCTGGGGCAACAACATGGCCGGTCAGGTCGGCGACGGCACCACGGTCAACCGTTACGCCCCGACTCGGGTCGGCGCCGCCACCACGTGGACCGCCGACTTCGCCTTGAGTTACCACAGCTGCGGTACCCGTACCGACGGCTCGGTCTGGTGTTGGGGTAACAACGCCTCCAGCCAGCTGGGCGACGGCACCACCACCGACCGCCCCACCCCGGCCGCGGTCACCATCGCCTGACCCCTCCGCGAGACCGTTGCGGTGTGGTGACTCGGGGTGCGATTCGCACCCCGAGTCACCACACGATTCGGAGCGCGAGGTTGCGGGGCGCATACTCGGTATGCATACTCCGTATCCATGTCCATTCGCAATAGTCTGCTGGCTCTCCTCGAGCGCGGCCCGATGCACGGCTATCAGTTGCGGGCCGCGTTCGAGGCGAGTGTCGGCGGCACCTGGTCGCTGAACATCGGGCAGGTCTACACCACCCTGTCCCGGCTCGAACGCGACGACTTGGTGGCCGCACTGCCGGAGAACGACGAAGGGCAGCGGCCGTACGAGATCACCGCCGCCGGCCGGGCCGAGCTGACCCGATGGTTCGCCACCCCGATCGAGCGCAGCGACCGGCCCCGTGACGAACTGGCGATCAAACTGGCCCTCGCGATGACCACCCCCGGCGTCGACCTGACCGCGGTCGTGCAGACCCAGCGGGTGGCGGGGATCCGGGCACTCCAGGAGTACACCCGGCTCAAAGCGCGCGGCGGCGGCGACCCCGGGGATCCGTCCTGGCTACTCGTACTGGAAGCAATGATCTTCCAAGGTGAGGCGGAGATCCGCTGGCTGGACTTCTGCGAGGCGACGATCCTGCGGAAACGCGCGGCACCCGTGGTTCGCGCCGACGTGCCGGCCGACCGGCACGCGGAGGCCGGCGCGTGACGGCCGTGCTGGAGTTCCGCGACGTCCACCGGACCCACGGCGACGGTGAGGCGACCGTGCACGCCCTGCGCGGTGTCACCCTGACCGTCCGGCCCGGCGAACTGGTCGCCGTGATGGGACCGTCCGGATCCGGCAAGTCGACCCTGCTCAACCTGGCCGGCGGCCTCGACCGGCCGAGTGCCGGGGACGTGCTCGTCGACGGGACCGACCTGGAGAAGCTGTCGCACCGGAAGCTGTCCGAGGTGCGCCGCCGGACCGTCGGCTACGTCTTCCAGGACTTCAACCTGCTGCCCAGCCTGACCGCGGTGGAGAACGTGGCCCTGCCCCTGGAACTCGACGGCCGGAGCATCCGCCAGGCCCGGCGCGCCGCCCTCGCCGCCCTCGGCGACGTCGGTCTCGGTGACCTGGCCCGCCGATTCCCGGACGAGATGTCCGGCGGCCAGCAGCAGCGGGTCGCGATCGCCCGCGCCCTGGTCGGCGACCGGCGCCTGGTACTGGCCGACGAACCGACCGGCGCCCTCGACTCGCAGACCGGCGAGCTGGTGCTGCGGGTGCTGCGCGACCGGGTGGACGCCGGAGCGGCCGGCCTGCTGGTCACCCACGAGGCCCGGCACGCCGGCTGGGCCGACCGGGTGATCTTCCTGCGGGACGGTTCCCTGATCGACACGTCCGGCCCGCTCGGCTCGGTCACGGATCTGCTGGAGCCGACGTCGTGAGGATGCCGTTTCTCGGTTCGTGGCGGACGGCGCTGCGTGTCGCCCGGCGCGAGATGACCCGTACCAAAGGTCGGTCTGCCCTGGTCATCGCCATGATCGCGGTGCCGGTGTGCGGGCTCGGCTACACCGCCGCCTCCTACGACATGTTCACCCTGACGGGCCAGGAGAAGGCCACCCGGATCCTGGGGCAGGCCGACGCGATCGTGTGGCCGCTGATGCCCGACCCGATCGTGCAGGACGCGCCCGGTGACAACTGGCGGCTGGCGGAGAACGAGGAGCAATCCGCGCCCTTCTCCGCCCTGACCGAGCAGCAGGTGCTGGCCCTGCTCCCGGACGGGACCAGGGTCGTGCCGATCCACCAGACCTCCCTCGATCTGCTGACCGCGACCGGTGGCCTGGTCGACGCCGAGATCTCCGAGTTGGACCTGACCGACCCGATCCATCGGGGCGCGGCCGAAATCGTGGACGGCCGGGCACCCGCGGCACCGGGCGAGGTGGCGATGTCGCGGGCTGCGCGGGAACGGTTCGGCGACACCGTCCGCACCCCGGACGGCAGCCGCACCTGGACTCGCGTCGGCACCGTGGAGGTCCCGGCGGACCTGGGCGAAGTGCTGATGGTCGGCCCTGGAGGCTTGCCCGAGTCGTCGGGAATGCCATCCTGGCTGGCCGACACCCCGGACCCGGTCCTCTGGTCCGACGTACGGGAACTCAACCGTTCCGGAATCATGGTCACCTCGCGGGCCGTACTGCTCGATCCGCCTGACCCGGTCGAGGTGCCCCTCCAGTCGTTCGATTCGGCGGCGCTGTCCCTCGTACCCGTGGTGGTCGGTCTGGCGATTCTGGAGATCGTGCTGCTGGCCGGTCCGGCCTTCGCCGTCGGCGCGCGGCGGCGGCAGCGCTCGCTCGCACTGGTCGCCGCCAACGGCGGTACCCGGTCCCACCTGCGGCGCATCGTGCTCGCCGACGGTGTCCTGCTCGGTCTGGCCGGCGCGGCCATCGGACTGGTGTTCGCCGTGATCCTCGCCGTTCTGGCCCGTCCGTTCGCCGAGGAACTACTGGTAGGGGCGCGGGCCGGGGGCTACCGGTTCGATCCGCCGACGCTCGCCGGCATCGTCGTCCTGGCGATGGTCACCGGGCTGCTGGCGGCGTCCGTCCCGGCGTTCACCGCCGCCCGCGCCGACGTGGTGACCGCGCTGACCGGCCGCCGTGGGGTGATCCGGTCCCGGCGCCGCTGGGTGGTGACCGGCCTGGCGCTGGCCGCGGGTGGCGTCGCGATCACCGTCACCGGAGTGCGGCGGGTGGACGTACGGATGATCGTCGCAGGGCTGGCCGTCGTCCAGATCGGCCTGGTGCTGTGCACGCCCGCCCTGGTCGGGCTGGTCGCGAAACTCGGCGGGCTGCTGCCGCCGGCACCCCGGATCGCGCTGCGCGACACCGCCCGCAACCGTGCCTCGTCGGCTCCGGCGGTCGCCGCGGTGATGGCCGCCGTCGCCGGAACCGTCACCATCGGCGTCTACCTGACCAGCGCCGACGACAAGGCTCGACAGGACTACCAGCAACTGTTGCCGATGGGCTATGTCGCCGCCAACTACGGGCTCGGCAGTGACAGTTACACCGCCCGGACCCCGGAGCTGGTCCGGGCTGCCCTTGGCGAGGCGCTGCCCGGCGCGGCTCTGACCGAGATCTCCGCGACGGTCTGCCGCTACGACCGCACCTCCACCGGCTGCCAGCTCGTCCCGGTCCGCACCGCCGCGCAGACCTGCCCCGGCGAGGAGAATCCCCCGGCCACCCCGGCCGAGGTCGACGCGATGGCCGCGGATCCGCGGTGCGCCGGATCCCACATCAGTCAGGGTCTCGCCTATTCGCTCTTCCTCTCGATGGTCGGTGACCGGGACACCGTCGCCGCGCTGACCGGTGCGTCCGGCTCTGTCCTGGACGAGGCCGCGGCCGTGTTGGACCGCGGTGGCGTGGTGGTCAAGGACCCGTACCTGATCGACGACGGGATGGTCACCATCGCCGTCAGCGATCCGGAACAGACCACGTCACGGACCTTCACCGCCCCCGGCTTCCTGCTCGACGACGCCGTCTATCCCGGCGGTCCCGTCATGTCGCGGGCAGCGGCCGAGAAGGCCGGTTTCGACGTGGCGGCGATCGGGCTGGTCGCCGCGACCACCGCCCCGCCATCGACCGGAACCATCGACGGCCTGAACGCGGCCCTGTCCGCCGCGGGCAGCCGCAGCCCGGTGGTGGAGGCCGGCCCGACCGTTGAGGAAGGCCCGATGCTGTACCTGCTCGCTGCCGCGTCCGCCCTGATCACCCTGGGTGCGGCCGCTGTGGCGACCGGGCTGGCGGCGGCCGACGGCCGGGCCGACCTGTCGACGCTCGCCGCGGTCGGGGCATCACCCGGGATCCGGCGGTTGTTGTCGATCAGCCAGTCGGGGGTGATCGCCGGCTTGGGGTCGTTGCTGGGCATCCTGGCCGGTGTCGGTTCGGGATTCGCGGTTCTGACGGCGACTAACCTGAGCCGCACGACCGAGTGGCCGGCCCCGACCCCGTACCCGCTGTCCGTACCGTGGCTGAATCTGCTCTTGATCTTGATGGTTCCGCTGGTGGCGATGCTCGGCGCGGGTCTGCTGACCCGGGCCCGCCTCCCGATCGAACGGCGTCGCCCTACTTGAGGGTGAGCAACGTCAGCGCGAGTCTGGCCACACCGGTCAGCTCGGTGCGGCCCGCTCCGAGTTCGGAGCGGGCCGACAGCCCCTGCCGGAGCGTCTGAACGAACTCCGCGAGCACCACCGGATCCGTCGTCGCCGGCAGGTCGCCTTCCCGAACCGCGCGCTCGACACGGGCTCGGAGTCGCGCCTCGTCGGAGAGTTGCAGATCGGCGGCGTACGACCGGACGTCCAGGGTGGTGGGACGCGTCCGCCATGACCGCGCTCCGCGACAGTGCACGAACTCGGCCGGCAAGGTCGCTCCGGCGCACCTGGAAGCCTCCGACCAGCTCGCGGCCCTCGTGAACCGGCTCCGGAAGTCCCCCGGTCTCGGTGGCGAAGCCGCCGTGGCGTCCTGATCTGCGCACGCGGACATCGAGATCAACGACTATGCTGGCCGCGTTTGTTGATCAACGGGGGAGTCTCATGCGTGCAATCCTGGTGCCCGGCGTCCTGGCCGGTGTCATTCTCTCTACCGTCGCCTCTCCTGTTCAAGCTGCTCAGATTCCCTGGTGGGATGCCATCAGCGCACCAGGCGAGTACAGCACTGTGCACGGTGTCACCCCGGTCACGTTCGCCGCGGATCCGGACCTGGCGGCGGTGCAGCTCGACGGTGGACCGGTGACGGCCCTCGACGGTGACGGACCGTGGACGACGACCGTCGATCTGTCACGGCGGCCGTCCGGGTCGCAGAGTTTCACTGTCTGGTTGACCTATCGCGACGGTAGTCGCGCGGTGGTTTCCTGGACCGTCGTCGTCGACAACGACCGTCCGGTCATTCAGGACGGAACGAAGCAGCTGCTTTTCAACAGCGACGTCTCCTTCGAACCGACGGTCAGCGACACCAGTGACCGGGTCCGTGTCGACCTGCTGGTCGACGGGAAGGTCGAGGCTTCGGATCCGTACGCTCCGTACTATCTGCCTCTCGCCGTCTACGGGCGGCGCAACGGCAGTCACCGGCTCACGCTGCGGGCCACCGACCCGTTCGGCCAGAGCAGCGAGATCAACCGTACGGTCGTGGTCGACACGATCGGACCTTCGGTGACCGGGCTGACGCCGGCTCACCGGTCGTTCGTGCGTGGCACCTTCACCGTCAAGGCCACCAAGGTCAGCGATGCCTACGGAGTGGCGTACGCCGAGCTTTACGTCGACGGAAAGTTCAAAGGCCGGGACACCACCGCGCCGTACGGCGTGAAGGTCACCACCAAGGACGCGTCCTGGTACCGGTGGAACGTCGTCGACAAGGCCGGCAACATCACCAGCATCGAACGCCACATCTTCGTCGACACTCAGGCCCCCACGATCCGGAAGCTCAAGGCGCCGAAGAACAAGGCCCGCGTCTATGGCAAAGTGACCGTCACCCTGCAGCCCGAAGACGACTTCGGCACGGTGCCCCGTGCTGAGTTGCTGGTCAACGGCAAAGTCGTGGCCAAGGCGACGAAGTTCCCCTACCGCCTGACCGTCGACACGCGCCGCCAGAAGAAGACGATGAAGGTGCAGATCCGCGTCTACGACAAGGCCGGCAACACCACGACGACCAAGACCCGCATCTGGAAACGACGCTGAACCCGCGCCTGACCGAGCCATTGATGAGGCCGGAAACCTTGATCGAAGAAATACCGCGGTGGGCCGGGGCGAGCGGGCCCACCGCGTGCCGGTCACGTTAGGCCAGTGCGGTGATGAGCTGGGCTTTCGCGACCAGTTTGTGACCCTCTCGCGTCGACGGGAAAGTCACGACCAGCTGACCGGGACCTCCTCCAAGCCGCCGACCAGCAGCCCCTCGCGGCGGCGCAGTTCGTCGACCGGGACCGCCAGGGCCAGGGTGGGCAGACGGTCCAGCAGCACCGACAGCACGGTGCGCAACTCCACCCGGGCCAGGGACTGGCCGAGGCAGGCGTGGTAGCCGGCGCCGAACGTCAGGTGCGGGTTGGGGGAGCGGGTCAGGTCCATCTCGTCGGGTTCGGTGAAGACTCGCTCGTCCCGGTTGGCGGAGGGCATCGAGGACAACACCGTGGTGCCGGGTTCGACCACCGTGCCGGCGATCTCGACCTGTTCGGTGACCAGGCGGTGGGTGCCGAACCCGAGGTTCGCGTCGAAGCGCAGCACCTCCTCGACGGCGGTCGGCACCAGGTTCGGGTCGGCGAGCAGCTGTTCCCAGCGTTCGCGGCGGGCCAGCAGCATCGCGAGCATCTTGCCGATCATGTTGGCGGTGGTCTCGTGGCCGGCCACCAGCAGCGCCTGGCCGGTGAAGATCAGCTCTTCCTCGGACAGCCGGCCGTCCTCGCTGTCCACGACCGTGACCAGCTCGGAGAGCAGATCGTCGCCAGGGGCGGACCGCTTGCCTCGTACGTGGGCGCGCATGTAGTCCCACAGCTCGCGGCCGGACTGCTGCACCTCTTCGGCGGGGAACCGGGTCAGGTTGAGGAAACGGTCCGACCAGTGGGCGAATCGTTCCCGGTCGGTGGCCGGCACCCCGAGCAGGTCACAGATGACGTAGACCGGAAGCGGGAAGCCGAGCATCGTACGCAGATCGGCCGGAGACCCGCTTTTGATCATCTCGTCGGTCAGCTCGTGCGCGATCCGGGTGATGCCGGGCTCCAGCGCCGTCATCCGCCGGGCGGTGAACGACCGGGTCAGCAGCCGCCGCCAGCGCAGATGGGCGGCGTCGTCGGCGAGGAAGCCGCCCATCGTGCCGCCGCCCGCGGGGGTGTTCCGCACGAAGCGGCGGTCGGTGATCGTGGTGCGCACGTCGTCGTACCTGGTCAGCAGTAACGCCTCGCCGCCGGAGGCGGTCCGGACGTGTGCCACCGGGCACGTCGCACGTAGTTCCTGCCACTCCGAGGGCGGGTCGACCGCGGTCGGGGGCGTGAACGGGTACTCGAGAACCATGTCGTCTCCCTGAGGTAAACGCCTGATTACTTAGTACCGTACGAGTAGGGCGTTCAGGTAGCAAGCGGTCAAAATGATCAGCGGGTGTCCGGCCGCTGACATCGAGATCGGTGGACGCCGCGGGAAAGACACGGGCTGAAGTGACATTGATCTACGGCTGGAATAGGGCGCGCCACAGTACCGTGACGGCGTGCCCACCAAAACAGACCTGACCAGTGCAGACCTCAGCGGGATCCGGCAGTCCGCCCTGGGTGCGGCCGATCCGCTGGGCGTGGCCGCCGAACTGGCCGCCGCGGCCGACGCCGGACACCTCGCCGACCCGCAGGACGCCGGATACGCTCTCGCTCTCGCCGCCGAGATCGCCGAGAGCCGGTCGAAACTCGACGCCGCGCTGCGCTACGCCGACCAGGCAGTCACCGCCTACGGCACGCGCGACGACAGCCCGGCCTCCTCGGCCCAGGCGCTGCGGGCCCGGATCCTGTTCCGGTCCGGCCGCGCCGACGACGCGCTGGCCGCGCTCGAGCCGCTGCGCCCGGCCCTGACGAAGTATTCGGACGCCGCCGCTTACGTCGGTGCCGCCCTCGCGGCCGGAGGAAAGAACCGGGTCGCCGAACAGTGGCTGACCGAAGCGGTCCGGGCCGTCCTCGACGAGCGCGCCGCCGCCGGCCAGAGCACCGACCCGGTCAGCGCCGACGACGCCGGACTGCTGTTCTTCCTGCTCCAGCAGCGGCACCGCACCCGGCACACCCTGGGCCTGTCGCACGACACCTACGACAACCTGGCGGACCGCCTCGAGACGCGGCTGGCCCGGACCCCGCCCGCCGGTGCGGACGACGACCTGCTCTTCTGGCCGGAGGCCGAGTTCGCCACGGTGGTCACCCGCTGGCCGGCGCTGACCGGGACCTACGGCGCGACCTGGGACGAGCACCGTGCCCGGCTGGAGCAGCGGCTCACCCGCCAGGGCGGCACCCCGTCCCTGCTGCCCGGCGTGGCCGACGACCTGGCCCGGTTCGCCGGTATCGGCGGTACTGCCGACGCGAACGCCCGCAACGGTTACGCCCGCAGCCTGGCCGCCGGCACCGGTCTGATCGCCTGGCCGCCGGCCCGCAACGACGCCTGCTGGTGCGGTTCCGGCGCCAAGTACAAGAAGTGCTGCTTGCCCCGCTCCCGGTGAGACGAAAAACCGAGGGCGCGTGACCGGTGTACGGTCACGCGCCCTCGGTTTTCGAGCCGGTCTACAGCTTTACAGCGGTCGATCGGTGGACGCGCCGAACTCGGTGGTCGGGGTCGTCGTGCGCGTCCGGGACGACGTGGTCGCCGGAGCCAGTGGCTTGGTGACCTCGGCCCGGGGCGTGGGAGCCGGAGTCGGCGGCGTCGTCGTCGCGGAGTAGGGGGCCGGGGTGGGGCGGGTGGACTCGGCCGCCGAGTGCAGCTTCGCGTTCACCTTGTCGGTGCCGGTTCCGATCAGGGCCTTCGCCTTCTCCTGCGCCTCCACGAACCGCGGGTGCGCGGCGGCCTTACGGGCGGACGCGGCGATGCTCTCGTACTTCTCGCGGCCTGCACGGCTGCCCAGCACGTAACCCACGGCGACACCGGCGGCGAGCTTGAGGATTCCCATGAACGGTCACTCCGATCCGTTGAACTTCTGATGGCTCACCGGCGATGAGTTGCCCAATCGGGCTCCGCCGAAACCGGTGTCAGCTCTCCGGGTGGCGATCCGGCCCCACAGTGGCACGTCACTCGCCCCCCTCGCCGCCCTCTCCGCCCGAGCTGTAGTCGCGATCGTGACCGGGTGACCGGAGCATGTGCACCGCCGACGGTTCCGCAAGTTCCACCCCATCGGCCTGCCGAGACGTCGGTGGCGTGTTGATGCCGGTGGCCGCCGAGGTCGCGACCCCGGCACCGCCGAACGTGATCAGGAACAGCGCGACGACCCAGCCGGTGCCGGCCACCGGCCCCACCGCGTTCAAGGTGACGAAGGCGGTCAGCCCGACCACGATCCCCAGTGCCAGCGCGAGCCACCGGAACTTCTTCGCCCGGCGGACCTCAGCTCGGTAGTTGTCCAGGAGGGCGGCGCTCGCCACCACGCAGTCCACGGATCCACCGCACGTGCCGCAGACGATCGGGACGGTGTCCTTGCCCTCGGCCGGCCGGTCCACCGCCAGCGGATGCAGTGCGAACCATCTCTCGACGTACTGCGGCGGTTCCTCCACTGCCTCTGGTCGCTTCTCCAGTAGGTGACCTAGCTGCCAGGCGGGCCGATTGTCGTCCATGGACGGATGGTAATTTTCGCGCGCGAGGATCGTGATCTTTGTTTACGGCTTCCGGCGGGGTGTTGTTCCGGGTGGTTAGGACATGTTCAGGTTTAACCCGGGAAAGCACTCCTGGCAGGGTTCGGGCCGGTTTCCGGGCAATATGGGAGCGTTTCCATCGTGTTGCGCGAAATTAGTTATTTAATATGGCGAAATATAGCAACAGTTTGTCGGGAGTCGATGGGGTTATTGCCTGCGCTGACCGTTTCCGAAGGTAACGAAGGAGATCAGCGTGACCCCCAAGAGAGTCGCAGCAACCGCATTCGCCATGACCCTCACCGGTACGGCCGCAGTGATCGGGCTGACCGCCACACCCGCCGCGGCCGCGGCCGAGCCGTGTGTGCAGAAGGTGGCGGTCGTCAACAACGGCGGCTTCGTGATCAACTTCCAGCTCACCACCCGTGACGGACAGGTCTCCGCGCCGACCGACGACTACCCGATCAACCAGTGGCGCCTGGTGGACCTGGTCTCCACCCCGTTCGCCGAGGGTGTCGACGTACGCCCGCTGGTGCATGCTGAGGCCGGCAACGACGTGCTGGGCAACGTCTTCGTCTCCTACTGCGCCAACGGCCAGACCGCGACCTACACCGCCAGCGGCACCACGCTCAACTACTCGGTCACCCTGCTGACCTGACAGCCGGAGTAAACGCCGGAACGGCCGGAGTAGACGCCGGACGAAATAGCGAATACGCCGGGCCCCGCTTCGACACACGAGGCGGGGCCCAACGGCTAAGTGGGACGGGTGGGTTGCCGATCGGGTGGGTGTGAACCGTGCGCTCGCGGACGAGCACCACGCCCCTGAGCGTCCCGTCGTCGATCGAGCGGGCCGGGCGGCCGTTGCTACAGTTCGTGAACTCGTTCTTCCCGGTGATCGACGTGGTGCTGATCGGGCTGGTCGCCCAGATGGCCCTGGCGGGCAGTTCCCGGCGTCCGTCGATGTGGCTGTTCACCGTCGGCGCGGTGATGCTGTTCAGCGGGGATCTGCTCTACAGCATCCGGGACGGCCACCCATGACGTGCTCACCGATCTGCCCAACCGGGAACTGCTCAGTGACACCATCGCGTCCTGGGGTGGGCAGGCCGACGCCGGTGGGCAGGAGATCAGTCTGCTCTTCATCGACCTGGACCGGTTCGAGATGATCAAAGATCACTGGGGTCACCAGGTCGGCGACGAGCTGTTGTGCGCTGTCGCGCGCGGCTCGGCTCCCACGTACGCAGCAGTGATCTGGTCTGCCGGATCGGTGGGGACGAGTTCGTGATCGCCCTCGCCAGCCCGTCGCACAGCATTCTCGCCGAGTCGGTGGCCGCCCGGATCCTGGCGCTGTTCGAGCGGCCGTTCGAGCTGTCGGTCGGTGGGGTGGTGATGTCCGCGTCGATCGGGCTGGCGAAAGCCGGCGGCAGCGCGGAGGCCCTGGAGCTGATCCGGGACGCCGACACCGCGATGTACAAGGCGAAAGGCAAGGGCCGCAACGCGTACGCCGTCTTCGACCCGGCGACCGGGAACTGCACATGTCGGTGAACGTGTCGGTCCGTCAGCTGCGCGACCGGGCGCTGGCCGGGGGTCCGCGACGTGCTCGCGAGCACGGGGCTGCCGCCGTCCGCGCTGTGGCTGGAGATCACCGAGCCGGGCGTGATGGAGGACCTCGAGACCGCTCTGGAGACCCTGAACGAACTGCACCGGATCGGCGTCGTGATGGCCGTCGACGACTTCGGCACCGGCTATTCGTCGCTGAGTTACCTCAACCGGCTGCCGGTCGGCATCGTCGAGCTCGACCGTTCGTTCGTCTCCGACGTCGGACAGCACGGGACCAACGAATCGATCGTACGGGCGGTGCTGGCGATGGCGGGCGCCCTCGGCCTGCGGGTGGTTGCCGAGGGGGCGGAGACCGAACTGCAGCGCGACTGGCTGCGGTAACAGGGCTGCGGCCTGGCTCAGGGCTGGTTGTTCGGCAAGCCGCTGCGGGCCGTGGAGACGGTCATCGGGCCGACTCGTACAAGCGGTGCATCGACCGGATCGCCGACCTGATCTCCTGCAGGTGGCGGCCGGGACTGAACGGTTCGCCCCGCATCCCCGGCGCGAGCCGATCCTGATCGAGGCCGACGGTCTCGACGTGACATCCGGCGATGCCGCTGAGGATCCGCACGGCGTCGCCATGCTGGAACGGCACGTAGATCGGCGTCGTCACGATGAGCACTGTCGAACCCGGCTGGACGCGCAACCGGTCGGCCCAGAACTCGTAGGTGTCGGCGGTGTTCGCCCGGTGCCCCGACGCCGGTGCCGCCAGCACATGCACCGGTGTCCGTCCAGCGGGCTCGTAGGTGTCGTGCCGCCACGACTCCGGCGCCGGTGGCCCCTCCGAACCGCGCCGGGTCGACGGCGTGGCCAGCCCGAAAGCCTCCCGGACACCCAGGTCCAGCGCGTCCACCTCGTAACGGTCCCCGTCGGCGCCCAGCCGCGCCAGCTCGGCCGGGTTCAGGGGCCGGAAACTCCCCAGCGCGGCGACCTCACCGACGGTGAGCCCACCGGCGATCACCAGGGCGGCGTACGCGGTGCGCTGCAGACACGCCGCGGTCAGCCCGCCGAGCACCAGCAGATGGTCGTAACCGTCCCGCGCCGGGGCTCGTGGCACCACCAGTCCGAGAGCCCGCGCCGAGTCCAAGACCAGTGCGTTCAGTTCGGGCGCCCCGTCCCAGTCGCGTGCCTCGAAACGCTCGGCGCCGTTCCGGAAGTCCCAGTGCAGCGCGGAGAACTCGTCGAGCCATTCGAGCAGCGGTCCGGTCGCGAGGTCCGGCAGCACCCCACCGAACGCAGCGACCAGCGCCCGCATCGGCGCCGAGGTCACCCAGCGATGAATACCTGCCGAATCGGACGGAACCTCACACATCGCAGCAGACTACGGGGTCAGTTCGGCGCGCTCTCGGGGCGGTCGGGGAGCAGGAGCAGGGCGATCATGTGCCGGCGGATGTGACACCGGGGCCCGGGTCACCTCCGCCGGGGATCAGTAGAGCGACGAGAACTCGAATCCGAGCGCGGTCAGGACCGTAGTCAGGACCAGGGCGATGCCCATCGCGGTGGCGATGAAGACCGTCAAGCCGACCATGATCGCGGTGGTGGCCCCGCCGACGCCGAGCAGATCCTCGCGCAGGATCTTGCCGCGGTCGACATGGGTCCATTCGATCGGCGGGAGTACCGAGCGTCCCGCCGTGGTCGGCGAAGCCACCCCCGAGGTCGCCTCGTCACGTTTCGTACCGACGCGGAAACCGTTCGACGAGTCGTTCTGTCCGGAATCCTGGACCGGTGTAGTCGCCTGCACCATGATGTCGCCTCCTTGGCCACAGCCAGCGCGATATTTGTCCTTCTCATCGGCCGCCGAACGCCGTCGATGAGGAGAAAGCCGGATGGTGAAAGTGGCGCCCGCACCGGGTGGGCCCGCCAAGCCCTGGTTGTCTCGTCTTCCCGAGCCCCTGACGACCGCGTTCTGCTCGCCGGAGCGGGACGGAAACCATCGAGCTGATTTGAACCGGACGCCCTTCGTGTCGTCTCAGTACTGAAGGGTTTCGATCGACAGGTTTGAGGCGGCGATGGGTAAGCGATGGATTCTGGTGGCGTCACTGGTGACGCCGGTCGTTCTGGCGGTGGCCGCGGTCTACGCGTGGCCGCTGGGGGAGGAGCGGCTGCAGGCGACCGCCCCGGTGGTGCTGGACTTCGCGGCGGCCACCGCCCAGGCTGAGCGGGTGGCCGCCGCGGACGTCGCGGATCCGCGGGTGCTGCCGCAGTGCCGGACGATCGTGCGGACCCACGGTGCCCGCGCGGCCCGGGCGGTTCTGCTCCTGCACGGCTACACCGACTGCACGAAGCAGATGGACGGTCTCGCCGACCACCTGTTCGAACAGGGCTACAACGTGTACGCCCCACGCGCGCCGCGGCACGGATTCGTGCTGGGCGAAGCCGATCCGGGGCTGTCCGCGACCGAACTCGTCGAGTACGCCGACCAGTCGATGAACATCGCGGCCGGCCTGGGTGAGGAGTCCGGGGTGATCGGCATCTCCGGCGGTGGGGTGCTGGCGACCTGGCTCGCGGAGCACCGCCCGGACACGGTCGCCCGGCTGCTGGTGTTGTCGCCGTTCTACCGGCCGTCGGCGAGCCAGGCCCCGTCCTTGGCGATCAAGCCGCTCACGGTGCTGTTCGGGCACCGGCTGCTCCCGGACCGGACCGTGTCCGGCACCGGGCAGACGTTGTCCGGCCTGGCCCAGTACCTCCGGATCACCGGGAACATCGACGACGAAGCGGTCAACGAGAGGCTGCGCACGGTCGCGGTGGTGGTGTCCGACGGCGACGACCAGATCGACCGCGAGGTCGCCGTGCGCATGCCCGCCCGGCTGGCCGAGGCCAACGGGGTCACCCTCGGTGAACAGGTGCTGGACGCCAGCATCGGGCACGACGTGGTGGAGGCCACCGCACCGGGGGTAGCCGGCCGGACCGGTGAGCTGTACGCCGCGTACCAGAGCCTTTACGAAAACTGAAAGTGTTCCGTCAGCAGGGCGGCCACCTCGGCCGGGCGTTCCAGGACGGTCCAGTGGTTGCAGTCGAGTTCGGCGACCCGGGTGGCGCGGGTCAGTTCACCGAGTTCCCGGCCGAACTCGGCCGGTACCGCCGGGTCGCGGGTGCCCCAGAAGACCAGGGCGGGACTGGTCAGACCGGCCAGCCCCGGTTCCCAGTCGGCGCCGACGGTGACCGCGGACCGGTACAGGCGCAGGATGCTGTCGCGCATCACCGGGTCCATCCGGGCGACCGCCTCGCGGGCGAGGTCCGCCGGGACGTCGAAGCCGTCGTGCAGCGTCCCGGCGAACGCGGCCTCGTCGAGCGTGGCCATGAACTGGTCGCCGACGATCGGATCCTGCCAGATCTTCGCGACGGTGTGCCAGTCGTAGCGGGCGCTGATCGGGCCGTTGCCGCCGGCCCAGGTCCGGACCAGATCCGGCCGCAGCGACGCGACCCGGGCGGTGAGCATGCAACCCCAGCCGTGCCCGACCAGGTCGACCGGTTCGCCGAGCGCTTCGATGCGTTCGGTGAGCCACCGTACGTACTCCTCCTTGGTGCTCGTGAAGTTGTCGGGTCTCGGCGAGCCGAAGCCGGGCAGGTCCCAGGCCAGGACGTCGGTGCGGCGCAGGTGCCGCAGAACTCCGGCCCACAGCCGGTGTGTGTCGGGGACGCCGTGAATCAGAACGACGGGCATCGTCGTGCTCCTCTCCGTCAACAGGTACAACGAGGCAGCGATCTTGCGGTTCGCCGGGCCGGGCGGTGCGTGGTACCCAGGTACCAGGAGCGGCCCGTACCGCGGTCCGATGTGGGTGCCGCCGCCCGTCCGTAGCGTCGTTCCCGTGATTGAAGTTCATCAACTGACCAAGTCGTACGGGCCGGTCAAGGCCGTCGAAGACGTGTCGTTCCGGCTGGAGGCCGGGGTCGTCAACGGCTTCGTCGGCCCCAACGGCGCCGGCAAGTCCACCACCATGCGGATGATGGTCGGGCTGGACCGGCCCACCTCCGGGCACTGCCTGATCGGCGGCCGCCCCTACACCGCCCTCGACGCCCCGCTGCGGCAGGTCGGCGCCCTGCTCGACCCGGAGGCGATCCATCCCGGTCGCAGCGGCCGTAACCACTTGCGGGTCCTGGCCCGCACCCACGGCATCAGCGCCCGCCGCGCCGACGAGGTCCTGGAGATGGTCGGCCTCACCAGTGCCGCCGACCGCCGGATCCGCGGCTACTCGCTCGGCATGCGGCAGCGTCTCGGCCTGGCCGCCGCCTTGCTCGGCGACCCGGCGGCGCTGCTGCTCGACGAACCCGCCAACGGCCTCGACCCGGACGGCATCATCTGGATCCGGACGCTGCTGCGTTCGCTCGCCCGCGAGGGCCGGGCGGTCCTGGTGTCCAGCCACCTGATGGGCGAACTGGCCCAGACCGCCGACCGCCTGATCGTTCTCGGCCATGGCCGGGTGCTCGCCGACGCCACCGTCGCCGAGTTGGTGTCCCGCAACGCGACACGTGTCGTGCAGGTGCGCACCGACCGCCCCGACGAGCTGGAGAAGCTCGTCCGGGGCCGGGACTCCGCGGTGGCCCGCCGCCCCGACGGCGGCCTGGAGATCACCGGGATGGCCGCCGACGACGTGGCCGTGCTGGCCCACCGCGACGGGATCCTGCTGTACGAGATCACCACTGTCCCGGCCTCGCTGGAGGACGCCTATCTGAGCTTGACCAGCGGTTTCACTGGAGGAACCCGATGAACCTGTTCGCTGCCGAGTGGCTGAAGATCCGTACCCTCCGCTCGTTCTGGATCTGCTCGGTCCTCGGGATGGTCCTCGGTGTCGCCGGGGCCGTGTTGCAGGGGCTGGCCTTCTCCGACCCCGACCTCGCCAAGGGCGTGACCGCCCGTGATGCCCTGACCGACGTGCTCGGGTCCGGCTCGGCGGTGCTGCAGATCGCGATCGTGGTGCTGTCGGTGCTGGTGCTCAGTTCCGAGTACAGCGGCGGCGCCATCCGGGTGACCTTCGTGGCCACTCCCTGGCGGCTGCGCGTGATGGCCGCGAAAGCCCTGGTCGTCACGGCCATCGCGACCGTTTTGGCCAGCCTTTCCCTGACCCTGGGGTACGCCGCCGCCGTCCCGTTCCTGCACCAGGGCGACGTGGCCGGAACATCGTTGGGCATAATGCTGAGCCTGCTCGGTGTGGAGATCGGATACTGCGTGCTGGTGGCCCTGTTCGCGTTCGCGGTGACGCTCGCCGTCCGTAACACGGCCGCCGCCGTCACCATCACCCTCGGCGTGGTCCTGCTGTCGACAGTGGTGCTGACCCTGCTCGACCTGATGCTGCGCACCGACCTGACCAGCGTGTCGTTCTCGGTCGTCGCCTCCGGAGTGCTGACTGACCCGCTGTCCCGAGCCCTGCCGGCCGTCGTCGCGTGGCTGGCGGTCCCCGCGGTGCTCGGCGGCCTGGCCCTGACCCGCCGGGACGCCTGAGCCGTGCCGATCGGACGCCTGCGGGTACCGCGCGACCAGTGGGGTACCAGCATCATCGTGGTGTTGTGCCTGATCGTGGGGCTCTACTCCAACCTGGTGCGGTGGGGTCCGAGTAATGCCGAGTGGCTTCAACTGGGCCTGAACACGGCCGTGGCCCTGTCGCTGATCTGGCGCCGCACCCACCCGTGGTGGGTGCTGGCGGTGGTGGTCGCCGGGGACACCCTGTCCGAGGACACTCAGATGCTGGCCATGGCGGTGGTGACGTACTCGCTCGCGGTCTACCGCCCGCTGGCCACCGCGATCATCGGCGTCGTCGCCGCGTTGACCGTGATCGGGTTCGAGGCGCACCACCGGGACAGCGAGTACGGCGTGGAGAGTTTCGCCAGCTTCTACCTGATCCTCACGGTGGTTCCGCTGCTGGTCGGGGCGAACGTGGCCGCCCGCCGCCGCTACGTGGGGGAACTGGTCGACCGGGCCGCCCGCCTGGCCCGGGAGAAGGAGCAGGAGGGTGAGCTGGCGGCGGCCCGGGAACGCGCCCGGATCGCCCACGACATGCACGACATCGTCGCCCACAACCTGACCATCATGGTCCGCCTCGCCGACGGGGCTCTGGCGGTCGCCGACTCCGATCCGCAACGGTCACGGAGAGCCGTGGAGCGGTCGGCGAACCTGGGTCGCGAGGCGATGAAGGACATGCGCCGCCTGTTGGGGGTGCTCCGCGACGGCAGCACTGACACACCCGGTGACCTGGAGAGCCTGGTGGAGACGTTCCGGATCGCCGGTCTGCCGGTGATCCTGCGCCGTCGCGGCACCGACTCGATCTCGCCCGGCCTGCGACTGGTGGTGTTCCGCAGCGTGCAGGAGTCACTGACGAACGCGCTGCGGTACGCCGAGAACCCCACCGAGGTCCTGGTCGATGTGGACTACACCGCCGACCCGATCCGCGTCGAGGTCACCGACGACGGCCGGGGCACCGTCCCGGCGCCGTCGATCGGCAGTGAACAGGGCCTGAAAGCTCTCCGCGAGCGGGCCGCCCTCTACCATGGCTCGGTCGAGTCCGGCCCCCGGCATCCCGGCTGGTCCGTCCGTGTCAGCCTGCCCAACCCCGCCGAAGGAACCGATGAGTGAGATAACGCTGCTGCTCGTGGACGATCAGGAACTCATCCGCGAGGGCATGGCGATGGTTCTCGGTGCCGCCCCCGGCCTGCGGGTCGTCGGCGAGGCCGGGGACGGCCGGGCCGGGGCGCTGCGGGCCCGGGACCTGCGCCCGGACGTGGTGCTGATGGACGTCCAGATGCCGATCATGGACGGTATCGAGGCGACCCGGGACATCGTGGCCAACTGCCCCGGCACCCGGGTCCTGATCCTGACCACGTTCGACATGGACGAGTACGCCTTCAGCGGTCTCCGGGCCGGTGCCAGCGGTTTCCTGTTGAAGGACGCGCCGTCCGCCGACCTGGTGCGCGCGGTCCGCACGATCGCCGGCGGGCAAGCCGTGGTGTCCCCCCGAATCACCAGGACTCTCCTCGACCACTACCAGGGTGGCCGCGCGCCCGACCCGTCCGCCGGCTCCGTCCTCACCACCCTCACCGACCGGGAGCGCGAGGTCCTGCTCGCGATCGGTCAGGGCCTGTCCAATCCGGAGATCGCCGGCACCCTGTTCCTGTCCGAGTCCACGGTGAAGACGCATGTCGGCCGGGTCCTGGCCAAACTCGGCGCCCGGGACCGCGTGCAGGCGGTGATCTGGGCGCACACCCACGGCCTGATCTGATCACCAGGCCCAGGCCTCCGGGCCGGGACCGCCGTTGCCGATCGGCGGGAAGATCTCCTCCAGGGTCGCCAGGGTGGCGTCGCCGAGCGGCTCGGCCAGCGCGGCGATCGGCAGGTCGAGCTGTTCCGGGGTGCGCGGGCCGAGGATCGGGGCGGTCACTCCGGGCCGGGACAGCAGCCAGCCGATGGCGACCTCGGTGGGTTCCCGGCCCAGTTCGGCGCAGAACTGTTCGAACCGCTCGATCGCGGCACGGTGCGGTTCGACCCGTTCGGGGGCGTGCAGCACGGCCCGGCCGGGTACGCCGTCGCGCTGTTTGCGGAGCGCACCGGAGAGTGCGCCGAAGTGCAGCGGGGAGTACGGCAGGATGCCGATGCCCAGTTCAGCGGCGGCCGGCAGCACCTCCAGTTCGACATGCCGGGTGACCAGGTTGTACCGGCACTGTTCCGAGACGATGCCCAGGAAATGCCGGCTGTCCGCGGCGGCCTGGGCGCGGGCCAGGTGCCAGCCGGCGAAGTTCGACGATCCGACATACCTGACCTTGCCTTGCAGCACGAGGGTCTCCATCGCCTGCCAGATCTCCGCCCAGGGCGTGGTGCGTTCGATGTGGTGCATCTGGAACAGGTCGATCCAGTCGGTGCGCAGCCGGGTGAGCGAGGCCTCGCAGGAGGCGATGATGTGCCGGGCGGACAGGCCGCGGTCGTTGGGCCGGTCGGACATCGGCGCGTAGACCTTGGTGGCCAGCACGATGTCGTCACGGCGGCCGGTCTTCTCCAGCCAGCTTCCGATGAACCGTTCGCTGAGCCCGTCGCCCCCGTACATGTTCGCGGTGTCGACGAAGTTGAGGCCGAGGTCGGCGGCGCGGTCGAGAATCGCGTGACTCGCCTGCTCGTCGGTCTGCCAGCCGAAGTTCATGGTGCCGACGCACAGCCGGCTGACGGTCAGGCCGGTCCGGCCCAGGCGGGTGTATTCCATGTCACGGCACAGTAGACACGGGTGCCGTCGACGGCGATCGGTTCGACCGTGCTCGAATGGTCCGGTGATCGCATGGGAGTTCGGCAGCGCCGACCTGGCCGGTCTGCGGTTCGCGCACTCACCCTTGGCCGAAGTGGTGGCCAGCGCGTTCGTCCTGCGCAACGGCGGGCACGGCGGTCTGCAGGCGTCGTGGCGGTCCCGGGTGCTTGCGTCACTGCCGCGCTGGCCCACTTTCCGGGCGGTTCTGTTCGGCCCGCACGGGCACTCGCCGGACTTCCTGACGCCGCCACCGCGTACCGCCCGGCCGACCCTCGCCGAGGAACTCGCCGCGATGGCCGCCAGCCCGCTCGACGAGGTCGCCGCCCAGGTGTCCGCGGCCTGGGCCGGGCACGACCAGCCACCGGAGATCCGTGATCCGCGGACCCTGCTGGCACTGTTGGTGCCCGAGATCCGGGCGTACTTCGAGGTCGCGATCGTCCCGCTCTGGCCGCGCCTACGGGCGGCGGCCGACGCGGAGATCGCCGGGGCGGCCCGGACCATGGCCGATCACAGTGCCCGGGCGATGATGGCCCGGCTGCACCCGAAACTGGACTGGACCGGTTCCGCGCTGCTTCTTCGCTACCCGGGCAAGCAGGGGCAGTGGACTCTCGACGGCCATCACCTGACCCTGCTGCCGACCGGTTTCGCCGGCGCCGAGGTGTTCGCGATGCCGGACTCGCCGGCCGGCCGCACCCTCTGGTACGCGCCGGGCGGGCACGGCAACATCTGGCTGCCGACCGCACCGAACGCCCCGCTGGCCGCGCTTCTCGGGCCCAGCCGGGCCGCGGTGCTGGCCCTGGTCAGCGCGCCGTACAGCACCGGCGAGGTGGCGCACCAGCTGGGCCTGGCCGCCGGAACCGCCTCCTACCACCTGACGACGTTACGGGACACCGGCCTGGTGACCGCGGTTCGCGCCGGACGCCGGCTGCTTTACCAGCGCACGGCCCTGGGAGACCAGCTCGTGCAGGATTCGAGACTCACCACGCCGGCGCGGCGGTCGCCAGCGGGGAGTGCGTGAGGAACTCCCGGGCGCCCCGCAGCCTGGTCCGCAGCCGGGACTGGGTCACCGTGCAGTCCAGCAGCACTTCGAGGGGTCCTGGTGGGCCGGTCTGCGCCCGGAGCCCGCTCGGCAGCACCACACCGTCGAGGCCGTCCCGGTGGGCGATCAGCAGACCCAGCTCGTGCCGGCTGACCGCGTCGGCGCCCGCGACGTGGTGCACGCCCGCGTGACCGGACCGGGCGAGTTCCAGCAGCGCGGCCGCGAGATCGCTGACGTGGACCGGGCACCGCACGTCGTCGGTGAACAGCACACCCGCCGTGGCCCCGGACGCGAGCGCGTGCACGAACTTCTCGTGCAGGGAATCCCCGCCTCCGATGATCAGTGAGGTGCGGGCGACGACAGCACCCGGATCGATCCCCCGGACCGCGGTCTCGGCCGCTGCCTTGGCCGCCCCGTACGGTGTGGTGGGATCGGGCGGGCGGCTCTCGTCGTAGCGCCCGGCCAGCCCGGAGAAGACCGCGTCGCTGGACACGTGCACCAGGCGGGCACCGACCGAGGCCGCCGCGGCGGCGACGTGGGCCGCACCGTCCGCGGTGGTCACCCAGTCGGTCTGCTGGAAAGCGGCGTTGACGACCACCGCGGGCCGGCACCGCCGGACCAGGGCCAGCACGTCGTTACGGTTGCGGACATCCAGCGGCTCCCAGGCGATCCCGGGAACACCGCCACCACGATGGTGGAACGTCGCACCGACCCGGGCACCCGCGCGCCGTGCCTGCCGGGTCACCTCGCGGCCCAGGAGCCCACTGCCGCCGATCACCAGGATATCCATCACGGTCAGCTTAGACAGGGCCCTCCACCGGACCGTGCGAGGCGGAAGCCCACGTCGTCGACCTGGTACGACGGGTGGCTGCGGCGCCGCACCGACGCGCGGCAGCTCCACTGCTCGTCGAACCAGCCCCCGCCGCGCAGTACCCGGTAGGTACCGTAGACCTCCGGGTCGTAGACGTCCCAGCACCAGTCCCACGCGTTGCCCAGCATGTCGTACAGGCCCCAGGCGTTCGGCTGCCTGCCGCCCACCTCGTGGATCCGGTCCTGCGAGTTGCCGCGGTACCAGGCGATCTCGTCCAGTTCGCCGTACCGCGGTCCGGTGGTGCCCGCCCGGCACGCGAACTCCCACTCCGCCTCGGTCGGCAGCCGGAACCCGTCCGCGCTGCGATCCCAGTCGACACCGTCGCCGTCGTCATGGATCCGGTAGGCCGGTTCCAGCCCGTCCCGCTCCGACCTGGTGTTGCAGAACCGGATCGCGTCCCACCAGGAGACCTCGGTGACCGGCAACCGGTCCCCGCCCACCGGGGCGAACTCGGCCCGGGTGACGGGGAACGCGCTGATCCGGAACGGCTCGACCTCGACCGGCCAGGTCCGCTGCGTTCGCCGGTCCGACAGTGTCACCAGTCCCGCGCCGACCTCGATCACCCGCCAACCGTATCCGTCTCTGCCTTTCGACCGATACCGCGGTCACGCCCGGCGTAGTACCCAGGTACCACCGACGCCTAGAACCGTGGTCCGATGTGGGTCCCGGCCGGAATCCGTAGCGTTTCCCCCGTGATCGAGGAACGCACGGAGGACACGGCCATGGTGACGTTCGAGCAGTGGGAGTTGTCGGCCCGGTTCGCCTTGGCCGACCGGGGGATCGGCTACTACGGGTCGGAGCCGATCATCGCGGACGTGCGGGCGCACTGCCTGGCCACCGGGCAGTCGCCGGGGGAGGCGTTCGGCGATCCGCGGCAGTTCGCGGCGGCCACGGTTCGCGGCCGGATGCAGCGGCCCAGCGCCTACCTGAGCGGTCAGCTGTTCCTGCTGTCGCTGGGCGGGATCGCGGTGGCGGTGCTGTTCGCGATGGTCGACTGGAGTCTCGACATCCCGGTCAGCGTCGCCGGCCTGACCGGTGCGGCGTTGCTGATCGTCGCGTCGTTCGCCGCGTGGGGTGTGCCGCAGGCGCTGCGGGCCGCCGGCCGGCCGGGCCTGGCCGGTGCCAGCCACCTGCTCGCCGCCGGGCTGGGCGCCGCCGCGGTCGTGACCTTCCTGACCCTGTCGCACGAGCGCCTGATCGGTCTCCCGGTTCCGGTTGTCATCGCCGTGGCCGCCGGGGCTCTCGTCCTGTCGACCCGGCGGAGATGACTACCTACCGGGTTAGTGCCAGGACTCAAGACTTCACAGGCATCTCACAGCCGTTGGCGTGAGATGGCCTCTGACGGGCCGGTTCCGAGACCGGACAGCGAAAATCCTGGGGGGATTTCATGATTGACGTGCAGGGTGGGCAGCGGCGGCGAAGGCGCTGGCCGGTGATCGGTGTCGCGGTGGGGGCACTGGTGCTCACCGGAGCCGGGGTGGGGGCCGCGGAGGCTGCGGCCACTCCGCCGTCGCTGACGTTCGTGGCGGCCGCGAAGACGGTCACCGCGGAACGGTACGACGACGGTGAGGGCGTCTACCTGTCGCTGGACCTCGGGCTGCACGTGATCGCCGGCAAGGATCCGTTCGAGGTGCGGGCCACCCGGACCGCGTACAACAAGGCGATCGTGGCGACCCGGACCGTCAAGAAGAACGGGAAGTCCGTCAAGGTCAAACTGCCCGCGGGCACGGTCAAGGACTTCAACGGCCTGAAGAACTTCACCACCATCACGATCGCCGACAAGTCCGGCAAGACGGTCGCCAAGTACTCGACCACGTTCTGTGGCAACTCCTGGAGTTCCGCGCGGACCCGCCGGGACGCGCCGGCCACCACCCCGTACCCGACCCGCTGCGGTGGTGAGAACCCGTTCACGCTCGGTTCGGTCTGGGGTGTGCAGGCCGGCTGGAACTCGCCGATCGCCGACCAGCCGACGTCCGGGACCGGGCTGTCGAAGCTGACGGCCGGCAAGTACACGGCCACCGCCACGATCGCCGCGAAATACCGCAAGATGTTCGCGATTCCGGCGGCCAAGGCCACTGCCAAGGTCAACGTCACGGTCGTCGACCTCAAAATCGACGACGAGAAGCTTGCCGCGGTACGAGCGGAGGACGCCAAAGAGGATCCGGGGCTGACGGTCCAGTCCGCCGGGGCGCACCACGCCCACGCGGCCGAGGGCGACGCGTCACGTCAGGTGTCGTCGTACCTGCCTGAGTTCCGGGCCGCCGCCGCCCGCCCCACCACGCTGGCCGCCGCTCCGAAGACCGGTCCGAAGCCGGACCTGCGGTCGCTGCCGGCCTGGGGCATCTCGGTGTCCGCTGGCGTCAACGAGAAGACCGGCAAGCCGGACGGCAAGTGGTATGTGAACTTCGGCGCCACGGTCTGGAACGCGGGCACGTCCCCGCTGGTGGTGGACGGTTTCCGGCGCACCGGCACCGGCCTGATGGACGCCTATCAGTACTACTTCGACGCCAAGGGCAAGCAGGTCGGCTCCCGTCCGGCGGGCACCCTGCAGTGGGACCCGAGGGAGGGGCACAAGCACTGGCACTTCACCGACTTCGCGCAGTACAACCTGCTGAAGGCGGACAAGAAGTTCGCGGTCCGCAGTGGCAAGGAAGCGTTCTGCCTGGCCAACACGGATGCCGTCGACTACACGATCCCGAGCGCGAAGTGGCGCCCGGACAACACGTCCCTGGAGACGTCGTGCGGCGCGAACACCGTGGTCGCAGTCCGCGAGGTCCTCGACGTGGGCAACGGTGACACGTACAGCCAGGACCGCCCGGGTCAGTCCTTCGACATCACCAACCTGCCGAACGGCACCTACTACATCCAGGTGCTGGCCAACCCGTCGAAGAAGCTGTCCGAGCTGAACCTGAAGAACAACACCGCCCTCCGCAAGATCGTCATCGGCGGCACCGCCAAGAAGCGCACGGTGAGTGTCCCGAAGGTCTACGGCATCATCGGCTGATCTGAGCCGGCAATCAGGGGCGGCCGCTGGGGCGGCTCGCCCCTGATTGCCATCGAAGGTTAGGCTTCCCTTATTTGATCTTCGGTTGGGGAGAACTCAGGTGGGCAGCAGTGCCAAGCCCGGCAACGCGATTCTGCGGCGGGCGGTAGCCCGCAACGGCCTCCACCTCTGGACCGGTACCGGGCTCGCCGGGATCTATCAGATCTGTGCCGCGCTCGTGCCGGTGCTCATCGGGGTGATCGTGGACCGGGCCGTCAGTACCGGTGACCCGTGGGCGCTGAGCGTCTGGATCGGTGTGCTGGTGCTGAACTTCCTGGTGCTCGTGATCGCCTACCGGTACGGGGCCCGGCACCTGCAACGCGCCATCGCCGACGAGGGGCACCGGCTCCGGGTCGAGGTGGCCGCGAAGATCCTGCACCCGCGTGGGGTCAAGACCGACCGGCACGCCGGTGAACTGCTGTCGGTGTCGACCACCGACGCCGACTACACCTCCTTCTTCCTCGACCACATCCCGCGCATCACCAGCGCCCTGCTCGCCGTCGGCGTCAGCGCCGTCACCCTGCTGGTGATCTCGGCACCGCTCGGCCTGATCGTGCTGGCCGCCACCCCGGTCGTGCTGGCCGTGCTCAACAAGACCGGCCCGGTGATCGCCCGCCGCGTCGCCGACCAGCAGGAACAGGCCGGCCGGGCCACCTCGCTCGCCACCGACCTGGTCACCGGGCTGCGGCCGCTGCGCGGGTTCGGGGGACAGCAGGCCGCCGCCGAACGGTACCGGCAGGTCAGCCGCCGATCCCTGGACGCCACCCTGCGCGCGGCCCGTACCCAGAGCGCCTACCAGGGCGCCTCCACCACGCTGAGCATGCTGCTGGCCTGCGGGGTCGCCATCGCGGCCGGCTGGTTCGCGATGACCGGGCGGATCACCGTCGGCCAGTTCATCACGGTCATCGGGTCGGCCCAGTTCCTGATCGAACCGTTCGGCACGCTCGCCGTCGTGCCCAGTTGGGTGGCCGCGGCCCGCGCGTCGGCCGGCCGGGTCGCATCGGTGATCAATGCCGGACTGGTCCTGCCGGACGGTGCCGCCGACCTCTCCGCCGACCGCTGCGAACTGCGCCTCGACGGTGTCAGCTACGGCACCCTCAGCAAACTCGACCTGCACGTGCGGCCGGGGGAGTTCGTCGGTGTCGTCGCCGGACGGCCCACCGACGCCGAGGCGCTGATGCGGGTGCTCACGGTGCCGGACGCCTACGACGGTGCCATCCTGCTCGGCGGCCAACGGCTGGAGCAGGTGGAACGTACCCGAGCCCGCCGTTTGTTGCATGTGGAACCGCATCGCACCGATCTGTTCACCGGCACCCTCGCCTCCAACATCGACGTGCACGACGACGGCGCGGCCCGGCTCCCCGAGGCGTTGCGCGCCGCCGCCGCCGACGAGGTCGCCGACCTGCACCCGGAAGGTGCGGACGCGCCGGTCGCCGAACGAGGCGCGAACCTGTCCGGCGGCCAGCGCCAGCGGGTCGCCCTGGCCCGGGCCCTGCTCGCTCGGCCACCGCTGCTGGTCCTGCACGATCCGACGACCGCCGTCGACGCGGTCACCGAACACGCCATCGCCGACGGCATCCGCGCGCTGCGCCACGGGCCGGGCACCGGTTTCGGGACCCTGGTGCTGACCAGCAGCCCCGCGCTGCTGGCCGCCGCCGACCGGATCGTCGTCATCGGCGACGGCACGGTCACCGCCGAAGGCACCCACGCCGGCCTGATCGCGGGCGACGGCGACTACCGGCGGACGGTGCTGCGATGACGCTTCCGATCGCCGCACCGGCCGAGAGCCGGGCCTGGCTGAGCGCCGAACTCAAGTCCCGCGAACGGGCTGCCGGGATCACCCTGGCCGCCGGACTGGTGGCGGCCGGCGCGACCGTGGTCCCCGCGTACGCCCTCGGTCTGCTCGTCGACCGGATCCACGCCGGCGGTGACCCCACCGCCATCGTGGGAGTCGCCGTCACCATCGTGGTCGCCTCGATCGTGGCCGGCGCGGCGACCGCCTGCGGCAACTACCTGATCAGCCGCCTCGGCTCGAACATCCTCGCCGGTCTGCGGGAACGCACCGTCGCCACCGCGCTGCGGCTGCCCGCGCAGATCCTCGACCGGGCCGGCCGCGGCGACCTGCTGGCCCGTGTCGGCGCCGACATCGCAGCGATCGACCGGGCCGTCGCCGACGTGCTGCCCGGCATGATCTCGGCCCTGCTGCTCGCCGTCATCAGCATCGCCGCGATGCTCGGCATCGACTGGCGTCTCGGCCTGGCCGGTGCCGTCGCGGTGCCGCTCTACCTGCTCGGGCTGCGCTGGTACCTGCCGCGCGCCGCCCCGTCCTACGCCGCCGAACGGGTCGCGATCGCCGACCGGTCCCAGCTCTTCGTCGAGAGCATGCAGGGCGCCGGTACGGTCCACACCTACCGCCTGGAGGACCGGCACCTGCACGGTATCGCCGCCGCGTCCGCGCACGCCCGCGACATCTCGATCACGGTGTTCGCCCTCTACACCCGCTTCGTCGGGCGGATCAACCGGGCCGAGCTGACCGGCCTGTCCGCGGTTCTTCTCACCGGCTTCTTTCTGGTACGCCACACCTCGGTCACCGTGGGTGAGGTGTCCGCTGCCGCCCTGCTGTTCCACCGGCTGTTCGGGCCCCTGGCGATGCTGATGGTCACGTTCGACAAGGCCCAAGACGCGGGCGCCAGCCTGGCCCGGCTCGTCGGCGTCATCGGCATGGACGTCGAACACCGCTCGTCCACCACGGCACCGGCCGGCCGGGACCTGCGGCTCGACGGTGTCAGCTTCAGCTACGACGGCACCACCCCGGTCCTGGACGGTGTCGACCTGCGTGTCGAAGCCGGTGAGGTGGTGGCCCTGGTCGGATCCACCGGCGCCGGCAAGACCACCGCAGCCTCGCTGGCCGCCGGGATCCTGCGGCCCAGCGCGGGCAGTGCCACGATCGGCGGGGTGCCGGTCGCCGACCTGCCCGCCGACGTCATCGCGATCGTCAGCCAGGAGACACACGTGTTCGCCGGGACGCTCGCCGAAGACCTGCGGCTGGCCCGCCCCGGCGCCTCCGACGACGCGGTGATCGCGGCACTGACGAGCGTCGGCGCATACGGCTGGGTGCGGGAACTGCCCGAGGGTCTGGACACCGTCGTCGGTGACGGCGGGCATCAGCTGACCGCGGCCCGCGCGCAGCAGCTGGCGCTGGCCCGGGTGGTGCTGCTGGATCCCCCGGTGGTGGTGCTCGACGAGGCCACCGCGGAGGCCGGCAGTGCGGGCGCGCGGGACCTGGAGGAGGCTGCCACGGCCGCTCTGCGGGGGCGTACCGCGGTGGTGGTGGCCCATCGCCTCACCCAGGCGGCGGCCGCCGACCGGATCATCGTGATGGAACACGGCCGCATCGTCGAGAACGGCCCGCACACCGAACTGGTCGCCGGCGCCGGCCGCTACGCCCAGCTGTGGGCGGCCTGGTCAGCCCGCCGGACCTAACCGTGCCAGACCAGCCGGGCTTCGATCATGTCGACGGTGACCTGCCACGCCCCGGCGAGCCCGGCCCGGTCGAGCTGCTGCCACTGTTTGAGGTGGTTGCGGCGCGGCCGGCCACCGGCGGCTTTGCGCAGCGTGTCGTCGAGCTGGTCGAGCGCGGAACCGGCACCCAGGTACGGGAAGACCTCCTCCATGTCCAAAGCCAGCATCAGCTCGTTCGCGAGGACACCGGCCTTGACGATCAGGTCGGGCAGCCAGTGCTCCGGATCCATCTCCAGGTTGACCGGCGGGATACCCAGGTCGTACCGGTTCGTCTCCAGCAACGGCAGCCATGCCTGCGACATCCACGCCGACAGCCGCTGCCAGTCCGGGACCGCCCGCAGGTCGTGCGCCGGGGCGGAGAGCGCGAACGCGGTCGCCTGCTCCGGCCGGGGCATCAACGGCAGCCGCCCACCGGCACTGGCGAACACCGGATTGGTCCACCCATCGGCCTCCGGCACATGAACCCGCAGCGTGTAGCCGGTGCGATCACCAACGGTCACCTCGACCAGTTGAACCGGGAACGCGCTGGGCAACGTTTCTGTCACGCCCGGCAATATATCCAACGCTATCGTGCCGAGGTGACCGCCGCTGATCGCACCGCCATCGCCGACCTGGTGACGACCTTCTTCGCCACTTTCGTGTCCGGCCCGGACTCCGCCGCCCGTTTCGACCAGATCCATCGCGCGTTACTGCCGCAGGCCCTGATCATCCGGGCCGGCACCGAACCCGCGACATACGACGTCGAGTCCTTCCTCGCCCCGCGTCGAACCCTGCTGTCCAGCGGCGAGTTGACCGACTTCCGCGAATGGGAGGTCTCCGGCCGAACCGACGTCTTCGGCGACATCGCCCAGCATTCCTGCCGCTACGCCAAGGCCGGCACCCTCAACGGCGCCCCGTTCACCGGCGAGGGCACCAAGATCTTCCAATTCCTGCGTACGCCCGCCGGCTGGCGAATCAGCGCCGTCTCCTGGAGCGACGACACGTAGTTCCTCGTCCTACGCACTCGTAATGCGTAGGTTGTCGACTCCTGTCATCGTTAGCCAGTGGTTGAGCGTGACGGACCGGCGGGCATCGCTGCTTCAGCAGGCTGGCAGCTTTCGCAGAGGGCATAAAGTTCCGACGTGACCCGGCCGGGGGCAGGCGTCCGGCCGTACAGACCGGCAAGCCCGAACGAAGGGACCGACCGGCGGCTGGGCTACCACAAGCCTAGGTCGACGTGAAGTCTCAGCGGCTGCCCAGCCCCATGCGTCACGAACGCCTGGGCACGCCACTGGATGACTTTCACCGCGGCCATACATAGTATTCGTATCATGCTTGTGCAGTGGGGGATCAAGGGCCTGTGGCTTCCGGATGACGCTTCGGCGAAGCGGATCATCGACTCGCACGTTGGGATTATATCTAACTGGTGGTACGACGCGGGAACGATCTCTCAGGCAGACAAACCAAAGAAGTTGACCCCAGCTAATCTCGACATGCACGTCAACCACTTCAATTCCCCGGATCCCGCGGCCGCGGGGCGGCGGTTCTCGGAAGTTTCGCCGTTTATCTCGATCGCCTGCGGAACGGTCTCGAGGGACGTTGCGGCGAGGACGAACGAGTCGCATTCGGCGCTGGAGACCGCATTGCTCTACGGCACCCGCTTCGGGGCGGAGAATATCGGTTATCTCTACCGATGCTGGGTGATCGTCGGGCCCCGTGCCGCGGTCGAGGTGGAGGGCGTCGCCGAGGAAGTACGCGATCTAAACACCTATCGGCGCTATTTTGCATTTCAGAACGAGGGAGAGGTGACCGCTAAGGTGGTGATTCCGGTCAACCACATCCAGCAATGCGAGAAATGGATTTGGTATCGGGCGGCTAAGGAATTTCGCCTCGACTGGGTTCATTCGAACCCTGCCTTCACCAAGCCCGACACGCTGAGCAACGTTCGCGAGCTGATCTGAGATGTCCGAGGCGCACCTCAACGCACTCCAGCTTTCCGCCGAGCGCATCATCACGATGACGGACTTCTACGAGTCCTACGCCAATCTTGTACGTCGGCGAGAGGAGGCCAATTCCGATTCGCAGGCCGCCGCGCTCGAAACGGCATCGGCGCTGCGATCCGCCGGCCAGTGGGCGATGGTCCTGGACCTCGGGCGCGCCGTGGAGCTGCTGGTCGAGTCGGCCCAGATCTGGGATCAGCTGGGTCATGGTTTCGGCACCTATGTGCTTGCCGCTCTACGGCCGGGCGAACTGCGGCAGCAAATACGATCGCTACGACGAGACCAGTTGATCCAAGCGCTCATCGGACGTCGAGACGATACTCACTTCGACCGCGAGCGGCGGCCGCCGTCGAGGAACGAAGGAGCTGAGGCTGAGTGGGCCGACGCGGAAATCGCGTCCCCGCTGCTGCATCCCCAGCAGCAGGCGTATCTGCTACTGGCGCTGGCCGGCGACGCGGAGTCTGTGCAAATCCAGGGGTTCGCCGAGAGATCGGCGCACCGCCTCGGGGTGGTCCCGATCGGAGCCCTCGGGATGCCGTTGCGGATCTATTGGGATATCGCGATGCATCTGATGTCCGGTGAAGACACGGGGCTCGAGGTCATCGCGGGGCATCTGGAGTCGATGGCGGCTTCGTACGCGACCGCGATCAACTCGGCCATGGCGAACGAGCACCTGTGGTTTAACGCCGCCTCGCCGGTCGACGTGGGCGACATCGACATCGTCGCTATCGGCGCCCTGGCCGCTCGGCGCTTCGGCACGGACTCGCTGCGTGCCGCTATACTGAGGCGGGCTGAGCGGCACGACCCAGTGACTAGGGTGCCCCTCGAACTGGCCGTGGAGATGGCTGAGTACGTGACCGGCTAGGCGTACGAGGCGGGGATTAGGTCGGCTACCTGGTCTTCCACGTTGATGCCGTAGCGGACCGCGAGCAGACCGATGTTGTGCCCGGCCGTGTCGCGCAGACTCTTGAGTTTGAAGTATGCCTTGGGTTTCAGCACCCTTACCTCGTTCGGGCCGGACGGAATGATCAGCGCTTTGGCCTCGGCGTCGCCTATCTCGGCCGCACTGAGAAAGTCCCGGCAGGCGGCCCGGATGGGCTTCAAAAGTTCGGAGATGGTTTCCGGCAGCTCGCCGGTCGCTAGCGTGTCGCTGAGGCGTTGGCGGATCTGCGCGATCGACCCGATTAGCCGGTCGGTGACCTCCCGGTCTGGGTTCTCGTAGAGCGCCCTGCGGTCCTCCAAGAAGGCGATCAGCCCGCGGACCGTGTTCCTGTCCTGGTCAGAAGGCGTCATTGTGCGGTCGAATATCGGTGTGTCAAAACCGTCGAGCCGGGCCACGATCTCCTGGTACCGCATGGGTCTCCTCCAGGCCGAATCAATTGAACAGGGAGATGAGAGTAAGCGCGATGCCCAGTACGCCGAGCGTCACCGCGGTCAACGCGAGCCAGGGTCGGCAGTCCGGGCCGGACGAGCTACCGGAAAGCACACGCACCGGCGTGTCCCGGCCGGTGCGGCGCCACCGGAGTCCCGCTGCGTCTGTGAAGGCGACAGTGAGGGACAAGTCCCGGATGGTGGTCGCGGCGGCGACCGGGATGGGCTGATCAGCGATGAGTTCCCGGACCTGCGTGCCGATCAGCCCGTCGCTCTCCTGGGCGTCCCGCACGGTAGCCCCGGACGACGTTGTGACCTCGATTGTGACCTGGAAGATCGGCATCTCGCCGTGGTTGACCACCTCGCACTGCATGCTGGTAAGCATCTGGGTCGGTGCGCGGATTTCCACCACTCGGCCGAAGACGAGGCGCGCATGGGCGGCGTCGGCGTCGGCCTTTTCCTCTCGGCGAGTTCGAACCTCGTGTAGGTAGAGCAGGGCAGTGAACCACAGCGCCAGGACAGACACCAGTAGAGTGGCGACGTTTCCGACGCCCTGCATCCAATCGGTGACCTTTGGCGCTTCCTCAGCCAACACCCCAACAGACTACTGTGCACCTCGGTGCTGGCCTCTGACTCGCTGGAATTATGCGACTCGTGCGGCGAGCAGTTGGACACAGGAGATGGTCGGGCAGATGTATCTCGACGACCTGCCATGGGCCGACCGCAGCCCCAGCGAGCTGCGCGGCGAATCTATGAGCCTCGGCGCGTCGATCAGGCGGCTGTCCGGGTTGCCGTTCGACGTGGTCAACGGCCATCTCAGCCAGGCCATGAAGATCGCTCGGCGAGCCGACGCCGGCGTCGAGTAGTTGAGGCCGGAATCCTGGCCGCCCGGTTATGACTGACCATGCTCACCACATTGCGCCATGACGCATGATCGGGAGTCCATCTTGGAGACTGGTGGTGATCCGGCAACGGTCAACGGTACCCCCCCCGTTTACCCCCCGAAAACTTCTGCCAAAGGCCCACCGTGAGTGACAAGTGTTGATAGGCCCATGATCGCGTCTGTGCAGGTCAACAATAAATTTAGGCAACCGATGACAAGGTCTGGGCCGTGACTTTCGGTAAGCGTAGGTTGTCGACTCTTGTCATCGTTCGACATCACTCTCTCGAACAGGTATTTAAAGCTCCTAACCCGATCTCGGCTGGGTCCAGTCGATCAATCTGCGCCAGCAGATCAGGACGCAGGTGAGGCTGACGAAGCTGTCGTGGATGTCGAGGCGTCGTTCCCACCGCACGGCGAGCCGGCGGAACTGGTGCAGCAGGGCGAAGGTCTGCTCGACGACGTAACGCAACTTGCCAGGCCTTTGATGCCGGGGGTCTTGGGCTTGGGGGCGATCGGTTCGGCGCGTTAGCGGCTGGCCTGCCGGAAGGCTGCGCTGCTGTATCCCTTGTCGGCCAGCGGGACGTCGAAGCGGCGCCGTGGGCGGCCCGGCCGGCCGGCGATCGCGGGTAGCCGTCGAGCAGGTCAAGAGCGCGGCTGATGTCGGGCACGTTCGCGCCGCTGGTCAGCACATAGATCGGCGTGCCGTTACCGTCGCAGAGCAGGTGGTGCTTCGAGCCGGGCTTGCCGCGGTTGACCGGCGACGGACCGGTCCCGGCGCCCTCTTTTAGCGTCGATGTGACCACCGTCCATCGCCGCCCGTGACCAATCGATCCGGTTCGCCGCGTTCAACCCGGCCAGCAGGATCTGATGGACCTGGTCGAATACTCTCGCCTCGGTCCAGCGTTCCAGCCGCCGCCAGCAGGTCATGCCCGAACCGAACCCAAGTGCCTGCGGCAGATCCTGCCAGCCGATACCGGTGTACAGCACTAACAGGATGCCCTGCAGACACAGCCGGTCCGGCAGCGGCTTCTGCCCGGTGCCTTCTCTGGCCACGGCGGCAGGACCGGCTCGATCAACTTCCACAACTCGTCATTGATAGTCCACGGCTTGCTCACGACCGACGGAACGAGACTGATCTTCACCTCGCAGCGCTGATCAGCATCGATTCAGAAGATCGTGTAAGGAGCTTTAAGTCGATCCAGCCGATGACCGCCCGGCTCTGCGGGGGCGGCGGGGCCGTGTACGAGCAGGCGCTGAATCATTTTCGTGACCAACGGCCCGTGGCCGGTCGCGCCGGTCCGGGCCCGGACCGCAGAACTCATCGACGAGGCGGTGGAGCCGGTGGCGTGAGCGATCGACGACATCGGGCCGCAGTTCATCGGTCGTCGTGATGGCGTGCCTGTCCTGTCCTTCCCCTCGACGGGTTACACACTGACGGAACTTCCAAATTTAACCAGCAAAGGAGACAAATGATCTTATCGTCTGCCTTAAGAGTTCATGCTCCGGTGAAGCGGTCATGAGTCCAAAGCGTGTTCGCAAATTCGAGCCTCTGAGGAGACGAGCATGTCCGAGTTTAACCTCTCTCGCCTGGAAGACCTGGCTCCCGATGCCCGAAAGTCGGTCGAGGACGCGCTCAAACGCACTCTTGAGACGGAGCTCGCCCGCGCCGCCGCGGGCGAGCCGGGTGGCGAGGCGATGTCCTTCTCCCGGTCGAAGGGCTTCTTCTTCAGCCGTTCGAAGACCGGCGACACGCTGCGTGAAAGGGTCACCAATCCGTCCGAGCGCGCCATGCTCGAGAAGGTGGACTCCCTGGACGACGAGGCGTTCAGCAAGTTCGCCGAGCGGCTCACGACGCTGCGCGACATCAGCAAGGGCAAGTGAATGCGCGCCGCGCTCAGCCCACCGATCACCGGCACCGCGCCCGGCCCGTGGGCGTGGCGGGTGTCGGCCGACGGCTGGTTCGGCGAGATCGAGCGGCTCCTGACGGGGTGGGAGCCTGATCCCTCCCTCGGCTTCGACGGGGCGGTGCGCGCATGTCTTATCGACGCCGCCCGGCAGCGCCAGGAGTGGCTCTACCACCCGGTCGCGACGGCGGTCACCCTCGGCGAGCGGAGACCGGACCGCGATCTGCGGCTGGCTCTGTGGGCCGCCGGGCATCAACCGGACGGGGCGGACCTGGGCGCAGTGACCATTCCCCGTCCGGCTTGGGCCTGGGCCCCTGACGGCGGTCAGCAGGTAGAGGCCGGCCGCTACGAGTTGGTGCCGCTCGGACGACGGGTTCGGACGGCGCAATCGGTCCCAGCCGTCCCTGTCGCGCTCGATGTATGGATCGAAACCGTCGGTCTGCCGCTGCCGCCGGACACGGTCGCCTACGGGGAGTGGAGCTGGGCCCACCACCAGCCGCTGCCCTTCTCGGAACAGGCCGTCCTGCACCACGACATCATCGGCTTCCTGCGCGCCACGCGGGCACTCGCGGAACTGCACCCCGACTGCGCGGCTTGGCTGAGCGCGGTTACCAAGGTCGCGGTTCCGCTGCACGGCCGGCCGTGCAACAGGTTCCGCTCGGGCTCCTCGGCCGGTATTCCCGGCCTGATCTTCACCGACATCGACGGGCCGCTCACGCAATCGCTGGAAACGCTGGTACACGAATCGGCGCACCTGTGGTTCTGCCTCGCCGAGAGCGCCGGACCACTCATCGATCCAGCGCACACCCGGCGGTACGAGTCGCCGCTGCGACCGGATCTGAGACCGTTACGAGGGATCTTCCTGGCGTTCCACGCCCTGGCGTTCATGGCCGCCTTCTATCGCGACTGGGCCGAGGTCGCACCGGGCCGGGAAAACGCCCTGGCGGAGCTGGACGCGGTGCGGCCGTTACGGGACGACGCGATGGGCATGCTGGCCGGCGCGCGCGGCGCCCTTACCGACGCGGGCCTCCGCTTCTTCGAGACCACTATGGCGTCGGTGGTCGAACATGCCGAATGAGCCGGCGGCGGACGGCGTCATCGCGGCGCTGCCCGATATCCTGGCCTTCGTGCCCGGCCCGGGACTTATGGAGATTCGCCGCCGGTTCACGTCGCTGGCCGCCGACGCCCTGGGCCGTCGCGTCGCCGCCGTCATTGGCCGAGATTCGGCACGGGGCGCATCGTTGCGGGTCCGGCTCGCGGCTCTGCCGAGCGACGGCCTGCTTCGGCTGATCACCGTGCCCGAGACGATCCATCGGGTGCTGTGGCCCGAACTGTACGATGCGGACGAACTGGCCCGGTTCCTGCGCCTGGCGGTCGAGGCCGAACACGCTCGCGACGGCCGCGAGCATGAACTGACCCGGCCGACGTGGACGGCGCGGGGTGACGTGATGGTCGGCGGCGCGAACGACGCGGCCACGCTGGCGCTGAACGACTTTCCGCCTATCGTGCTCGGCGATCCGCAACGGCGGCGGCCGACCGCGGTCCTCGCTGGGGACGACGACAGCCTTGTGCCCGCCGACGCCCTTCGCCACGTGGCCGGGCAACTGCTTGAGGTGCGCCGGCGCATGCGTGACTGCGGTGACGAGATCTGGGCCTTTACCCGCGAGTTCACCTCCACCCTGGTCCTGCGAGCCGGAGGCGGCATGGGCGGGTCCTTCGGGTCGAGTTCGCCGGAACGCTATGTCGGCCGGTCGATTCTCTGGAACCCGCACGACCCGGAGGTCACGGTGGAGGACCTGGCCGAGGCGGTGGTGCACGAGGCCATCCACACCGTCATGGACTCGGCGGACGTCCTGTTGACCCGGGCCACACCGGCCGGCGTCCGGTGGATCGTCGAGCCCCGGCTGTACGACGGCGTTTCCCGAGCCGCGTCCGCCTGGACCGGTCGCGAGCTCGACGTGCCGACCTACGTTCACGCGTGCCTGGTCTGGTACGGCCTGCTGTGCTTCTGGACCCGCGCGATGGTCTCCGGGGCGTTTGACGCCACCACCGCCCGGCGGCGGATCATCCGGGCGGGAGGCCCGTTCATGAGGCGGTCCGCCCTCGAGCCGCTGCGGCCCTTCATGAGTGCCGTGCGCCCGGACGTCGCCGCGCTGCTCGAGGCCATCCAGGAGCGGGTGGCCGAAGAGTTCGCCGGCTTGAGCGCCGCGGCGGCCGCCCGGTGACCGCCGTCGGCCCCCTGCACGTCACCCTCAAAGTGGCGGCGCGCTGCAATCTGAACTGCGGCTACTGCTACGTCTACAACAAGGCCGATCAGTCCTGGCGTGACCAGCCCGCTGTGATGTCCGACGCGGTGGTCCGGGCCACTGCCGAACGCTTGCGAAGTCACTGCGAACGCTCGGAGCAGCCGACCCTGCGCCTGGTGTTCCACGGCGGTGAGCCGATGCTCGTCGGAGTGCGGCGCTTCGACCGCTGGTGTCGCATGCTGCGCGACGGCCTCGAGGACCTTGTCGAGGTCAAGTTCACCGTTCAGACCAACGGCATGCTTGTCGACGACGACTGGACCGAGACGTTCCTCCGGCATCGGGTCGTGGTCGGCGTCAGCGTGGACGGCCCGCCGGAGATCCATGACGCGTTCCGAGTCGACCATTCCGGGCGAGGCTCGTACGCCGCCGTCCGGAGCGGGATCGAGTGCCTCACCGCGGCGGGGCTGCCGGTGTCGGTTCTGAGCGTCGCCCAGTTCGGCGTCGACCCCGTGCGGACGTACCGCCACCTCGCCGGTCTCGGCGCCTGCCAGATCGAGTTCCTGTTGCCGGACCACACCCACGACAGCATCCCGGCCGTGCGCGCCAGGTTTGGGCCCACCCCCGGCGCCGACTTCCTGATCCCGATCTTCGACGACTGGTGGAGTTCCGGCACCATGGACCTCCGTCTGGGCCCGTTTGTGGCCATCTCCCGCGCGATCCTCGGCGGTCCGTGCGAAGTCGACTTCATCGGCAACAACCCCCTCGGATACCTCTTCGTCGAGCCGGACGGGTCGATCGAAGGGCTCGACGTCCTGCGGGTCTGCGGACCCGGCCTGGCGGCGACCGGGCGCAACGTGCTCACCGACGACTTCTCGGACGTGGCGGCAGCGAGTCCGATGCACCGCACCTTCGTGTTCGAGGGGCCGCCGCTGCCGTCCGGCTGCCGCGCCTGTCCCGAACAGAAGACCTGCGCGGGTGGCTACATCCCGCACCGGTACGCGGCGGGACGCGGCTTCGACAACCCGTCCGCGTGGTGCCCCGACCTGCTCAAGACGTTCACCCACATCCGCAACCGGCTCGGCGTCGGTCACCAGGAGACAACGCTCCGGCGGCAGGCTCTGACCGAGCTGGCGGCATCCACGAGAGGACCCGCCCGATGACAGTCGCCGCTCCACTGGACCTGCCGGTCGGTACCGGCTATCGGACCGAGGGCATTGCCGCGATGCCCGCGGTCCTGCAATGGGGATCAGGCAGTATTGAGGCCGCACGGGTCCATCGGGAATACGCGGTTCTCCTCGGCGACCGGCTCGGCACGATGCTCGCCGCCGCCCGCAGTCACCCACGCGCCCAGGCGCTGGGCGAAGGCCTTTCGGCACTGTCCAGCCGGGCGTGGCTGCGCGTGCTCACAGCGCCGCAGGTCAGCTATCGGCTCCTGTGGCCAGCACGCCACGAACCTGACGGGACCGTCGACTTCCTCGCCGACGCCGTCGAGGTAGAGCTCAGTCGCGAGCGGGCCGCACCAGCCCCCGGCACCGTATCCGGAGGGAAAACGGCATGGTCGGTGCTGGGTGACGGCTGGCGCGACGCCACCGGCCAGTTCGTGGCCGGACCGGCTCTGCCGGGTCTGCCGCCCCTCGATATAGGAAGCCCGCATGCGCTGGCTATCGACCTCGAAGGCGTCACGGATGAGGTCGTTCAGGCGCGGACTTCCCACCAGCCGGCTGAGATCGACCGGCTTCTTGCACAGCTCACGGACGTTCGCGACGCTCTCGCGACGAGCGCTCCCGATATCCTCGAGTTCGTTGTCGCGTTCACCAAGGTGCTGATTCTTCAGCCCGACCCGGAGGCGCCGACCTCATTCTCGACCGGTTCGTCCGCGCAGTACATCGGACGATCCGTCTTTGGCAACCCCGTGCTCGAGACCGTGGACAGCGTACTGCTCGCGGAAGGTCTCGTGCATGAGGCAATTCACTCCTATATGTACATGAATGAACGGCTTGAGCCCTGGGTCATCAATGCCGAGCTCTACGGACCGCAGTACCGCACCAGGTCGCCGTGGACCGGCCACCCGCTTCCGCTGCGTGCCTATCTCCAAGCTTGTTTCGTCTGGTACGGCCTGCTGAACCTCTGGGCTCGGTCGACGAGCCACACCGCCTTCGACGCGCAGCGCGTACGGCATCGGATGGCTCAGGCGGCACGCGGATTCCTCGCCGGCGATGTGCTGGCGCAGGTCGCCCCGTACCGTTGCGGCATCGTGCCCGAACTGTTGTCGACCATCGAGCAGATGCAGGCTGAGGTCGTGGCGGCCGCCGAGGCGGTCGGCGTTGGCAGCTGAGATCGTCCGGCCGGTGCCGGCCGGGCCGACCGAGGGACGACCGCGCCGATCGTGGCCCACGCCGTTGCTCGCCGGTGACGAGGCAGCCTGGAATGACATGCTGTCGACGCCGGTCCGCAAGCGTTTCTGGGACGGAACCCACCGGACCTGCCCGCCGGCACAGACACTGGAATGGGTCCGCCCGCACCTGGCCGCGATGGGAATCACCCGGATCGCCGACGTCACCGGCCTGGACCGCATCGGCGTACCCGTCGTCACGGTCTGCCGCCCCAATTCCCGATCGCTGACCGTCTCGCAAGGCAAGGGCATCGACCTGGACTCAGCGACCGCCTCCGGCGTGCTCGAGTCGATCGAACTGCACCACGCCGAACGGGTCATGCTTCCGCTGCTACTGGCGAGCCAAGCCGAACTGGGCCCGACCCGGGAAGTGGTCGAAGTCGCGGGCTTGCCGCGCGTCACCGACAGCCGCTTCCACCCGCATCTTCCACTGCTCTGGGTCGAGGGATACGACATCCTCACCAGCACCGTCCGTTGGGTTCCGTTCGAGGTCGTACATATCAGTGCGGTGGTACCGCCACCGGCCGGAAGCGGCTGTTTCGCGGCGACCTCGAACGGGCTGGCATCCGGCAACCACCTCCTCGAGGCGCTCGTGCACGCGCTTCTCGAAGTCGTGGAGCGCGACGCCACGGCGGTTTGGGGAGCGCGCGGCGAGGAGCATCGCATACGGACAGCGGTTGATCCCGCCACAATCGATCACCCGGTCAGCCGCTCTGTTCTTAACGCGTGTGCCACCGCCGGAGTCCAGGTAGCTGTGTTTGACACGACGTCCGACACGGGCATCCCTTCATTCCTCTGTGAGGTCAGAGAACACCAGTTTGACCCTCAGGGCAGGGGCGTGTTCACCGGCCTCGGCTGTCACCTCAACCGTGGAGTAGCGCTCTCGCGAGCGCTCACCGAGGCGCTCCAATCCCGCCTGACGCTGATCACCGGCTCGCGAGACGACCTTTCCCGCTCCGATTACGTTCTCGGCCCAGATGCGCCGACCTCCGAGATCCGGCCGTGGCGGTCTTTCCGCGCTGTGCCGGATCTACCCGAACTGCCGACCTTCAACGAGGACCTCGCACTGATCCTCCGACGACTCGAGAGCGTAGGCATCCGGCAGGTGATCGGCGTCGACCTGACGCGCCCGGAATTCGGCATCCCGGTCGTACGCGTCGTGGTTCCAGGACTGGAAGGCCCGGATGACGATCCCGCGTACGTACCGGGCCCGCGTGCCCGCAACGCCAAGGCAGGTCCCCGATGATCGTCGTTTTCTTGGGCCCCACCCTCACCGCGGCTGAGGCGCGAACCGAACTCGACGCGACCTACCTGCCACCCGCCGCGCAGGGCGACATATATCAGGCAGTACGCCGCGGAGCCACCGCCATCGGCCTGATTGACGGCTACTTCCGGCAGGTCCCGAGTGTTTGGCACAAGGAGATCCTGTGGGCAATCTCCGAAGGCGTCGCCGTGTACGGCAGCGCGAGCATGGGGGCCCTGCGCGCAGCCGAACTGTGGACCTTCGGAATGGTCGGAATCGGCGAGATTTTCAAGGCCTACCGCGACGGGCTGCTCAGCGACGACGACGAGGTCGCGCTGGTGCACCTGGAGGCCGAGGAGGACTTCCGGCCCGCGACAGTGGCGATGGTGGACATCCGAACGACGGTCGCCCTGGCCGAGCGGTCCGGCGTGATCGGTGCCAAAACCCATGCGGCACTGGTGGATGCCGCAAAGGTTCTGTGGTATCCCGACCGAACCTATCCCGGCATGATCCGGGCCGCGCGGGGTCGATGCGACGACGAGGAACTGGCGGCGTTCGAGCAATGGTGGAGGCCCCACCGGACGAGCCGCAAACGGGACGACGCCATCGCGATGCTCCGCCGGATCAAGTTCGACGCCGATCGTGAGCTGTGGCCGGACGCGCCGGCCTTCCACCTGGAACGGACCGCCCTGTTCGAGGATCTGATCCGGTCGGCCCGCGCGGGCAATGCTGCCGGGTCGACCGCGGCAGCCCGCCAACCAGATGAACGGGACCGCGACGCCGCCCTCGTCCGGGTCCTTGCCCTCGACGAGGCGCGTCGCCTTCAATACGAGATCGACGACGCTGGCCTTTACGACGCGGTCCTCAGATTCCGGGCCGAACGTGAGCTGATCGAGCCGAGCGATCTCAATCGATGGATGGCGGCGCGGGGAGTTGGTCGCGCCCGGCTTCTTCGCCTGGCCGCCGACGAAGCCCGCATCGCTTGGGTTCGCCGGGTGCTTGCATCTGAGGTGGACGCCATGTTGACCGATCACGCGGCGGTGGCTTCGAGGAAGTGAGTGATCCCGTCGTGGTGCCGGCGAGGGTGAGCCTTCACATCGGTCGTTGTGATAACTCGCGGTGGGCGGTGTATCTGCCGAAATACGTCCGTAGGTGATAGACCGGGCACGAGCCGGGAGCAGAGGGATCCGCTGCTGGACCGCGCTGTTATGTTGTAGGGCGCGGCGCCGCGCGCCTTCGACTCGGTCAGCAAGCCATCCGGTCGGTCGGCAGGTTGCGGCGGCGGCACCGACCGACGCGGTGATGACGTCCCGGCAAGGCAAGAGAGCCCCCCGGTAACCCCCCGAAAACCCCTGCGAACCGTCGACGATCAGTAGCAAAAATTGACTAGTCATTGATCGAGTTTCAGCAGCTCAATGCCAATATCTGATGACTAGTGACAAGCTAGTGCGCTGACCATGAACGTTTACCGGGTTGATCGTTTACCGGGTTGATATTGGATGTAAGGCGGAGGGAAGTCGTCGTAGCTTGTGCTGATGAGCAATCTGGGTGGTGGTCGGTACCGGTGGCGGACGCGGCTTCGCCGACATCTGCCGTGGTTCCTCGTTGATCGAGGCGTTGCGGGCAAAGGGACGGCCGACTGCGGCGATCATGAGTGGTACAACGCCGACGGCGTGGCTGAACGCTGTTACCACTGCACGGTTGGCTGCCGGCCCTACGACTCGGCGCATTTCGATACGACGGGCTGACCTCAAGCGGCGCGGGTCGGCGCGGGCCGGCCCCAGCGTTGGTGGCGTTCGCTGCGGACGCGGGCGCGTTCTTTTCGTTGGGCGGCGATGACGTCGGGGTGCCGGGCGTTGGCGTTACGCCAGCGCAGGTACGCCTGCATGTCGCGGGCCAGCACGACATGGTTCGGGTAGTCCGAGTTCGCCATGGTGAACATGCGTAGGGGCCCGAACTGCGCTTCGATCGGATCAGCCCACGAGGTGCTGGTCGGGGTGAGGCACAACTCGACCTTGTGCCGGGCCGCCCACCTGCGGATGGTCGGGGTCTTGTTCGCCGACAGGTTGTCCAGGATCACGTAGATCGGTGCCCCGTCCGGACGGGCGGCGCGGATCGTCTTGAGTGCGGAAAGGGTGTGATCGCCGCCTTTACGGCGACGCAGGATGCCCCACAGCTTGTCGTTGGCCAGGTCGTAGCAGCCATGCAGGTAGCGGATTCCGTGGGTGCGTTTGTAGGTGGCGCGGAGCCGGTCGGGGTGGTTGCGGGCGGCCCAGCAGGTCCCGTGGCAGGGGCGGATCGACAGGGGCCCGAACTGGTCGAACGCGAAACACCGTGGCAGGAACTTGGTGGTGACCTCTTCGATGCGGTCCAGTTTGGACTCGTAGTCCGGGTCGGTGGATTCCTTCCAGGTCCGGGTCCGCTGGAAGGTGATGTCGTGGCTTCCCAGGATCTGCCGTAGCCGTTCGCGGCGGATGCCGATCTGCCGCGCCGGTGCCTGTCGCCGGTCGTGGCGGCCGTAGCGTCCTTGCAGGTGGCCGGCGAGTTTGCGAATGCTGAAGTGGGTGAACGGCAGGCCGAGTTTCTTGGGGCGCGTACGGGCCGTGGCCAGGATGAACGCGACGTCGTCGTCACTGATGCGGCGGGGCGCCCCGCCCGCCCAGTGAGGGTCCAGCGCGGCGAGTCTTCGCTGGTTGAACGCGTGGATTACGTCGCGGACGGTGTCCTCGTCGGCGACGACGAGCCGGGCGATCGCCGGGACCGGCGTCCCGGACGACGACGCGAGGATCATCAGGCCGCGGCGGACACGGATGGATTCTTGGCGGCCCCGCCGGACCAGCCGTAGCAAGTACTGGCCCTCGTCCGGACTCAGCCGGCGGGCTCTGACAGGTACAGACATCACGCACCTCGACTCACCCCGTAGATCCAGGATGAGCCCGCCACGCCTCCGAACCCGGCATACGACCCGGCAAGTCGCCAACCCGGTCAAAGTTAGTGGTCAGCGCACTAGCGACCGTGACTTTCGGTAAGCGTAGGTTGTCGACTCTTGTCAACGTTGCGCAGCTGGCTCGAAGAGATCGGTCGCTAGAGTAAAGGCGTCTGGCTCTCCTGATGGAGGCGATGTACGTTTCCCACCGCAGACGCGACTGGTGATCTCGTAGTTACCTTGAGTAACGCGTATACAACGGCCGGTGACCCGCTCGCGTTCCGGCATACCTGACCGACCTCAGGGTCCGGCATGCTCTCCTGGAAGGAGCCGATCGGGGCGAAGCCCACCGTAAGGCCGAACGTGCGGGGTGCGTTTTCTTCTGAGTGACCTGCGAGATGGACGTCGATGGCAGTCCTTCGCGGCATCCGGTGACCGGTTGGTATGGGTTGGCTCTGGTCTTGTCGGTTGTCGAGCCGCGTTTAGACGCGGTTCGTGCGGCCCTTGCCATTAGCGCGGACAAGCGGGTGAGGATCTCCAAGGAGCGATGTCGCACGTCAGCCGGTTGATCACGGTCGGGATAGACAAGAATTCTTAGGTGCTGGCTCTGATCAGACCGGCACTGAACGATCGTCGGTGGCGGACTCTACGGGCGGTGGGTGAGCCAGGCGGTCACGTAACAGGGCGTGCCGGAACTGATAGACGCTGCCAGCGCGGCGGAGAACGCCGCGTTCTTGGGCATCGGCCAGGCTTCGGGAAAGTCGTAGTGGAAGTTTGCGGAGCGCGGCGAGAACGAGGGTTGCCACACAGAACTGGCCCCAGGCGCTCACCAGCACTGCAGCCAGGCCGGCGGCCAGCACGATCCCTGCGCTGGCGGCCCACAACATCGGTTCGGGCACTAGCAGAGCCGGTGTCGTCATGGCGGCGATGGCCCCGCCGATGGTCGCCGCCGAGGCGAGTGCCGCGTTGCGGTCCATCGCCAGCGATGCTGGTGGAGTCGTCGCCGAGGGGGCAGGTTCCGCGCTGCTCGCCAGCGCCGTGACCACACCGCCGGATATAGCGCAAATGATTGCCTTTAGAGGGCTCACGCCTCCGACTATTGGGACAGAAAACAGGACCGCACCTACCACGGCGAACGATCTCAGCACTCCCCGCGATGTCAGCCGCCGCGGATAGTGACGGTCCGTGAACAGCAACCTCGCGAATGACACCGTCATGCCGATTCCGGCTCCGATGGCAAACGCGTAGTACCCCGAGAAGTAGCCGCCCCAGCCAGACGCACCCAAGACCGATACTGCCAAAATCGGTGTAACCATGGCGGCCAGGATGACGTAGACGATGGAGATCACGTGGGCGGCAGGGGCCGGGCGGATATCGCTGATCCGCCACCACGCCAGATCGTGGAACCGATATTCCCTCAGATGGGTCGCGAGCGTCGACAGCCACCGGCGGGTGCTGTCGACCTGTCCCGGATAGGTGGCCGGGATCAGATGGTCCAACAGGTGCTGCTCGATGCCCTCCCGGCTAGCAGCCCAGTCCGCGGTCAGTAGCTCCTCCGGCGCGCGGCCTGTGTTCCGATACACCATGCGGGTCAGCCAGATCATCAACGGGGTGGACAGCGCCTGGGTCAGCGGAGTCCCGCTCTCGTTACGCAGATGGGCCAGGACTGCCGACCAGCGCCGGTCGGTCGGCCCCGGACCGTCGGCGAGATGCTCGGCGGCCTCGGTCGCCGGGACCGGCTGTAACTCCACCACCACAGCTGCCGGAATCGGGCCGCACGTCTGAACAGCCGCCTGGTATGGCTTGGTCCGGCAGGTGACGACGAAGTCGCGGCCAGTGGCCGCCGCGCTGGATAAGCCGATGAGAGCGGCCCGCTGCATATGGTCGTCGAGTTCATCTAGCCCATCGAGGACAGGCAACACGAAGCCGCAGGCGACGAGATCTCGGGCTAGGCTGCGCGGCTCGGCGTTCGGTCCGGGCGTCGTCCGGACCAGGCTACGGTCCTGGGCGATCAACTGGTCGGCGATCCAGTCGTCCAAAGACTGCACCGGATTCCAGCTCGCCGCGCTGAGCAGCACCGCGACTGGCTCGCACGCACGCCGGACGGCGAGCAGTTGAAGGGTCAGCTGAATGGCTAGCATTGACTTGCCCGACCCTGGCTCGCCGAGCATCACCAGCCGTTTCGGGATGTCGTCGCGGTCGAACACGCTCGCGATCCGTGCGTAGTCGCTATCGACGTCGACCGGACCGGCGCCCGCCGATTGCCGGACCGACGCCCAGCTGGCCATTACCGCCTGGGTCTGGGCGTTCGCTGTCCACCGTACGTTCAGGGGCCACGGCTCGCAGACGCGGCGGGCGGCCTGCTCGGCTGCCCACTGCTCTCGCTGCGCAGCAGCCAGGCGCGACAGTACGGACTCACGTTCGCTCCCGGGATCGGTGTTGCCGAGGCGCCACAGCCAGGTCAGCACGCAAACACACACCGCCCCGGCGCTGACCGAGCCGAAGACGACGCTCGACCATTTGTCAGCGCGCTCCAGGCCTTCGTTCTGCAGGAACCATGCCAGCATCAGCGCCGCCAGTGCGGTTGCCGCCAACGTGATCAGGAACCAAACTCTGGGGCGTCTAAACCATCTCGGCACCGGACCAGGATGAGCTTCACGGTGTGAGAACGATACTACCCGTACGGCTGACTAATCGACAGAGATCATTTTCGTTCGACTTGACGATGGGTGCCTGCGGTGCCCGCCGGCGACGCCTGACATTAGCGCCACGCACGCGGCCGTGAACGTCTCCGGCACGCCCTCGCCATCGAGCTCGACACGGCCGTTTCATGATCGATAGTGGCGGTGAGTGACGATGCGCGCTTCGGCGTGTCGGATATGGACGAACGAGGCCTAGGCCGTGTGTCGTAGATCTTGGGGAAGATCTTGATGTGTCTCGATGTTTATCGAGACGCTATGAGCGCACGATTTGAACTCACCGACGCCGAGTGGGTTCTGCTCCAGCCGCTGCTGCCGCAGAACCCGCCGCGAGGTCACCGCTGGAACGACCACCGCACCGTCATCTCCGGAATCCTGTTCCGAGAACGCACCGGCGTTCCCTGGCGCGACCTGCCACCCCGGTTCGGGAACTGGCAGACCATCTACCAGCGCAAACGCCGCTGGGCCCTCGACGGCACCTGGCAGCGCATCGCCGAACGGCTACGCCTGGACGCCGACATCGACGACCCCGAGTGGACGCTGGGCATCGACTCGACCGTGGTCCGCGCCCACCAACACGCCGCCGGTGCCCGCCACCAGCCCCCGGCCTACCAGTCAAAACTCTGACGGCGACCGGCCCGAGCGCCGAACCCGAAGCCCTGGGCCGTTCCCGAGGCGGGTTCGGGACCAAGCTGCACCTGGCCGCCGACCTGCGCAGCAGGCCCGTCTCCCGATCGTTGACCGCCGGCCAACGCCACGACCGCATCGGCTACGACCAGGTCATGGCCGGCATCCGCATGCCCCGCCGCCGCGGCCGGCCCCGCACCCGACCCGCCCGGCTACTGGCCGACAAGGCGTACTCGGTCGCCGCGATCCGCACCGGACTACGCCGACGCGGCATCGCCGCGACCATCCCCGAACGCCGCGACCAGCGCAAAAACCGCCTCAACCGCGGTTCCCGCGGCGGCCGGCCACCCCGCTTCGACACCGACCGGTACCGGCAGCGCAACACCGTCGAACGCGCCATCTCCAAGCTCAAACAGTTCCGCGCTGTCGCCACCCGGTACGGCAAACGGGCATACATGTACCTGGCCACCGTCGACATCGCCACCATCAAAATCTGGCTCCGCGACCTAACCAAAGATCAACAACACACGGCCTAGTTCAACTACGGAGTTGTCTAATCATACGGGCTCGTTGAGTATTGCGGCGCTGAGAAGGTCAACTAACCACTCGACACTCGCGTTAGGATAGTCGGTTAGATCACCATTAACCGCCACGAACTTTTCCCAAGCAGCGGCACCAATTCGGTCTCGAATGATCCCCTCAGCCTCTGCTGCCGTTTTAGTTGTTGATCCCATTGAAACCCCCCGTTTTTGGTAGCCAATTTTAACGCGCCATTGGGATACCTCATGTACGAATGGATGGGTTTCGACGTCAATGCCAGCTTGACATCGACACCCGAACCACCGCGCGTCGGGGCAGGGTGCGGCGGCGTGCGCCAAGTTGCGGGCAGGCCATCCGGCCTGCCCCTTGACCCCTGACCGCCAGAGTCGCAGAGGCTCCGAGGCTCAAGGGCGGCCGCTTGCGGCCGTCGCCTGCGACGCGAAGCGCCCTTGACCTTGGAGGGGCGGCCCGGACACACTGCGCGCCGCCGCACCAGGCACCGACGGCCGCAACCCGCGCTGCGGCCCGGCGCGGCAGCTCGGCCGCGTCGCCCTGGCCGTGCCGGTCGGCTGCCGGCCAAATCCTCCCCACCACCACACTGCTTATCTCTGTCGTCGCAGCAGCCCGGCTCCGCTCCTGCACGCCAGCCGACGGGCTGCCTGCGGGACCGGGCCAAGCGATAGCGGCGGCACGGGCACGCGCCCAGGCGGCGGCGTGAGCGGCCCGTTTCGGGCCGCCTTGAGAACGTATAGAAAGTTTGAACAGGTCCGCGAGGCGGCCTAGCTAGGCTTGGACGGGTTTAGCTGTCACATGTGCGGCTTACTTGCGGAATTCGCCGTCTTTGACGCCGCTGACAAAAGCAGTCCACTCCGCCAAAGTGAAAAGCAGGAATGGGCCGTCAGGATCCTTACTATCCCGGATAGCCCAACCACCATCGGGGGCACTGGCAACCTCGACACAATTCCCACCGGAGCCACCCGAACGGCTGCTCTTCTTCCACGTCGCTAAACGGCGGTCAAAGCTAGCGGATTCAATGCTCATGGCTTAATCTCCTCAGCCGCCGCCACGATTAGATCAAGGGAATCTGCCGGACCGGCGGCCGTCGACAGCACCGACTCCCATGCGTCTCGATACGTTGCGACTTCACGAGGGTCATCGACATAGAGCGTCGAGCGAGTAGCTCGACGCTCACGATGTCGCCGTCTTCGGCATCAGCGAAGCGCAAAGTGATGAAGCCGCCCTGAACAGGCATGTAGGCGCCAGACCCGAAGGGGAGCACTTGCACGGTGGTGTTCGGCCGTCCGGAAGCCTCGGCGATATGCAAGAGCTGCTCGTACATGACATCGGCTCCACCGACCCGTCGGTGGAGGACATCCGTGATGCCGCGGGCAAGGAGCACTCCCGGCATTTCCCGCGCAAGGTCGACGCTGAGCGGTGGGAGGCGGCTTCCCGTTCGGCAATCACGCGCGGCGACTGGACGGACCCCGCTCGGGCCAAGGTGACGGTCGGTATTTGGGCGGCGCAATGGCTGGAAGCCCAGGTGCAGCTCAAGCCGACCACCCGGGCGCGGCATGGCGTCGCGCTCCGGCGGCAGGTTCTTCCGACCTGGGGCGACATGCCGCTGTCTGCGATCTCGTACGCCGAAGTGTCGGCCTGGGTGCAGCGTCTGACCGCTTCGGGGCTCGCTCCGGCAACTGTCCGGTACGCGCACCGGGTGTTCTCGATGATCCTGGGTCATGCCGTCCGGGACGGCCGGATCTCCCGGAATCCCGCTGACGGTGTGCGGCTGCCCCGGGTGCTGCGGGAGGAACCGGTGTTCCTCGACCACGCCCAGGTCGCGGCGCTCGCGGACGCCTGCGAGCCTTACTCGCTGCTGGTGCGGTTCCTGGCGTACACCGGGCTGCGCTGGGGTGAGATGTCGGCGCTGCGGGTGGGTCGGCTGGATCTGCTGCGGCGGCGGGTCAACGTGGCGGTGGCGTTCAGCGAAGTCCGTGGGCAACTGATCGAGGGCACTCCGAAGAGTCACCACCGGCGGTCGGTGCCGATTCCCCGGTTCCTCGTCGACGCATTGGCGGCCCACACCAGCGGCAAGGCCAAGGACGCACTCGTCTTTACCGCGCCGAACGGCGGGCCGCTGCGGAACACGAACTTCCGGCCCCGGTTCTTCGCTCCGGCGGCGGAATCGGTGGGCCTGACCGGGATCACTCCGCACGACCTGCGACACACGGCGGCGTCCCTCGCCGTGGCGGCCGGCGCGAACGTCAAGGCCGTACAGCGGATGCTCGGTCATGCCTCGGCGGCCATGACCCTGGACGTCTACGCGGACCTCTTTGAGGACGACCTGGACCACGTCGCGGAACGCCTCGACCAGGCGGCTCGGCAGGGTGCGGACCAAATGCGGACCGGCACCTCTCCGGACACCGTCGTCGACCTGTTCAAAAGAAAAACCCCAGGCCGATGACCTGGGGTTTCTCGTGGAGCCGCCTGACGGAATCGAACCGTCGACCTACGCTCCTCGACCATCGCCCTCCCTAGCTTGTCACTAGTCGTCATCAATGACCGTTGACCTGCGCAGACGCGGCTGCCCACTGATCAACGTTTGCCGGCGGTCGTCAGCCGTTGGCATGAGTATTCGGGGGGTAAACGGGGGCCGGGCGCGGACGACCGGGCCACTGCCGCAGCGAACCGCGAACCTGGCCAGCGGGGTAACTACGACGTTTTAGGGGTCGACCCGGCCGTACGGGTCGCTGTCGATCCGGTATGCGTCCGCCTGTGCGTCAAACGCTCGGCCCCGTCTCTGCCCCGCGAGGGCCGCGAAACCGCTCATGCCAGACGAGCAGGAGAAACCCGAACGTCCCGATCCCAGTTAGCCACCAACGCACGAACCCATCCTGGCTGGTGCCGACGGGCCCGAACAAACGGCCGGCGGCTCTGACCAGCCCTCGGGTAGCTCGGCCAAACTCGTGATCCCGTGAAGGCGAAGGGTCATGCCGAGCCCGTCGGACTTCTGTAACTGAGAAGCGCTTAACCTTCAGACACGAGAGTCGGAGGTCCTCCACGACCCCGTTGAACTGCACTTCGGCGCAGTTGAGCGCGGTTGACGCCCGTTGAGCGACAGCCCTGTGGCAAATTGCCAGACACGAAACGCTGACCTGCCAGGACGACGTGTTGGCAGGTCAGCGTTTGGGCACGCGCTCCCGCATTAGCCTGCCGCACGTGCCGATGCAAGGGCGAGCGAGGTTCAGTTAGAGAGCATGCCAGCAGACCGTCCCGCCGTGCGGACCTGCAGGAAGAAGACTTTGGCGAGCTCAGCGTGCACGCTGTCCGCCGTTTGAGTTGTCGCTCCCGGGTCAGATCCTCTGCCGGGTGGGACGTAGTCGAATGTCGTCGAGATGCACATGGGCCGGCCGGTCCACCACGAACTCCACCGTCGCGGCCACGTCGTCCGGCACCAGCAGTGGACCACTCTCCTCCGTGACCGCCGCGAACCACTGCATGTCATACCCGGCGGCGTCCTGAAAACCGGATCGGACGAATCCGGGCTCGATCAACGTCACCCGTACCCCGTCCCCGCAGACCTCCTGCCGCAGTGCCTCGACGAGCGAGTGGACGGCAAACTTGGTCGACCCGTAGACCGGGTTGGCCGCCGACACCTGCCGGCCGGCCGTCGATCCGATCACGACGATGTCCCGCGCAGCCGCCGTCTCGCGCTGGCGGAAGTCCGAGCCGAAGGCGCGCAGCTGCTCCAGCATGGATAGGTAGTTCACCTCGATTATTTCTGCCCAGCGCAACGGGTCAGACCCGAGGATAGTCCCGGGCAGGCCGCGCCCAGCGGCGAGAACAGCTACCGCGGCCGGGCCCCACTCCCGCTCGGCTGCCTCGAGCAGCTTCCCGGCGGCCCTCGGCGTAGTCATGTCGGCCGCCACTGGCACGATGGTGCCGGGCCCGCCGGCCGCCTCGGCGACCAGTTGGTCTAGCGCGTCCTTGCGCCGGGCCGCCGCCACCACCCGCAGACCTCGCCGTGCGAAGCGGGCGGCCGTGGCCCTCCCGATCCCGGACGACGCGCCAGTGACGATCGCTATCCGCTCCTCATCCATACCGCGGGCCCCTTCTCTCGACGTCGATGTAGCCCCGTTCGATCAGCCCGCCGAAGTACACCCGCAGCCAACGCCCGGTCGGCGCTGGGAACCGCACCTGCAGCTCATCCAGCAGCCGGCGGGTCCAGGCGTGGTCGTAACGGACGTTGCGAGCCGGCCGAGCCGCCCAGAAGTGCGCGAGCCGCAGTGCCTCGTCGCCGGTAGCCAGATACGGCTCGAACAGCGTCGTAAAGTCCGCGGCGCAGTCCGGCTCGATCGCGCAGCCCAGGTCCCGCAGCGCCGCGAAGATGTCGGAGTAGCTGACCGCGTGCACGATGTCGACATGGAACGTTCCGCTTCTCACGCGTTCGCTGCGGGAGATCTCCAAGACGCCCATGGCCACCATGTCGACCGGGCTTAGGGCGACATGGTGGCCATGAGCCTCCGGCACGCGACCGATCGCGACAGCCGCGCGCAGCAGCTGGACCATCCGGTTGTCACCGGCGTTACGCTGGAATCGCCCAGTGACCGAGTGCCCGGTAACGTTGCCAGTCCGGTAGACGAAACCGGCACCGCCATGCGCGGCGAAGTCGTGTACCAGCCGTTCGGCGTCGAACTTGCTGCGCTCGTACTCGTTGAGGAACTCCTGCCCGACGTCGAGATCGTGCTCGGTGAAGGCCACCGGACGGTCCCGGCCGCCGCGGCCGCAGACCGCGAGAGTCGACAAGTGGTGCAGGTCCTTGGGTTGCCCGGTTCCGGCGAGCCGGATGAGCTCGGCCACCGGCCGCGTATTCTGCCGGGTAAACGTGTCGCGGTCGCCGAAGAGCCGGGTTTCGGCGGCCAGGTGGTAGATAGCCTCGACTTCACGGCTCAGCCGGCGGTACTGCGAGGCGGTCAGGCCTAGGTCAGGCTCCGTCAGGTCGGCCGCGAGCACGGTCACCCGGTCGGCGTACGAATCCAGGCCTGGGCCGAGCGCGTACCAGTCGTAGGCCTGCCGCAGCCGCTCGGCCGCCGGTTGCCCGCCGGCATCTCGGACGAGGCAATAGATCCGCCCGGACGTTCGGGTCAGCAGCAGGTGTAGCAGGTGGGCACCGATGAAGCCGGTGGCACCGGTGAGCAGCACGGCGCCGTACTCCCGGCGGACCCGGGCGGGGGGCGCCAGGTCGAGCTCCCGCGGCACCTGAGCCAGGAGCCCGACGGTCGACTCGCGCTCGATGACCAGGCGGGCCGGCCGTTCGCTGCTGCCGGACACCTCCAGCAGCAGCGCGCGGGTCGTCCCGGCCAGCCGGCGCATCTCGTCGTCCGAGTGCCGCCGCGAGCTGTAGGACTGCTCGACCACTAGATGACCGTCGTGCAGCCGGGAGGTGAGCTTGAGATCATACGTGCGGTCGTTGGCCGGCCCGCGCACCGGACCGATTGGATACCGCGACAGCCGCGGGCGCAGCGGATCGTCGTAGGGCAGCGTGAACGCGCCGAGGTGGTTGAAGCACACGGCGGCCCGACGCGGACGCCGGTGCAGAGCATAGGCCACCCCCAGATTCGGCACGCCGTCCAGCGCCGCCGCGGCCGACTTCACCGCGGCCCGCGGGTCGTCGGCCACCACGTCGACCCGGACCGGGAACGTCGAGGTGAGCCAGCCGACCAGCAGTGAGACATCGATCCGGTCGTCGAACGAGATCCGGCCGTGGCTCTCCACGTCGATGACCATCTCGTGCTGGCCGCCGCAGACGGCCAGCGCGTGGGCGAACGCGCCGAGCAGCGCGACGTGGGCCGTGGTCCCGGACGCGGCGGCTGCTCGGGTCAGCGCGTCGGTCTCGGCCCGGGACATCGCCCACCAGACCGCGGACGCGTCTCGTTCGAGATTATCGTCGCCGGCAGTGACGGCAGCGCGCGACCGTTCGACACCCTTCCAGGCGGTGAGGTCGGCCCACAGGTCGGGCGCATGCTCGTGCAGATGGGCGGCCCACGTGCCCATGTCGACCCCCACCGGCCCGGTCGCCGGCCCCGTGCCGGCGAGCCGCGCCCGATATCCGCGGCAGATATCGTCGACCATGATGCGCCAGGAGACGGCGTCGACGCAGAGGTGGTGGCCGATCAGCAGCAGGTGGGCGGTCCGGTCGCCACGGAACAGATGCGCCTTGAAGACGCTGCCGTCGGCCAGCCGCAGTTCGTCCTGCCGGGCGGCGGCGGTGGCCCGGATATGCGCTGTCGTCGCGTCGTCCTCGTCTGGCAGCGCCGACTCGGTCAGCTCGAACGACGGCGCTACCTCGACCCGTTCGGGCTGTGGTGTGACCCGGAACGCGGTGCGCAGCATGGGATGCCGCTCGACCGTGTCCCGGATCGCGGCGGCCAGCTCCGCCGGACGGACCTCGGGGGCGATGTCGAGCAGGATCGCCTGGTTCCAGCGGTCGGGCTGAGCGAACCGCTGCGCAAAGAACCATTGCTGGGCGGGGGAGAGCACGGTCCCGGAGACCGCTGGGCCGTGCAGAGCGGCGTCGGTCTCACCGTCGGCCGTTATGGCCATCTCGGCCGCAAGTGCGGCCGGGGTCGCGTTCCCGAAGAAGACCGAGGCGCTGACTCGGTACCCGAGATTCTGCAGGTCGCCGATCACCTGGATGGCGTCGAGGGAACTGCCGCCGATCGCGCTGAAGTCGTCGTCATTGCCGAAGGCGTCGTGGCCGAGGTACCGCCGCCAGACCGCGCGGACGTCGGCCAGCACCGGATCGCCGTTGTTGCGCTCGCTTGTCTCCGGCGCGGCCAGGCGCTCCTCGACAAGACGGCGGACCGCGTTGGCGTCGGTCTTGCCGTTGGCAGTGCGAGGGAACTCGGCGAGTATCTCGATGCGATCGGGGATCATATAGGGCGGTAGCAGGACGGCCAGCGCGCCGCGCTGGTCGTCGCGGCCGAAGGCCAGATCGGCCACGGTCACGGCGGCGACCAGCATCGGGCGACGGCGTTCCAGGCGGAAGGCGATCGCGCCAGTCACGCCGGGCAGTTGGCGTAGACCGGCCTCGACGTGGGGCAGCTCAATCCGGTATCCGCCGATCTTGACCTGACGGTCGGCGCGGCCCAGGAACTCGATGATGCCCCGGGCGTCGACGCGGACGCGGTCGCCGGTGCGATAGCTACGGCGGCCGTCCTCCACGCCGAACACCGCCGCCGTTGACTCCAGGTCGACGCGGTAGCCAAGCGCGACCGACGGCCCGGCGACGATCAGCTCACCGACGGCATCGAGCTCCTGCAGCGTTCCGTCGTCGGCCTGCACCATCAGGCGATTGGAGCCGAGCGCGGTGCCGATCGGCACTGACTCAAAGCCGTCCAGCGCGTTTACGTCGGCCGGGCTGCGCATCGCGTACGTGGCCACGCCGACAGTGGCCTCCGTCGGCCCGTAGTGGTTGATCAGCACGCCGGTCACGCCGGAGGCGAGAATTCGGAGGGCGAGGGTTTGCGTGAGGACCTCCCCGCCGAGCAGCAGGTACCGCAGGGCTGGCCGGGCGACACCTGGGCCCCCGACGATGCTGGAGACGGCCGCCCAGTGTGAGGGCGTCGTCTTCAACACGTCGATGCGCTCGGCCTGCAGATAGCCGAGCAGACCGGCCGGGTCCCGGCGGGTGAGATCGTCGACCAGGTGCAGCGTGCCGCCGGTCCAGAGGGCAAGGAAGAGGCCGGTGTTGCCCAGGTCGGCGGCGAGCGTGGTGACATGGGCGTAATGCAGCGGCTCGGTGATGCCAAGGGCGTCCCGCAGTGACTCGGTGTAGTGGCGCAGGTTGGCATGCGAGACCATCACGCCCTTGGGCATTGCCGTCGAGCCCGACGTGTAGAGCACGTAGGCGACGTCGTCGAGTTCCGGCGCCGGTTCCGGCCGTTGCGGCGGCGCAGCATCGACGCCGTCCGCGCCGGGGCCGAGCGTGGGCAGGACGCGCAGGCTGAACTCGGCGGCATGGGCGGCGCTTGTCAGGACGATGGCCGGCGCGGCCGAAGCAAGGCGACCGGCGGACTCTGCCACCACGCCCGACGGTTCGATGACCGTGTACGCCGCGCCCGCCCGCAGCGCGGCGAGCAGCCCGACAATGACTTCGACTCCCCGGTCGAGGTAGATCCCGACTAGCGCGCCGCGGCCGATACCGCGCTCACGCAGGCACCGGGCCAGCCGGGACACCCTCGTGTCCAGGTCTGCGTAGGTCAGCTGGTCCCTGCCGGAAACGACGGCGAGTCGGGTCGGATGGCGCTTGGCGTGTACATGTACCCGTTCCGCTAGCATGCAGATTCCTTGCCAGTCAAGAAGAAACGGGCCGAGGTCAGCTCCAGAAGACGAGCGGCTGTTCCGGCCCCTTTGAAGCGATGAAGGCGGCCGCGCCGACGCGGTACTCGTCCACCCCGGGGGTCACAGCGTGCAGCATCCGCGGGCTGAAGATTATGAGGTCGCCGGCGTCAGGGTGTATCTCCAGCGCGGGCGGTTCCAGCGTGGCGGGGTCGAGTCCCTCGACGTCAAGTATGATCCGGGTCTCCTCCGCCGTCGGTTCGCGCAGCCAGAGCAGCAGGTTGCCGCCCTGGTCGGGCACCTGCAAGTAGATGTTGGCCACTAGCTGGTTAACCACGCCCTCGATCTCTGGCGCGTCGGTCTCCTGGTTGATGGCGTCGCTGTGGGGGTGGAGCTCTGAGGTGTTTGGCCGGAATACGCGGAAGGCGCCGACGAAGCACGGGCGCCCGCGCAGCCGCAACAGGTTCGCGCCGGCCGGCCAGAGCTCCTGCAGCTCGAGGCGCACCCGGTCGACCGGCGACAGGTACGGGTGGAACATCGAGCGCACGTCCTGGATGGCAGGTAGCGCTGCGTCGTGGTATTTGGCGGTGAGCTCCGGGTCCCACTTGGTGTCGATGTGCGGCATGTAGACACGGCCGACGCTACCGGCGAGTTGCTTGTGATAGTGACCGAGGGCCGGGTGGTCGATGGCCTTGTGCGCGACCTTAGCGGCGATGTCGGCAGGGTAGTAGCCGCGGATGTGGACCGCGGCGATCTCGCGGCCAGCCAGCTGCAACAGGGTCTGCATAGTCAGCTCGGGGGCGACGTCGTTCGTCAGGGTTCTGACGACCTGGACGGCTTCGGTCATGGCAGGTCTCCTTAGCGCCGGGTGGACGGGAAAGGCAGCGGGTCGCGGACAGCTGGGCTCGCCGTGGGCGGGACGATCGACGCCTGTTGGTACGCACTGCCGCGGCTGACGTGCCGTGTCCCGGCGGCCCGACGGCCTGCGCCGGGCTTGGTTCTGGTGTGGCGCCGCCTGCACACCTAGTGATCTGCGACGGCGGCGGACGCAATTTGGGCACACCGACACGGCCGTCAAAGGACGCGGGGCCTCGCGCTGCCTATCGGATCACTGACGTCACTGGGCTATGCATTGTGCTCCCCCAAAATCGTCCGTCGAAATAGTTCGCCGTCGACTTGCCGACACACCTCTTCGTGCGCCCATGGCGTGCTAGGCGCGGCGTGCACAAAGACAACCGTAAATCACTCGTTCCGCGGCAGTCAAGGTTAGTCCTAGTTCTTGAAACTAAGCGATATCAGAAGCCTGGCATCGATCCGCAAATGATCAACGCCCTTGTCGATCCGCGGCAAATGTCCCCCAACAGGGAAGGAGCTGAGCTCCGCGGTAATTCGATCTTGAATGTAGGGCGTAAGCCCGCGGATCGCTGGGCGACCGCGGACGCTAGTAGGCGGCTGCCGCAGTCATCGACAATGGATTCACGCCGGAGGTGTACTCGCCGTCCGACGACCGCAGGATTCCGCACGCATTGGCAAAGTGTAGCGTGGTGAACTCTTCGCTTCTCAGCACAATTGAATGTCCCCGCCGCTCAAGGTCCGTCACCACGTGTCTGGGCATTCGGGAATCCAAGATGACATCGTCCACCGAAACATCGAAACGCGGGGTGCTGATCGCGTCCTGTATGCCGTATCCCGCGTCGACGACGAGGCTGAGTATCTGCGCGACTGCCGTCGAGATGCGCTGACCACCGGTTGCGCCGAGGCAAAGAAAGGGGCCACCCGATCGATCGGAAACGATGATCGGCGTCATGTTCGACAGCGGTCGCTTTCCGGGCGCGATCGAATTGGGCTTGCCGGGATGCGGCGAGAAGGCGAACATCGCATTGTTCAGCAGCACGCCGCCGGCGGTCACCACCCTTGACCCGTAGCTGCTCAGGACGGTCTCGGTGAGACTGACTACGTTGCCGTCGGCGTCCGTCGCGCAGATGTGGGTCGTGCCCTCTACCGGCTGCTTGCCCGGATAACCTCCGGCGACGCCTGCTTCGTCAAGATCGGTGAGAGGGCTCGCACGGTCCGGGCTGATACTGTCCGCTATTTCGTCCATGCGCTCGGGCGTGCACAGCTGCGGCCAGGTGCCGTCCATGAAGAGCGTATCGCCCAGGTGCCGGCGCTCGATCGTTCGGCATCGCTTGATCGCCTCGACGATCAGGTGGATGCGCCGCGGGTCGAGGGGGTCCCGGCCGGCGAGGTCAAGCCGTGCGAGCACGCCAAACAGGAACGGTGCGACGCTGACGTTGTCGGCCCCGAGAATCTCGAATCTTCGGTAGGGCGTGCGTCGTGCGGTTCCCTGGCGGGGGCGATAGGCGGCAAGGTCCGCTGCGTCCAAGATGCCCCCATGCCCCATGATGTCGGCAGACATCTGCTGTGCGAGCCCGCCCGCGTAGAAGAAAGACGCGCCCGCCTCTGCGATGCCGCGCATGGTTTCGGCCAGGAGGGGTTGCCGTTGTACGTCCGCTGGGTTTACCGTCGCCGGCCGGTACGGGAACCGCCCGTCGCGGAGCATGCTGTGGGCGGTGGCGGGGAACCGGCACAGTTCGTCGAGGTGGATCCCCTGCATGAGGGCGCCCAGCCAGTCGGTTTCAAAGCCCGATGCGGCCAGTTCGATGGCCGGGGCCATGACATCACTCAGGGCGAGGCTCCCGAACTGTTCGACGGCCGCGACCAGGCCCGCGGCGGATCCGGGCACGCCGACGGCGCGGTATCCGACCTCGTTCTCGCGGTTCGCCACGCCACGCCAGCCCATCGGGTCCTGCAGGGTCTGCGACCTAACGGTGAACATGTCGGGCGTCGAGTTCGACGGTGCCTCGTACCGGTAGTCGATGTAGCGAGGCTGATCGCCGAATCCGCTCATAACGAGGAGCCCGCCGCCGCCAAGGGAATTTGCGAATGGCTGCACGACGCCATTGGCGAACGACGCCGCCGCGGCCGCGTCGACGGCGTTGCCGCCTTGGCGCAATATCTGGCAGCCGGCCGCCGCGGCAAGCGGATGTCGTGCGCACACCATGCCGTGGCGCGAGCGCGCTTCAGTTTTTGTATGCAGCCACGTACTGCCGCCCGGGGCCAGATGCTTTTCGCGGTTCATGGACGAACAACCTCTCCGGGTTGTGGGATCAGCGCACGCGATAGAAATCAATGTACTTCCGCACATCATGTGAAAAAGCGTTCTGCCATAGATCCCGGCACACATGGGCCATCGTTCGACCGGTCTCGACAATGTCGAAGAGCGGATCGAGCCAGGTGAGGATGGCCGGGTTCTCGACGCCGTCCTTGACCCGCGTCGTCAGGCCCTGTCTGCTCAACTGCAGGAGCTCGGCGAGAAAGGGCTTGATCGGCTGGCCCGCGATTGTCGCGCCGGTTCCATACTTCGCGATCTGTAGCCGGGCAGCTGTGTGCTGATCTCTCGTGAATTCACCGACCAGCTCCCACGCCTGACGCCGCGCGCTGGCATCGTAGGTCAGCCCGGTCCAGAAGGCTGGGACGCTGGAGAACGTCTCGAACGACGGCCCGTCCATGGCGCGGATCTCGAGCGTCCGGCGAACCCTGACGTCGGAGATTACCTGCGTGAGGTGTGACCGCCAGTCAGCCACGTCAGGGTATGTGCCGTCGCCGAACCCGGAGGCGAGCAGTGAGCCGAACGGTGCGGTCGGCGCGACCGAGCACCGTCCATCCGCATGCCGCCGGTACATCAGCGGCTGACTCATGCTCCAATCCACAAGCGCGTCGATGCTGAGGCTGTCGGTGAGCGCGGGCGGAATTATCCCTGTCCGGCGCGCGTCAGCTCCCGCCCAGTAATCCATGCGTCGTGACAGGGATTGCGAGACCTGCCCACTCTCTAGTGGTGAGTTCACGAACATCGCCGTGGCGAACGTGGAGACCGCCGACTGCATGCCAAGCTTATCGATCAGGTCATCCTCGTCGGAGTAGTCGAAGGTGACCTGCGTCGAAAGGGTGCGGCTCATGATGTCGGGTCCATGGCTGCCGGCCGCCCCCAGGCTGCGAAAGTATCCACGCATGATCGGGCCGCGTAGGTGGGGCACCCAGGAGACATCGGATCGTCCAGTGAACGGAAAATTGCCCCCCGGAACGAGCGCGAGGTCGAGTTCGTCCGCCACCGCCGCTAGCCGGCGGTACATCTCGTACGTTTGCCCGACCGCGCCGGTGGCGTTCGCACAAGGGCTCGAGGAATACTCGATCGCGCCGCCGTGCTCGAGCGACAGACTCGACCCGTCGGGAAATCCCAGGCCGAGTAGGTTGCCGTTCTCCACGCAGACCGTGCCGCCGAACTGTGCCTGAATCGTCTCCAGGTAGACGCGAATGCCGCGCGACCCTTCGTACGGGATGCTCGCGCCAGTCACCGGATTCAGAATCGCGCTTTCAACCTCGATGCCGACCCGCTCCGCATCTGTGGCCGCCTCGATGAAGCTGGATCTGAGTTCAGATCGCGACAGTGACGACCCCGGTTCCACACATTCCAACAAGACAACTCCTCCTGCAGGCGACGTCAATTCCCGCTCGGGCTACCCCGCCGGAGCTGGTTCACGTGGTTGACGCGGGCGCTAGTGCAATTCGTTGTCCGCCAGTCGGGCAGCCCGGGCCACCGAATTGAGGCTAGGAGGATTCGGGCGGGCTTGCCTGGACCGCAATCTGCGCCTCCGTGGACAGCGGGACCACCTGGTCGGCGGCACTGAGGTCCCACAGCTGGTCGAAGTGCGTCATGAGGCTCGAGCCGGGGGCCGAGTTAGTGCTGAGCTCGATGTACGGGCGATCCTCCAACCGCCCGGGCTGAGCTGACGAAAGCGTCCCAACAAACCCCTGACGGATGACAGAGTCGACCCTCGCAAAGTGCATGTTCGGCGGGAGGTTGTAGCCGCGATAGAGAAAACGGCGCCGCGCCTCCTCCGGCCAGGACGAGGCCGTGAACTGCCGCATCCGGTTCTCGACCTCTTGCAGCTGCCCTCGCAGTTCCGCGGCGCTGGTGGCAACAGGCCATGGCAGGAAGTTCGTGGCGTACTGCAGCAGCGTGTCGGATGCGCTCGCGGAGATGGCCAGGATTCTGATGCGAACACCCCGAAGGGCGGCTGATCGCATCTCCTCCATGAGGTCGACGTTGGCGAACTGCATGCTCCGGATCACCAGGAAATCCACGGCATGCCGCGCCTCCATCACCGCCGCCTTCTGGAACTGCGGAGTCATGTAGCCGCTTTTCAGCAGAGGTATGGCGGACTGGTTTGACTTCGACTCGTTTCCTGCGATGTTCAGTACCCGCATGATCCCCTCGATTTGGCCGCAGATCCGTATCAGATCCTCGGCGAGGTCGCTCGCGTCCACGTCCTGCGTTTTACGCAAAAAAACGCTCGCCGACCGCAGGCGCACCACCAGCGACTCAATTCCGTATATCCGATGAAGTAGACGTCGCTCCTCCTCCTGGGTCTTCTGCACCGAATGGACGCGAACGAGGGTGATGATCGCGATGGCAAACGCGATGATGCCGAGAACATCCGCGATGAAGCTGAGAACATCTTTGACGTCGTCGAGAAAAGGAATAATCATGGGTTACTCAAACGTGCGGATGACGCCGTCAACCACAATGTTCTGCATTGCTCTCTCGGCCTCCACGGTCACCCCGGCAACGTGCGGCGTGACGAGAAAGCGGTCGCCCAGCCGGCTGACGAAATCCTCACCGGCCAGCCCGAAGTCATCCACAGCCAGGGAGAGATCTGGCCGGTCGACCATCGTCTCAGTCAGCTGGCCGAGGTCAAATATGTCCTTGCGAGCGACATTGACCACGCACGCATTCTTAGGCAACTTGTCGAGGAGGCGGCCGTCCACCATGCGCCTAGTTTCGTCCGTCAGGGGCAAATGAATCGAAACCACGTTACAGGTTCCGAAGATCTTGTCCAGTCCCGAGTTTTCGGCACCGTACTCAAGAATCTCGGGGTGGCTCGCGGGGTTGCGGGTCCAGACGAGGACATTGACGCCAAATGGTTGCAGCAGCCGCAGCAGCGCTTGGGCAGTGGCGCCAGCGCCGAGAATGCCTACATTCATCCCGCGGAACTCGTGCGGCGCGTTAACCATGCCTGCACGATCGGCGCCAGAAAGCGACGCGGCATGCCCCTCCCGCAGCCGCTTGACGATACAAAGAATCATGGCTAACGCATGCTCGGCGACAGATTGCGAATTCGCGTTGCCGGACGTCACCAGCTTCACCCCGCGCGATTGCACGGCTGGGACGTCGATGTGATCGGTCCCGGCCGAGACGGACCCGATGGCTCTCAGGTTCGGTAGTTTGTCCAGGACCGATGCGTCGATACGTTCTTTGACGCCGACCACGGCTGCATCGACGCTCGACCCGAGATCCACAAGCTCCGAAACCGCGACGCTTCGTTCCGAGGCGACGACAATTCGATCAAATGCTTGATGCAATTTCTCGGCCGCGGCCTCGTTCTCCAGAACGTTGGGCAGAACGACGAAAACGGTTTTCATGCAATGCTCCCGAGCCACGGTTGCCAATGTGTCGGTATCAGATAGGATCTACTGGAAGACTACGGGCTGTGCCGTCGCTAAGACACCCGGACTCGCCAGCTGCGCGACGATCGTTCAAATGATCATGGCGGTGCCGGGCCACCCGGCAGTGGGTGACGAAGACGAACTCAGACCACATTGCCGGACAACCAGACTGGGGTCAACAACTAGATCTGGCGGGTGTGGAGTTGGTCCATCCACGAGGATCATCCACGTCGGAACAACCATCCCTGAGCTTCTCCCGGTTTTCCGGACACCCGAAGATGCTTTTCCCAAGACCAGTGGCAAACAGCCCGGGATACTGCGTGGTGACACGCCCCCAAGCCGTTGATCTCAGTTGCAGCGTGTAGCGACATCAGGACGCGAACGCGAGGGCCTCACGCATCCGTTCGGCGGCTTGGTCGGCCATCCACCAGTCGACGGCGGCGCTCTCGCCCGTGGGCTGGGGTCCACCGCTGCTCGATTCAGTAAGGCCGACGATGTTGACTGGCGTGCGCAGGCCGACTCGACCATCGTGCGCGCCCACCAGAACGCTCGCCACACGTCGCTGTTGCGGTGGACAGACGATGCCCGCCGGTCCCTCGGGCTCGACCACTGCGTACCGATGACAAGAGTCGACAACCTACGCTCCTCGACCATCGCCCTCCCTAGCTTGTCACTAGCCATCACAAATGATCGCTGACCTGCTCAAACGCGGCTGCTCACTGATCAACGCCAATCGCCAATCGTCAGCCGTCGGCATGAGTTTTCGGGGGGTAAACGGGGGCCAGCATGGTGCCCGCACCGGCGGGCCGGTAACCGGACTTAAGCTGCACCTGTCAGATTGGAAACAAGGCGCCTACCCTCCCACCCGATGTCGCCGCATCCCGGGACAGCGCGAGTGACCCGCGCCGATCGCTTTGGCTACCGCTTGCGGGAAGCTGCCATGGTCTTGCTCGACGACTCCGAAGGGCCACTGCCACGGCAGTGCCGCCGCTTCCCGGGGCGCGGCTGCGTGTACCGCGTCAGCGTGAACGACCCGTGGCGACCTGCTTGGCTACGCCAGTCGTGTTGTACCGGAACCGGGCCATCTCCACGGTGACTGAGTACTTTTCAGCGATGTCGTCGATACTGGCCCCGCGGCGGGCGACAGAGATGAGCAGGTCGCGCGGAAGCAGGAGCGTTCCGCCGAGCGCGGTCGCTTCTTCCTCCTCGTCCGGCTTGCAGGTTCTGAAAGGCATGCCAGCGAGCTCTCGGACCTCGGACAGGTCGTGTTCCAGGATGATGTGGGCGAGCTCGTGGGCGATGTCGCTGTTCTGCCGGCCGCGTCCGCGAATGGGATTGACGACGATGATCTTCCGGCCGCGCACCTCGAACGTCGCCGCCGAGAAGGCGTACGCCTGGATGCGCTCCAGTTCTTCAAGTTCAGCCAGGGGCACGAGCGTTGCGGCGTCGACGATGGCCACGTTGAGATGGCCGGCGAGGGCGCGCGGGTCGAGCTGATCGGCCGCCGAGAGGGAGAGTTCCTGGCGATAGCGCTTGGCCGTTCGTTCCGCGTTCGCCTTGAACCCGTGCTTGAGAGTCAAAGTCTTCCCGAGTCCACCAGTCGTTCAAGCTCCGAGTTCATCGTGCTCAGCATGGTGTTCAGGCGCTCGGGAACTCCGGGGCGAAGGACGCTGGCTGCACGCAGATGGCACGCGACAACCGGAGGACCGGTGATGTTCTGAGCAAGCGCGTCGTACATGGTTCGAAGCATGTCGGCGATCTTCCCAGCGGCGGCCGGCGCGAGTCGCGGATCGGACGATAGGTGGGAGATCGCGGCGTCGATGCTGCTTTGCTCGCGCGGTGCGATGGGCGCGAAGAAGTCGCTCGGAGGCACGCCGAGCCACGCGCACAGAAGCATGAAGGACGTGAGGTCGGGCTGTGACCCGCCCTCAACGCGGGAGAACGTGCTGAAGCTCACGTTGGCGTCTGCGGCGGCCTGACGGAGGGAGAGCGAGCCCCGGCGCTCGCGCAGCATGGCGCCGAGACGCGTCAGGTCGAGGCGTTCGATCTCTCCGGAGGCGGCTTGAGGAGGGGCCTTGTCGCTCATTTCCGTCGTGCTCGGTAGGTCCAAGGCATGGGTTCAGCATAACGCCGAGTGACGCTTCAGTGAAACACCCGCGCGCCGCTCAAGGTCGACACTGCCGCTTTGCTGATACAGTTGATGTTCACGGCGACCGCTCGCACCGCGAGCAGGGAGGAGGCGGCCATGAGTGCCACCGACGTCCAGAAGAAGTTCCAGATCTCGATCGACGGAAAGGAGTACACGACCCGCGACGACGACCAGGAGGCGGCAAGCCTGCTTCGCCTCGCCGGGCGCGACCCCGAGAAGTACGATCTCGCCCGCCTTCGTCCGGGTGACGAGCCGAAGGTCATCAAGGACGCCAAGGTCCTCGACCTCAAGGACGGCGACGCGTTCATCTCCGTCAAGCAGCGCGCCAAAATCACTTTCACGATCGACGGTGTCGGCTACTCCACCAAGGACGACGATCAGGAAGCCGCAGCGCTTCTTCGCCTCGCGGGTCTCAACCCCGGCGAGTACGACCTCGCCCGCATCCGCCCTGGGCAGGACCCGAAGGTCTTCAAGGACGAGAAGGTCCTCGACCTCCGGGAGGGCGACACCTTCATCTCCGTCAAGCAGAGCAGCCCCGTCGCCTGATGTCTCCCGAACCGAGCGCTCCGGTCGCAGCCTTCATCGCCGACCTCGCGGGCCAAGGAATCCAGGCCAGCGTCCAGGGGCCCGCCGTCGTCTACTCGGTGTACGCCGTGGCCGGAGCGCTCGTGGGAACTGAAGTTTCCACGGCGGTCAGCATCGTCGAGCTCGCCGGATGGCCCGCCGCGCCGCCGCACTGGCTGCACTTCGAGAGCACGGTGCGATTCGCGACCAGCAACACCGACACCACCGAGTGTCTCGACGGCTGGCTCCGCCATTCCCGTGACATCGGCGCTTGGAGCACCGACCGGCCGCCCATCATCAACTGGCTTGCACACGTGCGCGGCGTGATCAAGGACGCAATCACATGAACCTCTCCATCGCCATGACCGCAGAGGTGGCAGCCGAACTCGACCACCACCTCATTCGCGAAGACGGCCAGGAAGACGTCTGCATCGCCACCTACGTCTGGTCGACAGGCGCAGAGCGCACCACCGCACTGATCCGCAACGTCGTCCTGCCCCGCGACGGCGAACGATTCGTGCACGGCAACGCCGAGTTCACCGGCGCCTACGTCGTCCGGGTCGCTACCGAAGCGCGAGACCGAGGTGAAGGCATTGTCCTTCTCCACTCACACCCAGGCGCACGTGGCTGGCAAGGGCTCAGCAGCCCCGACCATAACACCGAGTCCGAGTACGAACGCGTAGCCCAGGCAATCACCGGCATGCCCCTCCTCGGGATGACGCTCGCCACCGCTGAGCAGGAGTGGTCAGCCCGAGTCTGGTATGACCGGACCGCGCCGACCGCTGCCGAATCCGTGCGCGTCGTCGGAGAGCGGCTCACCGTGACATGGAACGACAGGGCTCGTCGCCGCCCGATGGCGACCGCCTTCCAGCACCGCACGGTCGCGGCGTGGGGCGAGCGTCGCCAGGCGAGCATCGCACGCCTCAAGGTCCTCGTCATCGGAGTCGGCAGCGTCGGACTCGACGTTGTTGCACGCCTCGCCGCCACGGGCATCGAACACGTTGGCTTGATGGACATCGATGTCGTCGAAGACCTCAACCTCGACCGCATGATCGGTGCCACGCGCGAAGATGCCCGCCTCGGGCGGCGTAAGACCGAGGTCGCCGCACGTATCGCTCGACAGGCTGCGACATCTGACAACTTCACGGTGGCGGTACACGACCTGAGCATCACGACGCCGCCGGGGCTCGCCGCAGCGCTCGACTACGACGTCATCTTCTCCTGCGTCGACCGCCCCTGGCCTCGCGGCGTCCTCAACGTCGTCGCGTACGCCGACCTCATCCCGGTCATCGACGGCGGCATCGCCCTAGATACGCTGCCGAGCGGGGAGATGCGGGGCGGTACTTGGCGAGCCCATGCACTCGTCCCCGGGCGCCCCTGCATGGTCTGCAATGGGCAACTCCGGGTCAACGAGCTCAGCCTCGATCGAGCCGGCCTCCTCGACGACCCCGAGTACATCCGCCAATCCGGGATTAACACCGGGGCAGGTAGTCCGAACGTCGCAGCGCTCGCCGCGTCCGTCAGTGCCGGGCTCCTGGCCCAGTTCGTCAGCCTGGTCGCCTCACCCGGAGGCCTGGGTGTGTCGGCGCCGCTCCGCTACATGCTCGCCCCCCACCAGCTCGAGCACTTGCCCATCAAGAGCGGCGCGTACTGCCCGTACGAGAACGCGACCGCGCACGGTGATGCACGGCAGGCGCTCGCTGACGACAAACGCGCGGTGCGAGAGCGAACTTGACGCGGGTGAGCGCCGGATGCTCAGCCTTCCGGCTCTCCCGCACGAAGGGTCGCGAACGCTTGCGCCTGAGCTTTCTGCGCACACGCTGTCCGTCGATGATCTAGCGCGAGGCGTTAACTTTCGCCACAAGATCAAAGAACTGCGATGTCGAATTGGGCAACCTGGTCGGCGACTCCTTCCTGCGTCGTGATCCCTGGCATCACGAAAATGTCGTACCCGGGCCCTAGCCTTCCTACGGCTTTGTGGTCCGAAGGGAGTGTGGACGTGAATAGTGCTCGGATAATGGGTCGACCGGGAAATGCTGGCACGCGCGATGCCGAGTTGATTCTGACCTTGATTGCGTCGGGATTGATGCGACTGTCGGCGTGGCTGGGGCCGGAGGACGCGCGCCGCCCTTACCCACTGGCTTTGCAGCAGGGTTTTGATCAGCTGACCTGGGCGTGCTGGTCTGCTGCGGCCGATTCGCCGACCGATGTTGGTGACCTAGTGTCGCGCTGGTGCACGCGGCCGTTGGCGGCGTGGCCGGTGACGTGGCCGGAAGGCGCGGTCGGTTCGGGCGATCAACTCGTGGTCGATGGTGAGCCGAGTGAGACCTGCCGCGACTGGGCGGTATCCAATCCGGACGTGGTCAGTGAGGTACTGGAGAGTGCCTTCATGCGCGAGGTCCGCTCGACCTGCCGAAGCATGGGGCCGCGTGGGCAGGTCGTCTATGTCGCGCTGCGCCGCCTGCTGATTGATTCTCCGACGCTGACCGGATTGCAGCAGCTGGAACGGCGTAATGCCTTTCCGGACCTGCCGGCCTGGTCGGAATGGCTTAACTCCGCCTACGAACCGTTGACCGTCGATCACGTCGTGGAGGGCAAGGTCGGCGTCTGCCGCCGATGCGGGCACGTCGCTCGGCACATTAGCGCCGGGTGGCGATGCTCGACGCCGCGGTGCCGCGCGTTGCCCACTGCTCCGCAGGTGACTTTGCTGCCGGGCAAGGGCGTCGTGAAGATCCGCAGGGACCTGAGCACCTACATCAGCCTTCCCGGACGCCCCGAAGCTGACCTTGCCCGCGCGCTGGAAAAGCGGGGGGCGACCGTGGTGTGGTGGCCGGATGTCGACGCCTACGACCTGCTGGTGATTTGGCCCGACGGGCGCCGATGGGGCATCGACGTTAAGGACTGGCGTACCCCGTACGCCCTGGCCCTGCGACTGCGCCCGCTTCCGAGCTATCCGGCCGGGCACGAGTTCGCGTACACGGAGGGGTTCGTCATCATCCCGGACGACCGAACCCGTAAGCAGCGTAACTATCTGACGATCCTGCGGCGGCACAGCGCCGCCCTGCGCGAGCAGCCGAGGACGACGGCTCTGTCGGTGTCACAACTCATGGACAAGGCGGCCGGAGGAACCCGTGGCGCGTGAACGGGGGCGCTGGCACGAGCGCCTTACCAAAGAGATCAAGCAAGCGGCGAAAGACCGGGGTTGGAAAGTCGACGCAGTCCAACTCGTGACGGTGGAACTGGTTCTGACCCTGGCTAATCAGGTGTCCCCGCAGGAACCGGCGAGCGGCGCGTGGGCGCAGCTCAAGGGCTACCGCTTCGACGACGCCGGTGAAGAAGCCGATCACGCCCTGTCGGTGATCGTCTGGCTGGTCGGTGAGCTCAAGTCCGAACCGGTTTGGCGCGAAGCGCTGGCCGCCTACCTGGAGATGCCCGAGCAGCTGCGGGCCTATCTGCTCGACGGGCCCGATGATGTGCTCCCGCCGTTCCGGCGGCCCGCGCTGGTCGGCGACCGGGAAGCCGATTACCTCGCCGCGCTGGAGCAGTTCCCGCCGCATCGCAGCAGCGAGATCCCGATCGCGGAGCCCGGCCAGAGCTACTTCGTGAAGGCCGAGGACGGCAAAGAGACGATCACAATCCCTGAGCAGCTTCCCGACTGGGGCACGTTGGCGCGCCACGACTTCGATCCCGCCCCGCAACGCCGGCCAGTGCGCATCGGGTGGAAACAGCTGGTGGACTTCGCGGCCGAGCTGGACCGCGAGGATCTCGAGCACGGCCGGGAGTTCCAGCGGTGGCACGGCCGTGTCGAAGACCTCACTATCCGCCTGCGTCAGGCCGACGACACCTTCGAACGGGCCACCGAGCTCGACTTCGACCGGTTGCATCACCTCGCGGGCATGGTCGGTGCAGGAAAGAGCACGCTGATGGACTTGCTCGCGATCTGGGCGGCACGCCATCAACATCACGTCACCGTCGTGGTCGCCGACGTCGTGCAGGTGCTGACCCGTGTCCAGCTGTACCGCCGCTACGGGGTAGGCGCCGCGCCGGTGCTCGGCGCGTCAGGGCGTGGCCGGCACATCCAGCAGCTGCACCGCCCCGGCGTACGCCGCGCCGAAGGCCTGAACGCGATGAATGTCCCACTGCTGCAATGGGCCTCCACCGCCTGCGCGTTGAGTAGCCGCCGAGCTGAAGCGAAACCGTGGAAGCTCGACGAGGCACCGTGCCTACGGCTCAAACAGCAGAAGATCGGCCCGCGGGGCGGCACCACCGACGTCGATCACGTGTGCCCGCTCTGGGCCCGCTGCCAGCGGCACCACGCCTCCCGTGAGCTGGTCACCGCCAAGGTGTGGGTGACTACGCCAGCCGGGCTGGTCTTCAGCCGGGTTCCCCAGCCACTCATCGATGCGGACCTGCGGTACCTGGAACTGGCGTGGTACCGCAGCGACCTGATCATCGTGGACGAGGCCGATCAGGTTCAGACCCAGCTCGACGGGATCTTCAGCCCCAGTCAAACGCTGGCCGGCGACGGCGACGACGCCTGGATGGACGTCATCGACATCACCAAGAAGGTCGAACTGCCCGCCCGGGGGCGCGGGCCGATGCGCGAGCCGAAGGTCGCGCGGTGGGTGCACCTGGTCGACCTCGCCGACATGCTGATCTCGCGTATCTACGCCCTTCTGGGCAACGAGCCGCACCTGCGCGCCTGGGTCGGTGACGGCTACTTCAACGAATGGACCCTCGCGGTGCGGCTCACCGCCATGTTCGCCGCACCCCGAGCCGACGCCGAAGCGGACGATGACTCCGACTTGCCGGCGATCGACGTCGAACGGGCGCAGGCCTGGCGTAAGAGTTTCTCGGTGTGGTCGCTGGCGCCGACCAAGACGGAACAGCCGACAGTCGACACACGCGCCGACGAACTGCGCCGGCTCGCCGAGCAGACCGCCTATAAGGACGAGTCCACGGTCACGAAAATGGTGTCCGCATGGCTGGCGAAGCGGCGCGACATCACCGAACCACAGGATCTGGGCGACCTGGCGCTGAAACTGCACTTCACCCTGCTGGTCGGCATCCTCACCAACCTGATCAGCAGTATCACCGGCCGGTGGAACGACGTCGAAGGACCGCTACGCATGCGCGGACACGGCTCCAGCCTCGTGCACCGCCCACCCGTCGAATATGTGGCGATGGTCCCCGATTCGCCGATGGGCAACCTGATCGGCCTGCAGTATCAGCACGACGACGACGCCCACCCGGACCGGCTCGGCTCTCTGCGTTTCTTCCGCTGCAACGGCATCGGCCGGTGGCTGCTGCTCAACCTGGCCAACCTCTACACCGACGAGCAGGCGCAGCCACCGGGCGTGTTGCTGATGTCGGCGACCAGTTGGGCGGGTACCTCCCCGCGTTACGACCTGCAAGTACCGGTCACCGGTGTCTTGCAGGCACCGCCGCGTGAGCTGGAAGGTATCAACGCCAGCGAGTTCAGATACAGCCCGCAGCGCTACGGCACCACCGACCGCCGGATCCGGATCTCCGGCACACCACCGGAGCGGCGACCCGCCGCGCTGGCCGCCATGGTTCAGCAACTCGCCCGGATCGTCGACGACGGTCTTGGTGCCCAGCCGAGCCTTCTTGAACAGCAACGTGACGCCCTGCCATCGGGTCGGCGACGCATCATGTTGCTCGTCGGCAGCTACGCCGAGTGCGAGCAGGTCGAAGCCGCGCTGCTGCGTGCCCGCCCCGACTGGGCTGGCGAAGTTCTGCGGCTGATTCCCGACGACGCGAGCTTCACCCACCAGTGGACCGGCCACACGCTGTCGCGCGGCAGCGTCGCCGAGCTGCGGCACACCGATGCCTGGCTGCTCGTCGCTCCGCTGCTGGCGGTCGAACGCGGCCACAACATCCTCAACGACGAGCGGGTCGCCGCGCTCGGCGCCGCCTACTTCCTGGTCCGCCCGCACCCGCGCCCGGACGACATCTCCTACCACGTTCAGGACATCAACCGTTGGGGCGTCGACCAGATCCGCACCGGCCTGCCCGCCGGTGGCCCTGCCACCAACCCGGCCCACGAGCGCGCAAAGGCGTTCATCGCCGCCGCCGGTACACGCTGGCGCCAGTCACTGGCTCACCCTCTAATGCTCTCGCGCATGGACGACGACGAACAAGCGGCGTTTATGTGGACCCAGCTGGTCACCATCTGGCAGGTCATCGGTCGGCTCGTGCGCGGCGGCCAGAAAGCCACCGTGCACTTCTGCGACGCCGCGTTCGACCCCGCCTCCGACACCAGCCTGCTCGTCGGCATGCACCACGTCCTGACCGCCGCCCAAGCCGGCAAAGGCATTCGCCCGCAGGACGTCGAGCTCGCCACCATCCTGTACGACCCACTGCACCGCGCCCTGACCGCCCTCTTGGAGCCCTACCGTGCGCTATGACCTCATCCAGGAACTCGCCTTCCCCCTCGACCCGCAGCGCCTGACAGGGCTGCTGCGTCCCTACCAGACCTGCACCTTCCCCGCCCCATGGAAGGCGGCCATCGCCGAGTTCCTCAACCCCGGCGCCAGCACCGGCCCGCGCGGTATCCCGCTACGCGACCTAACCACCGCGTTCTCCACCTTCCAACCAGAAGTAGTCGTCAACGACGCCCGCGGCGACAACCAGCTCTGGCTCGGCGCCGCCACCCAACCCGACGACACCGCCCTCACCGCACTGATCCACAGCGGCATCGTCACCACCGCACACGAACAGGCCAAGCGCTACCCCCGCAAACAGATCCAGCTCGACCGGCTCCCTGACCTGCTCGCCGTGATCAAACCGGCGACCGACCTGTCATGGACCACCACCGACCCCGTTCCACGACCCGGGGAAACCGCCGGCGACCCCGTCTTCCGGCTCCTGCCCGACCTGCTCGCCGCCCAACTGGTCAACGACGGCTTCACCGTCGACCACGGTGGCGTCACCACCTCCCGGTTCCAGCGCATCACCACGGGCAGCGGCGCCGAACTCGTGTCCTGGCCACCGCACTACCACCCGCGCCGCAAACGCCGGTGGCCCTGGTCCTACGTCATCGGCCTCACCGTGCAGACCTACCCTGACAACCCCGTCCCGCATCTGTTCGTCCGCGTCGGCCTGCGCCGCTACGCCAGCGGCAAGATCTTCCTCAAGAACTACAAGCGCGCGCTCTCCGTCGCCGTCAAAGCCCCCGCACCCTGGTACGACGGCGCCACCCCGCCGATGTTCGCGCGCGCCAGCATGAAATGGCGGCCCGGCGCCCACGGCAAGAAGGAAGGGTTCTGGGACTGGCGCGACGACATCGTCGCCGTCCTGCAGCGATTCCACTCCGGAGTGACCTTGCCCGCACCAGCAGACCTCGCCAGCGACGCCCTGCGGCATATCCCGGAACTACCCACCTACGAGGCCGGCTACGAGACAGCCGTGTTCTACCGCACCGGCTTCAAAGACAAGCACCCCGTCGGAGACGGGGCCTCGGCCAAAGACCGCTGGCGCATCTTCGAAGCCCTGCGCGGAGCTCTCCAAGACCATCTGCGCCCCGTCGAACCCACCGCCCGCGTGCTCGGCGTAAGCGCACCAGCTCGGCCACCGGCCAAGAAAGATGGCCTGCACATCGACACTCGGCGGGTCGCCGCAGCCATCAGCCGGGAGGTCACCTTCGAAGTGTGGTGGCAGACGACGGTGATGCGTGACGAAACCCTGACCCGCCTGACCGACGTCCTGCAGATGCCCGCCCTCACCCCCGCCGCAGATAGTACGAGCTGGACGACGCAGAACGACGATCTACGCCTCACCGTCCACGCCCGTGCTCTCGCGGAGCGAGACCTGGCGGGCAAATTGGCGATCGATTCGACGATCACCAAGAAAACGGACCGCATCCGGGTCGCGGCCACCACCCGCATCGGTCAGATCCGCGACTGGCTGGAGCCGTACCGCACCACACAACCCGCTCTCGTGATGGTCGAACTCGACGACGGCGACGCCTTCGCCGACGAGGACGACCCCAAGTTCGCCACCCGCATCGGCGCCGGCCGGACCGGCCGTAACACCCAGTTCCTCGTGCCCTATCGCGAAACCGAGACCGCGAGCAACCGGCGGATCCGCATCGAGCAATCGCTTCGAGAACTGTTCGTACGCCACGCCGGGCTCCCGGCTCGGCCCATGCGACTCGGCCTGGACGACGAGCCCCTCCCGCCCACCACGCGCGTCGTGGGCCTGTGGCTGGTACGCAAGAACACCCCGCAGAGTGCCGCCTACCCCATCGCGGTCTGCTGCGACCCCCGCCAGCCCGTCACCAAGGTCCGGCTGCCCGGTGACCGAACCTGGCTGCCCATGCACCAGGCTCTTCTGCGGCTGACCAAGCTGCAAGGCGACGACGCCCTGCTAAACAGCAAACAGGTCACCACCTTCATCGGAGACTTGCTGGAGCAGCTGAACAACCTCGACGGCCCAACTCTGCTGCTCAGCCACTCCCAGAACCTGCGCGGCATGTGGGCCAACACCACCAACGGGCGCCTACGGCTCGACGACCTGAGCACTAACATCCACGAGCAGCTCCCCGCATCTAAGTACCCCAACATCCGGTTCATCCGCGTCCGAACGAACCTCGGCGACGAAACGGCCCAGCATTTTGCGATCGCCGAAGGCAAGACTGAAAACGACAGAGGTGAGCAGGAGAAGATCAGCCTGATTGGTCTGAGCGCCGGTTTGTGGAAGCCCTCAAGCGCCCACCACCGGCTCTTCTTCAGCACCCCCGACAAACCGGCTACCGCATCAAAGACCTCACCGAAAGGCTCTCGCGTCGAACCGCGGATCAAGAAATCCAAGGACCATCCCGACGTGGAAATCCTCGACATCGGCGCTGACGTGTGGAACCCCCAGCTCGCCGAATACTTCGTAGCCGCCCTCCAGCCCGGCGACAAACCTGACCCGTGGGCGGCAGCCGCCCACCAGTTCCGGTACGCCGCCGCGCACTACGACGATCCGACCCTGCTGGCGCTGCCGCTGCATCTGGCCCGGAAAGCGGGCGAGTACCTACTACCCGCCTACCAACTCGACGCCAAGATCACCGAAGCCGACGGGTAAGCGATCGCGTTGACGGGCCTTCAGTGAACCCAGATGCCGTTTGGCGAGACGCGGCGTGCGAGTCGCTGGCCGGCAGGGCTGAGGGGTGTTGACCAGGACAGTTCGGTCAGCGGACATTCGGCCGAGTCTGCGAGCGTTTGAACAAGTGCGCTGCCGACTGCTTTGCCGCGGTGTACGGAAGCTGTCCAGATGAGGTCGATGGAGGCTCGGGTGGTGGAGTCGTCGCCGGTGTAGGCGTCGTCCGGATCGAGGGTCCACCGTTGGTGATGGTCGCGGTCTTCGGCGACGAGGTAGCCGATGATGTATCGCTGGAAACGGAGTAGGTAGGCGCGGCGGTTGGTAAGGCTGGGTTTCGGCCGGTCACCGGCCTCCCATGTAGTGAAGTCATAGCCATTTTCTCGTTTGGGTGCCAGCGCGACCTTGGCGACCAGCCGGCGCCAGGTCACGCTCGACTGTGGGGTCACCACCGCAACGTTGCCGTGCTCCCAGGTGATGTTCTTCGGTATCGGTAGGCCTATGGACCACAACTCGTGCTGTGCTTCGTGGCGGCCGATACCGAACTCGGCGAATGCGTCGCGGAACCCACAGGGGCAATCCACGGCTGGTCGGGCCTTGACCTGTCGAAACACTACGGGGGTCAGGTCGCCGCTGCGGTCCTGGTCGCGGATGCGGTCTTCCAGCGGACGCCACGGGCCGTCCGTCGGGGTGGCACTGCTCCTGGCTATGACGGTTGTATTCGGCTCCACCAGGGCGGCTTGACCTGGCCCCACTCGCGAGGAGTGTGACGGTTTGAATCGGCTCCACCAGCACGGCTTGAAGTGGCCCCACCTGCGGGCCGGATTCAGTCTTTCGGGGCCGGTCCAGTGGCGTGCCGGTCAGGATCTGCTGGTGGCGGGTTGTTTCGCGGCGGTTCTGGAGAGTCGGTAGGAGTCGGTGCCGGTCTCGATGATCGTGCCATTGAAGGTGAGCCGGTCGACGATCGCTGCGCAGAGCCGTGGGTCGGTGAAGGTGCGGGTCCAGCCGGAGAAGGATTCGTTGGATGCGATGGCGACGCTGTTCTTCTCTTCGCGTTCGGTCAGGACTTGAAACAGCATCTCCGCGCCGCGGCGGTCGAGTTCGAGGTAGCCGAGTTCGTCGATGCAGAGCAGGTCGACCCGGCCGTAACGGGCGATGGTCTTGGTCAGTTGCCGGTCGTCGGCGGCTTCGACCAGTTCGTTGACCAGCTTCGCGGCGAGGGTGTAGCGGACCCGGAACCCGGCCATCGCGGCTGCTGATCCGAGGCCGATTAGCAGGTGTGATTTGCCGGTGCCGGAGTCACCGATCAGGCAGAGTGGCTGGCCGGAGCGGACCCAGTCGCAGTTGGCGAGGTTGTTGACCAGGCCGGGGTTGATGTTCGGGTTGGCGGTGTAGTCGAAGTCGCTGAGCCATTTCTGGCGGGGGAAGCCCGCTGCCTGCAGCCGCCGCTGGGAACGGCGCCGGTCCCGTTCCTCGCATTCGGCCATCAGCAGTTCGGCGAGCATGCCTCGATAGCTGAGCTGGTCACGTTCGGCGCGGGTGATCAGTTCGGAGAACTGGCTGCGGACCGTGGGCAGGTGCAGGACCCGGCAGGAGGTCTCGATCGCCGCGTCGGCGGCGCTTTCGGTCATGGCTCGAGGAACACGGCTCACGATGATTCCTTTCTCCGGTGGTGTAACAGCTGGTCCCAGCGGTTTAGGTCCGGTGGCGGCCGATGATCGGCGGGCAACCGCGCCACTCGCTGCAAGGTTCGTTCGGTGACCGCTGGCGGTGGCGGTGGCGGCGGTGGTGCCGGCGGCGGCCCGGCCGTGATCGTGGGTGAGGGGCCGGCGTTCTGGGCGGCTTTGCGAGCTTCGACCGCGACGATGTCAGCGGTCGCGGCGCCGACGCTCAGGGCGGCCCGGATGCCCGCGGTCACGTCCTGACCGCGCAGATGCCGGTGCAGCAGTAGGACCTGGATCAGTTGCCGGGTGCCGGTGGCCTCGTTGGTGGCGGCCTTCGCCGCTGCCCAGAAGGCTTCATGATCGGCGGTGAAGGTGCCTTCCCGGCGTGCTTGGTCGAGGGCTTCCGACCCGGCGAGGGCTCCGGGTTTGCGCAGCAGGATCTCCAGGTAGTGATCCAGCAGCAGCCGCTGGCCGCCGCGTCCGGGCAGGCGGGGATGCCGGGCGATCTCGGTGCGGCCGTCGGCGATGACCACTTCGGTGGTGCCGAGCGTGACCTGCAGCTTGCGGCCGATGAACCGGGCCGGGACCGAGTAGTTGTTCATCCGGACGGTCACCGTCGCCTCGCGATCGACCCGCGGCCGCAGCGTCAGTGAAGCCCCGAACTTCTCCGCCGGCAGCCGGGCCAGCAGCGCCGCCTCAGCGGCGAAGTCCTCACCGATGGTCCTCGACCGGAGCCGGATCTTGCGGTCCCGGTCGGCCAGATCGGCGACCGCCAGCCGCTGGTTCAGCTCTTCCAAGGTGGCGACGGCCGGGACGGGGGTCAGCCGGTTGCGGCGGTAGTAGCCGACCTGGCCTTCGACGCCACCCTTCTCATGAGCGCCTTCCAACCCGGGGATGCAGTAGAAAGCCGTGAATCCATAGTGCTCTCGGAAGCTTTCCCACCTGGGGTTTTCCATTCTTGATCGGCTCCGGAAGACTACCCGGCGCACTGCCGAACTCAAGTTGTCGTAGCGGATCTGCCCGACCGGGATCCCGCCGATCAGCTCGAAGGCGTATTCGTGTCCTTCGAGGAACGCTTCCTGTCCGCAGGACACCGTCACGCGATGCACCGACAGGCCGGAGTAGGCCAGCCGGAACGCGAACAGGTGACAGCGGGTCATGATCCCGGCCAGGCAGATCACGACCTCACCGAAGTCGACTTCGGCATCGGCGCCGGGCCGGTTGTGCCTGATGATGAACCCGTCCGCCGGTGCACCCGCTTCCGCCGCGATCTGCCGGCGTCGCGTCGACACGTAGTCACGCACCGTCGAGTACGGGACGTCGGCTTTCAGCTCTTCTGCCAACCGGTCCTTGATCCGCCGAGCGGTGTGCCGCTGCTTGCGCGGTGCTTCCAGATCCGCCCGCAGCCACTCGTCGATCGTCTTCTTCACCGGATCCAGCCGCGGCGACCGGCGAACCGGCTGCCGACGCGGCGTCGGCTCGGCCGAGGTCAGCGCTTCCCGGACAAACCGGCGGTGCACCCCGTGCTTACGCGCCAGCGCCCGGATCGAGAGCTCTTCGAGCACCGCGTCAGAACGTATCCGGCGGAACAGTTCGACCTTGGTCAACGACACGGGCGCCCCCAACAACGGCGAGCACACTCAGGACTTCAAGCGCAACACCGCAGGTGGGGCCATTTCAAGCCGCCATCACCCATTCGTGCGGGAAAGTCACTCGCGAGTGGGGCCAGGTCAAGCCGCCCTGGTGGAGCCGAATACAACCGTCATAGCCATGCTCCAGCGGTCCGGCCGATCAACGTACTCCTCGGGGAAGGCGGCGCGGCTGAGTTGTTCGATGCGGGATAGCTGGGGGCGGATCCAGACCCCAGAGGGTGTCGCTCGGCCATTGAGGCGTAGTCCCTGCTGATGTGCTTTCGCCCGCAGGAAGCGTAGGAAGGTATGCGGTCGAGCGTCGAAATCCACCCCGCGCCGCAGTTGGCGCTCGCCGGGTGACAGCCAGTCGTCGATCGGTAAGGCCAGCTGGGTAGCCAGGCTGTCGAGCTTTGAACCGTCCCGCGCTTCTTCAGCTGCACGCAGGGCGCTGACCGCGTCGTCCACGTACGGGAACGGCATGAATAGGGTGATGGTGCGGTCTCCGCTACCCCACGAGAAGTTGCCCGTGTAGCCGTCCACGTAGATCCGGTCCATGGCTGCGGATCGCAGTCTGTCGGCTGCCTCTACGACTCCCGCCGGTAGAACAGCCGCTTCGGCCCCGTGGGTATCGGCGTAGCCGTCGCGGTCCAACTCGACCACCACGTACCACCGCGCCGGCCGAATCGAGATCTTGCGGGTGCGCCACGAATACGGTGGTGGATCAAGAAAGATGACGTCCTCAGCCATCACGCCTCCTATTTCCATCACTCAACAACGACCGCTGCGCCAACGAAGCGCCCCTCCAGCTCAGCGCGATGCTGGGGATGTGGGTCGCAGCGTCGCTTGGCGCTGTTGCTGTCAGCCGTGCCACGGCTCCGTGTATCGCGATACGAGACGTCCACCGCCAGCGCCCAACGCATCCTCGGCGAGTTCGTCCCAGTCGGTGTACCTGAACCACTTTTTGCCCTGCAGGTGGATCGTCCAGCCTGCAAGGTCGCGGAAGGTCGAGATCCGGTCGAGTTCGATGGCGTAGGCGTCGCCGCGCGACCCGGGGTCACAGGCGGTGTGGGTGACGCGCCAGCGTGCCGGGCCTGGGCGGGTGCGGAGGTTGTCGCCCGTCATATTTTCGGTGGCCGGGTGTTCCGCTTCCCATGCCGCCGTCTTCTGCTCGCAGCGTGCGATCTCGTCGTTGTCGACCCATAAGTACCCATCATCTGGGGGCACGTTCTGAGCACAGAGGTCACACACCGCGTGAAGATCCGGTTCCAGTTCGGGCACAGCGCTCCCAACGTGCACGACGACGGCGTTCATCGACGATGGTAACCACGTGCGGGACAGCCGGGGATACCCCGCAGGTCAGACCAGCGCCCGTCGCACAAGTTCGTTGCGTAAGCCGCTACGACCGGAGATACTGGCTGAGCCCGTCGACAAACGACACATCCTCTTCGAATGAGTGACGGTCGACCCGCGCCGACGGCCATGGAGCCTGAGCGGGCGATCCCGAGCCGTTGACCGGCTCGTATACAGGTCATCGACCTTCTTGCGATGACGGGCGACTCATTTCGCGTACGCCTCACGCGTCTTGTTACGCCACCCGCACGGTCTCCTGCCGCGCGGGTCCGTCTCGCACGAAGGATCCCAAATCATGGGCGACCTGTCGGTCGTCGGCTTCGACACGCGCACCCGACGCAGTGTCCACGTCGACGACGCACCTAAGCAGGTCTGGAACAAGCACGGGTACGGCGGAACCGCGACCCTGGTGTGCTGGCACTGCTTCCACGGCGACGAAGCACCACCTGGCACTCTCGTACCGTTGCAGTGCCGCGGCGGCAGGAAGTACGGCAAGGTCCGCACACACTTCGCGCACCCTCCGGGCATGGCACCGGCCGGTGGCCACCACCCCGAGACCCTGTGGCACGCCAACGCCAAACAGACCCTCCTGCGATGGGCCCGCCAACAGCCCGGAGTCGCCGACGCAGTGACCGAATACCGGACCGCGGACGGGCGTCGCCGCACCGATGTCGAGGTCAGCCTCACCGACGGCACCCGCCTCGCCATCGAGGTTCAACAACAGCCACTTACCGACGAGGCATGGACCCGCCGCCACCAGGATTACACCGCCGCCGGCCTCACCGACATCTGGCTCTGGCACCCCCGCATCGGCGTACCCGGCATTGCCCGCGACGAGCCACAATGCCACTGGCAACTCGCCGTCGACCTCGATGCCATCGGCATACCGCTGGCACGACCACACGGCTTCGACGGCGCCTGGTGGATGCGGCCCGACCACCGCATCCGCGCCCTGCACTACCCGCCCTGCGCAGGCGACCAGACAGAAGTGCGATGGACTGCCCTCGACCACTTCACCGCCGGGCAAACCGGCTTCCTGCTACCCGCAATAGTCATCGCCGAACTCCGCGAGATCACTGCAGCGGTCGCGCGAAACGCGGACAGACTCCGGCAACGACACTCGGCTCCACCGACGCCGGAGCAACAGGCCGCACAGGGCGAGCGAGTCAACTTCGGACAAAACAACCCACCGGCCGTGCCCGATCTCCGCGTTCACGAAGTCCACCGCATCGACGCCCTGCCCCCAAATGCTGATCTAGAGCTACGGCGCTACCGCTGCCAAATCTGCAACTGGGTAACCGGCGACCTACTCAGCGACGGCGTCCATAAGCTCATCGAATATCCCTGAGCGTGACGAGCCGAGACGGCCACGCCCCGATCCCGAGCAGCTCGTTCCAGATTGCTGCACCATGCCCGGCTCGTCATACTTAGCTCGTACGGTGGGCAGACGATGCCCGCCAACCCCTCGCGCTCGACCACTGCATAACGATGACAAGAGTCGACAACCTACGCTCCTCGACCACTGGGGCCGTGGTCTTGTCATCCACCATCAGAACTTTGCGCTGAACTGCACAAACGCCGCGACAAGGTGATCATCACTTGTCATCGCCGGCCAGCCGTTGGCAGGGGTTTTCGGGGGGTAAACGGGGGGGTGCGTTTCGGAAGATCCCGCCACGGCGCCGGTCCACAGCCTTCACCAGATCCCGTTAGTCACCTGCCGGTGATCACGCCACCGCCCTGACCTGTGGCCCGGCTCCGGCAACAACGGCTCGATCACCGCCCATGCCTTATCCGTCAGCTCACTACGCCAACACCCGACACATCAACCAGGACTGATTAACAGGTCGGCAGGACACTGTCTAGCGGAGCTCATCCTATTTGGACGAAGCTGAAGTAGCCGTATCTGAGATCTGAGTACACCAGGATGTTGGTGATGTCGGTGTCCGCCGACCGCTTCCATACTGCCGTACGTGGCTCCAGCCCGTGGTCGCTGAGCGTCGGCTCGAAGGTGAGGACCTTCTCCTCGACCGTTATCCGCCCGTTCTCCGAGAACGGGGTGCCGAACTGTTGGCCGCTGAACTCGTAGGCCCCGTTGGCCTGAATGGTCAGCTGAAGCTTCGGCTCCGAGCCGGGTCCCCCGCTCCACACCCCGACCAATTCTGGTGGAACGGTTCCGCTGCCCTGCGGGAAGCGGGAGGCTGACGAACCGGAGTGGGGGGCAGGTGACGACACGCTCGGGCTCGGCACTGTCGGCTGGGGCGCGGTGGGCCTGAGGAACTCCGCCCAATCGGGTATCAGGGCCACGACGGCGACAAACAGCCCCACAACCGCAAGTAGCGTGGCGGAGGTGATCCGCCCCGCGCGTCGACGCGACTCCGATACTGCATCACGCGTCGGTGCGGAGTCCGCTGTGGCTTCAGCTTTCGCTTTCCCGTCCGGTCCAGGGGCGCTGCCCCGGCCGCTATCCGCAACGGCGTCGGCAGGGTCACCGCCCTCGTTGGTCGCTGGAGCATCGCCATCCTCACGCCCGCGCGGCGAGGGCTGCTGCATAGTGCGACGATACCGCGACCGCCGCTGGCTAGAGGAGTCACAACAGCCGATTCGGACGTTGGGTGCCGCGGCATCTGGAAGTACCACGCTTTCTTGCCGACGGTTTGGGACAGCGGTCGTCCAACCAGTCCTTTAAGGCACTCTCACCAGTCGGGCGGGCCACCACGGACGCGGGCGGCAGCGCGACCTTCGAGGGCAAGCCGGCGCAGCCGGTACGGCCGGTGCGGCAGTTCCCTGAGCCGAGTCAAGCTCGACAGCGCCCGATTAGGCATCTCCGGGCCGAGCAGTCGCTGCGAAGGTGGCATAAGGTCTTTGCCTCTGTAGTGGCGGTCCGCCGGTTGGACGTCGACGAGCCAACGTCAAGAAGCGGCACGGGTACGGACCCCTCCTTGTGGTCCTGCAGTCCATCCCGCGCTCACCCGCACTAGGTGGTGTGTTGTAGATCTTGAGGGAAGATCTTGATGTGTCTCGATGTTTATCGAGGTGCTATGAGCGCACGATTTGAACTCACCGACGCCGAGTGGGTTCTGCTCCAGCCGCTGCTGCCGCAGAACCCGCCGCGCGGTCACCGCTGGAACGACCACCGCACCGTCATCTCCGGGATCCTGTTCCGCGAACGCACCGGCGTCCCCTGGCGGGACCTACCACCCCGGTTCGGGAACTGGCAGACCATCTACCAGCGCAAACGGCGATGGGCCCTCGACGGAACCTGGCAACACATCGCTGAACGGCTGCGCCTGGACACCGACATCGACGATCCCGAGTGGACGCTCGGCATCGACTCCACCGTGGTCCGCGCCCACCAGCACGCCGCCGGTGCCCGCCACCAGCCCCCGGCAGACCAGTCAAAACCCTGACGGCGACCGGCCCCGCTACCGAACCCGAAGCCCTGGGCCGCTCCCGGGGCGGGTTCGGGACCAAGCTGCACCTGGCCGCCGACCTGCACAGCAGACCTATCTCCCGATCGCTGACCGCCGGCCAACGCCACGACCGTATCGGCTACGACACCGTCATGGCCGGCATCCGCATCCCCCGACGCCGCGGCCGGCCCCGGACCAGGCCCACCCGCCTGCTGGCCGACAAGGCGTACTCGGTAGCCGCGATCCGTACCGGCCTGCGCCGACGCGGAATCACCGCGACCATCCCGGAACGCCGTGACCAGCGCAAGAACCGCCTCAACCGCGGCTCCCGCGGCGGCCGGCCACCCCGCTTCGACGCCGACCGGTACCGGCAGCGCAACACCGTCGAACGCGCGGTCAACAAGCTGAAACAGTTCCGTGCCGTCGCCACCCGTTACGACAAGCGGGCCTTCATGTACCTGGCCACCGTCGACATCGCCACCATCAAAATCTGGCTCCGCGACCTCACCAAAGATCAACAACACACGACCTAGCGGGGCGCCACGGTAAGTCGATCTACGGCACTGCTGGTCAACGAGTCGCAGCTCAGCAATCTTGGGTGAGGACCGTCCTGGCAGTGTGGGGGTCTTCCTGGCGGTTGCCGAACGATTGCTTCGCACTGCCGAATTGCTCTGTTCTGGATCAAGGCGCCGCGCAAGCGCGGCGCGGCCGGCTCACTCGGCCTGCTGGCGGCCTCCGGCCGGCATCGGTCGGCGAGCCGGCCACCTTCGGATATCGGTCGGCATGGCAGGAGAAGACTGCGATCATCCGGCGATGGAGATCTGGTCCCACGACGGCAAGCTGTACCAGCTCACGTCGGGATATAGCTTGCATGACGACGCTTGGCAGTACGAGTTGGCGGGTCTGACGGGGCCTTCTGGCACTGGACCATTCCTCTCCGTCCTGATTCCGGACACCACTCTGGATGGGCCGTTCACGCCGAGGCCAGCTTCGGGCATCGTCGTTCATGCAGGCGGCGGCATCGTCCCTTGGCCGATCCTGGAGAAGCTGGTTGGCGTACTCGACTCCAGCGGCGACCTGGTCGATGAGCTACGGGATCTGTCGGCGGAGGCCATCTCGCTGCCGCTGACACGCAACGTCTGGTCACACGGGGACCGGCGATACGAGGTCAACCACTTCCACTACGGCGACATCGAGTCGTGGTGCTACGAGCTGTACGAAGTCGAACTGGGCAACACCGAGAACAACTACTTGGACGTTCGCATCCCCGACGCTTCACCCGAGTCCGGTCCGTTTGTTCCGCTTCCTGCCGACCACGTGACCCTGACGATGCACGGCCGATGGGAACTTCCCTGGCCGGTCTTCCGCCGGTTCCTGGATGCCATCCGCGCGGCTGGCGACATCGTCGAGGCCGTCGGCGACGAACCCAAGCCGGTGGACTGACCCTGCCGATCGCTGCGGCGGTCACCCGCCGTTGCGCTTCCGGAGATTGCTGCCGCGCCGCTTCGCGGCTTGCCCTCGACTCAGGTGGTCGCCGTAGGCGGGGGGTCCAGCAGGGTGGTCCAGGTACGCCCGGCCGTGCCAGGCCCGTGCCATCTCGGCGTGCCGCGGACGGTCTCCAGTGGTCATGATCGGGTAGTCGGGCAGGGCATCTGAGCAGGTAATCCGGGCTGATTATGACATGGCGTAGCGATCTTCCAAACTGGGCGCAGCGGTCGTCTTCGATTAGGTCAGCGGTCCGGCGATGCGTCGGCTTCTAGTAGCGCAGAGCCGAAACGGTCAGCGAGATGTTCGAGCCATCCCGGTTCCTCGTAGATCTTGCCGTCACGCGGTGCTTCGCGGAGCCCACGGAGAAGATCTCGTACCCGGTTCTCCGGGGTGCGCTTGCCAGGCTTGATCCGTCTGTCTGATGTGATCCACCGGCGTACCGCGGTGTCGACGTATCCCGCCGGGCTGTGTCCCTGCCAGCACTCAGCTACCTGGACCTCTCGGAGGAGCGCGGTCAGCGTGGCCGCTCTCTCCTCCCGCGATTGTCGAACACTCATGAGGGGATGATGCCCGAACGGTCTGCGCGGGGCATCCGGGTTTCCCGCGCCCCATACGCCACGAACTTCAAGATCGAGTAGTCCGCATCCAGTCCGCATCCAGTCCGCACGAAGTCCGCAGAGACAGCGGAGCACTGTCAGATCTTGACAAGCGTTTCCACAGCTCAGTGGAGATACGTGCAGCTAGATCAACGATCTTGTTTGGACTCGTAATCCGTAGGTCGACGGTTCGATTCCGTCAGGCGGCTCAAGGGAAATGCCCTGGCCGGCGGAGGTGCGGTTCGGGACATCACTTTTATCGATGAAGTCTTCGTGTTGGAGTTTGTGGCTCGGGCCGGCGGGGCTTTCGAAGGCGCCGAGAACAGTGGCGGACATTGGTCGGTCGTCAATCAGGTCTGAGCAGTTCAACGATCAGATTCGACGGCGGACGAGCTGGCCATCACCGCGGCCGGGGTTGACGAGCTGACCGGCCGTCGGCAGGGCCGTTGATGCATGCCTGGGGCCGGGTGCGATGAGCGACCAAAGTCGTCTCAGGTAAGAAGTTCTTGACTGAGACTGTCTTGGCTCGTACGGTCTTGGCATGTCACCTCTCGCTGAACCTGTTCCGTGGCCGCAGCCGTTGCCCGAGGCTTCTCCGCCGGCGGAAATAGCCATCTATCACCTGCCCACTGGGACCTATATGACTCGCGCGGCCCTGGCTTTCCAGGGCGGGTCGTTCGGCGACAAGCGGCGCTTCGCCTCGTCGGCGGTGCTGGTGCAGCACCCGGAGGGCGACCTGCTGATCGATGCGGGCTTCGGCGCTGACGTCGCTGCGCACATCGCCATGCTGCCCCGGTTCGTGCGCGCCCCCTATGAAACGGGTCAGACAGTCAGCAATCAGCTGGACGCCGTCGGCTACGACCGCCGCCGGCTGCTCGGTGTGCTACCGACCCACTCGCACTGGGATCACGTCAGTGGAATCGACGGGCTGCGCGGCACTGCCATCTGGATGAACGCGCACGAACGCCGATACGCGGCCAGCGACCCGGACGGCAAGGTCTACCGCAGCGTGTCGGAGGGTCACCGGATCCACGAGTACGGGTTCGACGACCGGGCGTACCTGGGCTTCGCGTCGAGCTACGACGTGTACGGCGACGGCTCGGTGGTCATCGCCCATGCCGGTGGCCACACCACCGGCTCGGTCATTGTCTTCGTCACCCTGCCCACCGGAAAGAGATACGCCTTCATCGGCGACCTCACTTGGCAGATCGACGGTATCCGCCGTCGCGTCGAACGACCCTGGCTGATGAGCAGACTCGCCGACAGCGATCCCAGGCAGCTCCGGCAAGACCTGGGCCGCGTGATCGCCGTCGAGAGGCTGATGCAGATCGTCCCCGCCCACGACCTCGACTCGTACCAGGGAATCCCGCTGCTGTCCGTAGCGACGGCCGGACCGCACCGATTGATCCAGGCGTCGGACCGTTCTCTTTCCCGTGATCGCGGCAACCGTGTTGAGCCTCCACCCGCAACTTCGACGACAGGGCAATGACAACATGCCAACCGTTCCCGTGTACGAGATGAGCGCTCGCGCCACCGCCGGTCGCGAGGTCTACGCCCGCAATTTCGGAACGGCTCCCGCCGAGGCCGAGCGCATCATGAACGAGCACGCCGGAGCCGCGTACACCCTGGAAGCGTTCGAAGCCGCCGGAGGTCCCGGCTGGCAAGGCCAGAACCTGACCGACCGCGACCGCAGTATCGCCGTCATCACCGCGCTCGTCGCCCAGAATGTGACCGATGGTCGCCTGTCGACCTACCTCTCGCTGGCTCGCCGCACCGGTCTGGACGATGAGGCCCTCACCGAACTGATGGTCCTCCTCACTGCCTATCTCGGACAGCCGTACACCTCGCTGGCGATGGAGGCGGTCCGGCGCCCGGTCAGCCAAGGCGCAGCCATCACCTCAACGGAGCGGCAATCCGAATGTTGACCAGAATCCGCGCGATGTGGGCAGCGGCATTGGTGGCGGGTGGTGTTGCTGTCGCCGGCGTCGTGCCGGCGGCGGCGGCGGTGCGAGTGCGGACACCCTGGAACTGAAACTGGAGGCCGTCCGAGGAAGGAACCTCTGAATCCAGAATTTCTTGCCTGAGAACTTCCTCGGTTATAGTTTCCGCAAGCCGGGCTGACAGCGGTTCAAGCTGCTAGGAGATCGCAAATGACGGACCGTGAGGCGGAGGATCCGGGGCCTAGGCCTTCGCTCGATTCCGAGATCACCTGGCTGCTGCACCGGGCGGCTCAGCACATGCACAACGCCACCGGCGAACAGGCCGAGAAACACGGACTCGTCCTGCGCGAGTACATCGTGCTGAGCGCTCTCGACAAGACCCCCGGCCTCACCCAGGGAGAACTCGGCAAATCCCTGAGCTTGGACAAGACCACCCTGATGAGCCAGCTCGACCGGCTGGAACGCAGAGGTCTGGTGGTTCGCCGTAACGCCCCGACCGACCGCCGTCTACGTATCCCGGTGATAACCGACAGCGGTGAAGCACTACGAGCCAAAGTGGCCGAGGCCAGCGCCGCCGTTGAAGCTTCAGTGCTCGATGGTTTCAGCCAGGACCACATCGCGTCCTTCCGCCAGATGCTCTTCGCCATCATCGGCGACAGTGAGGACCCGGGTTCCTGTTTGTGACGGCCCGCCATGGGCGCGCGTCAAGGTGCGCTGCTATGCGCAAGTCATGCAGCGGCGCGCGAACGGCCGGGCCGCGAGCCGCTGCGCCGGGATCGCCTGGCCGCATCCCTCGCAGATGCCGTAAGTGCCCGCCTCGACCCGCTGTAGCGCCTCGTCGACCTCGGTGATTCGGTCTCGGGTGGCGGTCAGAAGCGCGGTCAGCTGTGCGCGTTCGAAGCCGATCGTCGCGCCTTCCGGATCATGCTCGTCGTCGGCGTTCGAGTCGCGTGATGCCGCGAACAGTCCCTCCAGATCCCGGGCCAGCGTCGCCGCTTCGGCTGCGGCCCTGGCCCGCAGGCGTTCCAGTTCGTCCCGCACGGTTCCGGCACCCACGGAATCAGGGTAGGGGCCAATGGCACGCTGTGGGCGTGGAGTTTCTGTGTTATCACCGTGACCGGGCCGGTTCACTGGCCTTGCGGCAGGAGTTGCTGGAAGAGCATTGGGCCTATATGGATCGGTACGAGGCGGAACTGATCGCTCGTGGGCCGACCTTCGACGGTGGGCGGCTCAGTGGGAGTCTGCACATCGTCGATCTGCCTGATCCGGCCGCTGTCCGGGCTTTCGCCTTCAACGAGCCCGGTTATCAGGCCGGTGCCTATCGGGATGTTCTGGTGCGCCGGTGGCGGAATCTGCTCGGCCGGACCATGTGGGACTTTCCCGGTGGCCGGGCCGGTGGTGATCGGTACCTGGTGCTCGGCTTCGGTTCGGGGCCGGCCGCCGACCTGACCGTGCCGCCGGAGCGGGACGAGCTGATCGCGTACGGGCCGCTGCTGTCCGACGACGGGACGGCGTGGCTGGGTACCGCTCTGCTGGTTCGCGCTTCGGACCCGGACAGTGCTCGTGCGCTGCTGACCCGGGAGCGGTACGCCGATATCGAAGTGCACGCCTGGGAGTTCGGCGGGCGTAGATAGGTCTTCGGCGGTGACCAACCGCATTCGGCCCGGCGGTCGCGGGTCGGTCTGGAGTTCCGCCTGGCTCGCGGGGACCGGGCGGGGCGGGGTGGTGCTTGTGTGGGGCCGTGTGGCGTACCAGACAATGGGGTTGACGTGTCAATTTCCTGTTCTTAGTGTTGACGTGTCAATCCGGGAGGCGTGATGGGGCAGGGTGGCGGGCGGGCGTTGCCGACGCGGGAGCAGTTGCGGGTCTGGCGGGGTTACATCGAGACCGCCGAGATCCTGCGTACGCGACTGGCCGGGCGACTGCAGGGTGAGTCGTCGTTGTCGTCGGGGGACTACCAGGTGCTGCTCGCGCTGAGTGAGGCGGAGCAGCGGACGCTGCGGTCGTCGGCGCTCGCCGTGCAGATCGGGTGGGAGCGCAGCCGGCTGTCGCATCATCTGGGGCGGATGGAGAAACGTGAGCTCATCCGGCGGGTCTCGTGTCCCGACGACATCCACGGCGTCGATGTGATCATGACGGATTCGGGTGCGGAGGCGTTCCGGGCCAGCACGGTGCCGCATCTGCGGGCGATTCGTGAGGTGTTCGTCGACGCGCTCACCGCCGAGCAACTCGCCCACGTCGAGGAGCTGACCGTCGCGCTGCGGCGTCATCTCGATCTTCCGGATTGACCTGTTCTTCCGCGACCGCGCGCTTCGGCCTGAGTGCACCCGCACGGTCCCTTCACCGCTCGTCTTCTGTGAAAGGACCTGTTGTCATGCAGTTCGGCATCTTCGGCGTCGGCGACATCGCGCCCGACCCGGTCACCGGCATTCCCCGCTCCGAGGCGCAGCGCATCCAGGACACCATCCGGGTCGCGAAAGCCGCCGACGAACTGGGCCTGGACGTGTTCGCGGTCGGCGAGCACCACAACCCGCCGTTCGTGGCGTCCAGCCCGCCCGCTCTGCTCGGCTATCTGGCGGCCGAGACCCGGCAGATCCTGCTGTCCACCTCGATCACGCTGATCACCACCAACGACCCGGTGAAGATCGCTGAGGACTACGCGTTCGTGCAGCACCTGGCCCAAGGCCGGCTGGACCTGATGCTGGGGCGCGGGAACACCGCGCCGGTCTATCCGTGGTTCGGGCAGGACATCCGGCAGGGCATTCCGCTCGCCCTGGAGAACTACCACCTGCTGCACCGGCTGTGGCGCGAGGACGTGGTCGACTGGGACGGGCGTTTCCGCACCCCGTTGCAGGGTTTCACCGCGACCCCGAGGCCGTTGGACGGGGTACCGCCGTTCGTGTGGCACGGGGCGATCCGCACTCCGGAGATCGCTGAGCAGGCCGCGTTCCACGGCAACGGCTACTTCGCGAACCACATCCTGGCGCCGAACTTCCACTTCAAGCCGCTGGTGGACTTCTACCGGCAGCGGTTCGAACACTACGGGCACGGCCGGGCCGCGGACGCGATCGTCGGACTCGGCGGGCAGGCGTTCATCGCCCGGAAGTCGCAGGACGCGTACGAGCGGTTCCGTCCGTACTTCGAGAACTACCCGATGTTCCGGGGCAGCCGCCTGGAACAGGTCGCCGAAGCCACCCCGCTGTCGGTCGGGTCGCCGCAGGAGGTCATCGACAAGACGCTCACCTTCCAGGAAGGGTTCGGGGACTACCAGCGGCAACTGTGGGCACTCGACCTCGGCTCGATGCCGGTGGAGGTCGTCCTGGAACAGGTCGAACTGCTCGCCACCGAGGTCGTGCCGGTGCTGCGCAAGGAGATGGACTCCCGCCGGGCACCCGGCGTTCCGGACGCACCGACCCATGCGTCACTGGTGAAGGCGACGTACGGTGACGGACCGTCGCGGCAGGCCCGGCCCCGTCCCAACCGTGGCGACAACACGTCCGGAGCCCTGCCCTACCTGGACAGTGCCGCATGACAGTGGGGTGAGACCTGACCCTTGGACGGGTCATGCCGCGTCCGCGAGTGGTCTGCCGGCGGTGACCCGGGCCCGGCCCGAACGCTTACTGTCGTAGAGCAGCCGGTCGGCGTGTTCGAGCAGTTCCTGGGCGGTCTGCCGGCCGTCCCAGCGGGTCAGGCCGGCGGAGAACGTCTGTCCGTCCGGCGTGAGCGTCTGCAGGTGTTCGACGATCAGAAGCGCTTCAGCGACGGTACGGCCGGTCAGCATCACGCAGAACTCCTCACCACCGTAACGGGCCAGCAGATCGTCGCCGCGCAGCCCGCTGAGCCAGGCCGTGGCGGCGTCGGTCAGCAACTCGTCGCCGGCCTGGTGACCATGGGTGTCGTTGTAACGCTTGAAGTGGTCGAGGTCCAGGAGTGCGACCACCAGCGGCTCACCGGTGGCTGCGGACCGGTCCATGGCGGTCCGCAGGCGCTCGTCCCAGCGGCGCCGGTTGGCCACCCCGGTCAGCGGGTCCTCGTTGACCAGCACCGACAGGTGCCGCGCCTGCTGCTCCACTCTGAGTACGAGACCGGCCATCCGGGCGCTGACCAACAGGAACAGCACGATCGAGCCGACACCCAGGGGCAGCCAGTCATCGGCGATCCGGCCGGTGGCGCCCTGGTGGAGGCTGACGATGGGGGCGAGCAGGATCGCCGCGGTCAACAGGGCCAGGCGTGGGCGTACAAAACCCGGGGGTTGGGGGAGGGGAACCGTGAGCCGCCGCATCGAAGGATGAAGGGCGGCCGCCGCGGACAACACGTTCGCCAGCACGAAGATCACGTCGGCGGGGCCACCCGGCTCGAACGGCACGATCATCAGCAGGACGTCGGAGAAGACCGTCAAGCCCAGCGCGGTGAGCAGCAGACGGTAACTGGCCGTGTGTGCTCCCGGTGTGGTGACCAGGAGTGAGATGAGCGCGAACAGGGCGATGTCACCGGCGGCGACCAGCAGTTGCAGCAGCGAAAGAGAGTCATCGCCGGCCACCAGGGTCCAGAAGAGCACCGCCAGACTGGTAGCGACGATGCCCGCGTCGATGCCGGTGGTCCGGTCGCCGGAGCGGACCCGCCCGCGGATCAGGCCGAACAGGGCGTGCCCCAACAGGGGGTAACCGGCGATCAGGAAGCCCGCGCTGAGCTGTGACCACGGTGCGGTCGCGGTGAGCTGGTCGATGACGGTGTTCGCCAGCCACGCCCCGAGCCCGGCGGCGAACGAGTACCACACCGCAGGCTGGTTCGGCCGGTGCCGGCGAACCCCGGCCACCACGGCGATGACGCAGGACAAGGCGATGATCGGGTACGCGACGAGGTGCCATGCCCCATCGGACGGGAGCAGAGCGTAACCGGCGGCCGCCGCAGTTCCGGCGGTCAGGCACAGCATCCAGGCCGGTGTCGCGGGACGGGACCAGGGATTCGGCACGTTCCTTCATCGGCGGGTCAGCGCCGACCTTGAACGTTCGCGGAGCGCTCGTCGCGCGAGCAGCATGCGCCAGCCGTTCAGGTATGTCAGGGGTGGCACGCCCGCCGCCTGCCGGAACCGTTCGGTGAACGACGTTCGGGACATCGCCGCCGCGTGGGCGAGTTCCACCAGTCGCCAGGGTCGGCCGCCGGTCACTTCGTCCACGAGCTGGCCGGTAGATCGTTGCGGTCGGTCGGCTCCTCGGCCAGGTAATACGACGTCGACGAGGAGTCTGGTTTTCCTCCGGTTCGCTGCCGAGGGCGGAAACAGGCCGTCACGCTACTCGTCGGGGTGGTTTCGAAACCTGCCGGCTTTCGTTTCAGCCGTCGTCGCGGGTCGCCCGCTCGAGATACTCGAGAACGTGCCGGTACGGCACTCCGGCCGCGCGGGACATGCCGATCTCACACGTCCGGTTCAGTGAGGCGTAACCGGTGGTGGGGCGACTCCGGACCTCGGCTGCCTCGCGGCTGCTGGCGGCGGCGGTGAACTCCGGATGCAGCATGCCGCGGTCCCCGGCGAAGGCGCAGCACCCCCAGTCGTCCGGCACGACGACCGTCTCCGCGATGGCCGCGCCGACGGTCCGCAGCGCCGCATCGATCCCCAGCCGGGCCGACGAACAGGTCGGATGCAGTGTCAGCGACGCCATCCGCTGCTGGACGACCAGGTGGGGGAGCAGGTGCTCGGCGGTGAAGACCACCGAGTCGACGACCGTCACCCCGGTCTCCGCGAGTAGGGTGCCGAGGCCCTCGGTGCACGACGACGCGTCACAGACCACGGGAATCGCGCCGTCGCGGGTCGCGGCCCGTAACGCCGTGACGACCCGGGCTGACATCTCGCGGTACCCGGCGGACAGGCCCTTGGACTTCCACGGCGTGCCGCAACACAGCGACGGCAGGCCGTCGGGGACGGCTACCGGGACCCCGGCACGGTCACAGAGCCGCCGGAACGACTCGGCGGCCCCAAGCTCGGCACCCGCGGCACTCGCGGGGCCGAACATCGTGGTGGTGCAGCTGCTGAAGTAGATCGCGGCCGGCGTCGCTCCGGCGGCTTTCGGCTGGTCGGCGATCTGCCGTGGTCGGCCTCCGGCGGGCAGATCCGCCGAGTATTCGGGAACCAGGTCCGTGCCCAGGACACGCCTGCCCCACCTGGTCGCGGTGCGGGGGACCGCGGCCGGAAGGCGGTCCGCGATGGTCAGGGCGGTCGCCGCGACCCGGGTGACGGCTCCCCAGTGGCGGGCAGCGGCCGTACCGGCGGCCTGCGCCAGGGCGGGCTGGCTCTCGGTCCGCAGTCGGCGGACCAGGTCGCCGGTGTCGATGCCCACCGGGCAGACCGTCTGGCACATGCCGTCGACCGCGCACGTCTCGACACCGGCATACCGAAACTGCTCCTGCAACTCGGTGACCAGCGCATGGTCACCGTTCGCCTCGGCGCGCCGCATCTCCCGCCGCAACACGATGCGCTGACGTGGCGTCATCGTCAGGTCCCGGCTGGGGCAGGCGGGTTCGCAGTACCCGCATTCGACACACCTGTCGACCTCCTCCTCGACCACCGGTGTCGTCTTGAGATCGTGCAGGTGAGCCCGGGGATCAGCGGTGATCAGGACACCCGGGTTGAGGATTCCGCGCGGATCGACGAGTTGCTTGAGGTCCTGCATGATCGAGTACAGCTCGTCGCCGTACTGACGGCGCACGAACGGGGCCATCATCCGGCCGGTGCCGTGTTCGGCTTTCAGGGTGCCGCCCTGGCCGAGCACCAGATCCACCAGCTCCTCGGTGAACCTGGCGTAACGGTCGACCGACGTGAACCGCTCGTTGATCATGAAGTGGATGTTGCCGTCCTTGGCGTGACCGAAGATGACGCCGTCGTCGTAGCCGAACTCGGTGAACAGGCGCGACAGGCCGGCGCAGGTGGCGTCGAGACGGTCGATCGGCACCGCGACGTCCTCGAGCAGGGCGGTGGTGCCTGGCGGCCGGGCCTCGGCGACCAGCGTGTACAGGCCTTTCCGGATGTGCCACAACTGGCCGCGGCGGGTGGCGTCGGTGCTCAGCGCCGCCGGGGTGACCAGCGGCAGACGGTCGAGCAGAGCCACCACGCCGGCCAGCCGATCGGCCAGGGACTCGGCGGTGGTCTCCTGAAACTCCACCAGGAGCGCGGCGTGCCGGTCGACGTCGAGTCGCAGCAGGTCGGCGGTCGCTTTCGGGTCGCGCTGGGCGACCCGGAGGCTGGTGGAGTCCAGCAGCTCGATGGCGGCGAAACCCGCGTCGACCAGGTCCGGCAGCACCTTGGTGGCGGCGGCGAGATCGGCGAAGACCAGCAGCGCCGTGGCCAGGTGGGTGCGCGCAACGCGACGGTGCGGAAGGTCGCCTCCGCGACGAACGCGAGTGTGCCCTCGCTGCCGACCACCAGCCGCAGCAGGATGTCGAGAGGGCGGTCGAAGTCGAGGAACGAGTTCAGTCCGTAGCCCACGGTGTTCTTGATCGACCACAGGCGCTGGATGGTCCGCACCGACTCGGCGTCACCGCGGATCCGGTCGCGGAGCTCGAGGAGGCCGTGATGGATGTCCGGCTCCCGGTCGAGCAGCAGCTGGTGCGCGTCCGGGTGTGCGGTGTCGAGCACCGTGCCGCTCGGTAGGACCAGCGTCGCCGACTCCAGGGTGCGGTAGGTGTTCTCGGTCGTCCCGCAGAGCATTCCGGAGGAGTTGTTCGCGACGACACCGCCGACGGTGCAGGCGATCTCGCTGGCCGGGTCGGGACCGAGTCTCCGCCCGTACCGAAAGAGCCTGGTGTTGACCTGCCGCACGGTGGCACCGGGCTGTGCCGAGACCGTCGCCCCGTCGTCGTGGACCTGGATCGCCCGGAAGTGCCGCCGGGTGTCGGCGAGTTGATCGTCGGTCACGCCCTGCCCGGACAGGCTGGTGCCACCGGACCGGAACGTCACCGCCCGCCGCGTCTCCTTCAGCAGCGCGGCGACCTCCGTGACGTCCGCCGGGACGATGACACTCCGTGGCACCAGGGCGAAGTGCGAGGCGTCATGGGCGTAGGCGAGACGGTCCAGATGCCGCTCGGTGACAGTCATGGCGGTTACCGCCCGGCGATTTGACGGCGTCGCTCGGTCATGTCGGCTCGGGCGAGGTCGGCGTCGTGGGGTCGCGAGGTGTCGCCCTCCGCGAGGATCACTTGATCCTTGGCCGGGTCGCTGGTTGCTGACACCTGGGAGCGGAGGCCGTCCAGTAGTAGGTCGAGGCCGGTCAGGAACTGGTCGCGGTCGTCGTGGTTGCCCAGGTCGGCGGCGATGCCGGTCACGAACGGGAACGTCTGTGGGTCGAGGGCCGCCCATTGTTGGGCCTCCTGCCGGAGCAGGTCGTCGCGGGTGGTGCCGGGGGCGGCGGCCGACGCGCGGCCGGCGTCCTGGGCGGTGACGCTGGTGAGGTAGATGAAGATCGCAGTGGCTACCGCGAAGTGCCGGCCGGCGGGCAGCTGCGTCTCGGCGAGCAGGCCGCCGATGCGCTCCAGCAGCAGCATCGTGTGGGGCATCGTGTGGACCGCGGTGACGTGTGGGGCCGCCCAGGTGTGCAGGTCCAGGGTGTCGTAAACGGCCAGCGCGAGCGCGCGGATTCGAGTCTCCGCGTCGGTGCCGGGCTCGGCGCTCAGGCCGGCTAGAGCGGTGCCGATCACCTGATCGGTGGCCATGGTGACCAGCTCGTCCTTGTTCGCCACATGCCAGTACACCGCGCCGGCTCCGGTCTGGAGCTTCTCGGTGAGCAGTTTGAAGGTCAGGCCGCGTTCGCCGTGCTCGTCGAGCAGTTCGATGGCGGCGTGGACGACGACGTCCCGGGAGAGGCGGCCCCGGCTCCTGGTTGGCGGCATGTCCCCATCTTGACACGTTCTGGAACGGCATTCCATACTGCGTGCGTAATGGAATGGCATTCCAGTTGGAGGTAGCGATGAGTGCCGGTGTGCTGGATGACATGCGCGAGAAACCGCATGCGACCTCGCTGCGAGCCGTCTGGCCCGCGATCCTCGGGCTGGCGGTCGTCTTCCTGGTGGAGATGCTCGACAACTCCGTACTCAACGTGGCCCTGCCGACCATCGCGCGGGAGCTGCACGCCTCCACGACGGCCTTGCAGTGGATCACCTCGGGCTACTCGCTGCTGTTCGGCGGCCTGATGGTCGCGTTCGGCGCGATCGCCGACCGGTACGGCACTCGCAAGATCATGCTGATCGGCCTGGCCCTGTTCGCCCTCGCCAACTTCGCCGTACTGTTCGTGACCACACCCGGTCAGCTCATCGCCGTCCGGGCCGCGATCGGCGTCACCGCCGCGATGACCGCACCCGGCACCATGGCACTCTGCTTCCGCCTGTTCGACCAGGAGAACCTGCTGATGCGGGCCACCTCACTGATCGCCACGGTCGGGCTGACCGGCATGGCGATCGGCCCGACCGTCGGCGGCCTGGTCCTGCAGATCGCACCCTGGCAGACGCTGCTCGTGATGAACGTGCCGATCGCACTGCTCGCCATCGGCTGCATCCGGTTCGGCATCCCCGCCGACGATCCGGCCAAGCGCAATCGCTCACCGCTGGACCTGCCCGGCGCCCTGCTCGGCACCGTCACGATCGTCCTCGCCCTGTGGACCGCCACCCTCGCCGTCGAGGACGGCTGGCACAGCGCCACCCCGTGGCTGGCCGGCGCCGGTGCGGTGCTCGCCGCCGTCGCGTTCGTCGTCCGCGAGCGCCGCACCGCCCACCCGATGTTCGACTTCCAGCTGCTCAAGCGCCCGGCCGTGTCCGCCAGCCTCGCCTACGAGGCGGCACTCGGTCTCGGCATGGCCGTCATCGGTTTCACCGTCACCCTGCAACTGCAACTCGTCTGGGGCTGGTCCCCGGCCCAGGCCGCCCTCGGCAACCTTCCGCAGGTGATCGTGCTGCTCGCGGTTGGCCCGTTCGTCGAGAAGTTCGTCGACCGGCTCGGCACCCACCGTGCCGGGGTCCTCGGCGCCTGCTCGTTCCTGGCCGGCCTGCTCGTCTACGGTGTCCTCGGCCACCTGCACTACGGGTGGATCGCGATCGCCCTCGCGCTGACCGCCGCCGGCATGCGCGTCGTCGCCACCATCGCCGGTGTCACCGTGATGCGCGGCCTGCCCGAGGACCAGACCACGATCGGCGCCGCGATGAGCGACACCAGCCAGGAAGTCGCCAGCAGCGTCGGCATGGCCGTCACCGGCACCATCGTCGCCGCAGCCCTCGGCGGTTCCCTGATCACCGCGGGCGCCACCGCGACCGGCGCCCACACCTTCGAACACGCGGTCACCACGGCGACCCTGATCCTCACCGCCCTCTGCGCGGCACTGATCTTCTGGGCGGCCCGCCGCAGCGCCGAGGCCTGAGCCCCGGCGCCAGGCCGGGAGGCGGCTGGTCGTCGCGGTGCGGGCCGGGGGTCAGCCGAGTTTCAGTAGTAGGGCGGCCAGCTCTTCGGGGACTGTGATCATGCAGTCGTGGCCTGCGGTCAGTTCCCAGACCTGGCCCTGGGTCACCGGGCGACGGTCGAAGCCTTCGGGTTCCTCGCCGACGCAGTGGATGTGGGTTCGGGGGATCGCCGCCGCCACCGGGTCGACCAGCCGGACCGGTTCGGTGAGGCAGCGGACCGGCTGGTCGCCGAGCATGGTGCGGACCCAGGCCACGTCCGCCGGGTCGGTGACGCCGAACAGGCTGAACGGCGGGATGCGCCACGGCTCGGCGCTGTCGGCGGCCTGGTCGATCAAGGTTCTCGTCACCGGCATGACGTCGGTGCCGCTCTCGCCGTCGACCGGCACCATCGCGTCCAGGAAGACCAACTCGGCGATGCGGTCGGGGACCCGTTCGGCGACGGCGGAGATCACCATTCCGGCGTAGCTGTGCCCGACGAGGACCACACCGGTCAGGTCTTCCGCCAGGATCAGCGCGACGATGTCGTCGACGTGGGTGCCCAGCCCGACGTCGGGGCCGAGCAGGTGACGCTTGTCGCCGTACCCGGTCAGGGTCGGCGTGCACACCCGGTGCCCGGCCCCGCCCAGCAACGGAACCACCCGGGCCCAGCTCTGCCCACTGTGCCAGGCGCCGTGCACCAGCAGATACGTCGTACTCATGAGGAAATCTCCCGATCAGATTGGGGATGCTGCGGAATGATCCTCGGGCACCTCGGGTTGACCGGGCAATCAGGCACTATTTTGTGCCCCGGTTCCCTGGAGGTGACCATCGTGAGCCAGCCATCACGTGCGGGCGGATGCAAGGCCATCGTCGCCACTAAATGGATGCTGATCCTGTTGCACGATCTGCTTCCCGGGCCGCGCCGGTTCACCGAACTCAAACGCGACCTGGACGGCATCAGCCAGCGCATGCTCACCGCCACGCTGCGCAGCCTGGAACGGGACGGGCTGCTGACCCGCACCGTCCACAACGCGATGCCACCGCACGTCAGTTACGCCCTGACGCCGATGGGCCGCGAGATGCTGGCGGCCGCCGAGCCGTTGATGGCGTGGAGCACCGGCAATCTGCCCGAGATCCAGGCCGCCCGTGCCGACTACGACCACCGGGCCGGGACGGAACAAAACCCCTGAGTCCTCGGTACGATCCGGCTTCCGATCGATGCGTCGCGGGGGACCTTTCGTGAAACGTACGCTGCTGCTCCTGCTCGTTCTTGCTGTCGGCGGGGTCTGGCTGCTCGCCGGGGCCGGGCCGGAACCGCGCCGGGAGCAGGTGGTCTCCGCCGGTGTTCCGCTGGAAGAGGTGCATCCGGCCGGGGCCGGGCCGCATCCGGGAGTCGTCGTCGCGCACGGGTTCTCCGGGTCGGCACGGCTGATGGAACCGTTCGGGGACAGCCTGGCCGCCCGCGGCTACGTGGTGGTCCTGCTCGACTTCGCCGGGCACGGGGCCAACACCGGACCGCTGCCGGATCAGACCGCGGGCACCGACGAGTCCACCCGGGTCCTGCAACACGACCTGGACGTGGCGCTGGCCCACCTGCGGTCGCTGCCCGATGTGGACCCCGCCAGAATCGCGATGGTCGGGCATTCGATGGGCGCGGGTGCGGTCACCCGGTACGCGGCCGATCACCCGGATGTCACCGCGACCGTGGCGATCTCCCTGCCGGGCGCGGGCGCCGCCTCCCCTCAGGGCCCGGCGCGGCTGCTCGCCATCGTGGGCGGGCTGGAGTTCCCCGGTTTCCGCTCGGCCGCCACGACCGTCACTGATCAGCGCGACGACCGTGCGCTCCGCGTCATCCCGGGCGTCGAGCACATCACCGTCCTGTATGCGCCGGAGACTCACCGGCAGACGGTGGCCTGGCTGGACAGCGCGTTCGGCCTGCCGGGCGACGCCGCGATCCCGTTCCCGGCCAGGCGGCTGTTCGGGGCGGCGCTGCTGGTGCTGGCCTTCCTGATCGGGTTCCACCCGCTCACCGCGTTGCTCTCCGGCCGGGCTGCCAGCCCGAGGAGCCGGGCTGCCGGCCCGCGCCCAGGAGCGCCGGGGATGCCCCGGCTCGGGATGACGGTGCTGGTCAGCGGAGTCGCGGCGGTGGCCGGGGTGGTGGTGGCCCGGTTCCTGCCGACCACCGATCTGCCCATCGCGATCGCCGGGTACGTCATCGGCTACGCCACCGTCACGGGGGCACTGCTCCTGCTGTACGGGGTCAGGCGTCCCGAGTCCCCGGCGGTCAGCAGTCTGCGGCTGTTGCCGGTCGTGCCCTACGCGATCGTCGCCATCGCCGTACCCGTGCATCTGGGGTTGACCCATGCCGTGCCGGTCGGCGACCGCTGGTGGCTGCTTCTGATCATGTGGGCCGCCTTCGCCCTGATCTCCTACGCGGCCGAACGGATCGCCGCCGGTTCCACAGTGCTCCTGCTGGCGATCTCGGCGGTATTCGTGGTCGTCCTGGCCGCCGCGGCCGTCGCCGGACTGGTCAGCAGTTTTGTGGTCCTCGCCCTGTTCCCGCTGGTCGGGCTGTTCCTCTGGCAGGCGTTGTGGAGCGCGATCCTGCACCGGTTCGCGGCGCCGGCCTGGCTGATCGCCCTGACCGGCGCCGTCGTCCTGTCCTGGCCGCTGGCCGTCACACTGCCGCTGGTGAGTTCCTGACCGGCAGGTGGCCGCCGTGTGAGTCGGCCAGGGCCTGCGCCACGGTCACCGCGTCGGCGTCGGCGATGTCGGCCGGGTACTCCGGCAGCAGGTCGTCCCACACCACCAGCCACGATCCCCACATCTGCGCCTGCCCCTGAGGCCGGGCGAAGAACCACACGTGCAGGTGCGCCGCCCCGTCCCCGAACCGGTAGACGTGCGACCGGGTGATGTGCGGCAGCGCCTGCACGTGACGCGCGATCCTGGTGGTCAGCAGCCCCAGTTCGGCGGCGAGTTCGTCGGGCAGATCCTCGAGGTCGTAGTGATCACGCGGATGCAGCATCAGCACCAGCGGCACCCCGACCCCGCCGACCCGGGTCAGCCGCCACCGCTCGTTCAGCCAGATGCCCTGGTCCCGGTTCCGGCAGCTGCCGCAGTCCGCCGGATCCTCGCCGTGCCGGTCGGGTTCCGGCAGCACCGGCGGCCGCAACGGGGTGACCCGCAGCCCGTCCTGTTCGAACGGGCTGATCTCCCACATCGTCATCCGGGCGAGTGGCAGCCGCCGCTCGCTGTCGGTCACGGTGAGGGCGTGGTCGTGGAACTGTTCGGGGCTCAACGGCATGGCCGGAAGGATAAACCGCGCGGGCCGGCTGCCGATGGTCCTGGTGTCGAGAAGTCGTCACCTGATCGCTGGGAGTGCTCCGTGGTGCAGCAGCCGCCGTCCTCGGCCAAGCCGACGGCCGCCTTCGTCGGGGCTTCCTGGGCGGCTCTCGCCCTGGGCATCCTGGCGTTCGTGGTGGGTCTGTGGAACGCCACGATGGACCGCTCCGAGAAGGGCTTCTACGGAGCGGTCCTGGTCCTCGGCCTGTTCGCCGCCGTCTCCCTGCAGAAGTCGGTGCGGGACCGCACCGAGGGCCTGCCGGTCTCGGTGCTGTACCTCGGCCTGTCCTGGTCGGTGGTCGGCATCGCCGTGATCATGCTGGTGGTCGGCCTGTGGAACAGCGGCCTGGAACTGAGCGAGAAGGGCTTCTACGGCCTCGCGTTCGCGATGACCCTGTTCGCGGCGGTCGCCGTGCAGAAGAACGTGCGCGACAACCTGCAGCACCAGGCGGCGCCGGAGCCTTACCGGGCCCGGGGCAACGGCATCACCGATCTGCCCTGACGGTCCAGGGCGAAACTCACCGCCGCCAGCAGTAGACCCGCGACGCTGAGGATCACGCCGGTCCACGCGGGCGCGAGGTAGCCGAACCCGCGGGCGATCACCAGACCGCCGAGGGCCGCGCCGATGCTGTTGGCGACGTTCATCGCCGACTGGTTGACCGCGGCGCCCATCAGCTGGGCGCCGGGCGCCACCGTGATCAGCCGGGCCTGCAGTGCCGGGCCGAGGAACAGGCTGGTGCCGCCGACCAGGAACGCGCCGACGAACAGCCCGGCCGTGGTCGACGCGAACAGGGCGAAGAACAGGATCGCGAAGATCACCGCGGTGAAGCCGATCAGCAGCGCCCGCCGCAGGTCCCGGTCGGCGAACCAGCCGCCGAGTGCGTTGCCGATGGTCATGCCGAGACCGAAGGCCACCAGCACCCACGGCACCGTGCCCGCCCCGAATCCGGCGACCTCGGTGGTGACCGGGGCGATGTAGCTGTTGACCGCGAAGAAGCCGGCGAACCCGATCGCCGCGGTGGCCGCCACCAGCCACACCTGCGGACGGGCCAGGATTCGCAACTCGGCACGGGCCGACCCGGACGCGGCGGCGGGTACCTCGGGCACACTCGCGGCCACCGCGAGCAGCGTCAGGACGAAGACCCCGGCGATCACCGCGTACGAGACGCGCCAGCCGGCGTTCTGTCCGAGACTGGTCATCGCGGGGACGCCGATGAGGTTGGCGATGGTCAGGCCACCGAGTACCACCGCGTACCCGCGCGCCTCCTTGCCCTTGCCCATCAGCGACGCGGCCAGCAGGCCGGCGGCACCGAAGTAGGCGCCGTGCGGCAGCGCCGCGACGAACCGCGCGACCAGGACCAGGCCGAACGTGGGGGCCAGGGCGGAGGCGGCGGTTCCGGCGGCGAACAGCACGAGAAGAATGAGGACCAGGCGCTTGCGGCGCCAGCGTGCGGTCAGCGCGGCGATCAGCGGTGCACCGGCGACGACACCGAGGGCGTACGCGGTGATGGTCCAGCCCGCATGCGCGACCTCGCCGGCGGAGGTGCCGCCGAGCAGGTCACGGGCGATGTCCGGCAGCAGTCCCATGGCGACGAACTCGGTCAGGCCGATGGCGACGCCGCCGAGTGCGAGGGCGAACAGCGCGGTCCAGCGGTGGCGGGCGGTGAGGTGCTCCATGATCCGGGACTTTAGCAACGCCGTTGCAAAACCCTCCAGCTAAGGTGACCGGGTGCACCAGACCTTCCTCCGCAGCTACAACGAAGCCTTGGTGCTCGCCCTGGCTCGGGCCACCCCCACCTTCGAACGCGGCGACGTCGCCAAAGCCACCGGCCTCACCCCGCAGGCCGTCTCCAAAGTCCTGGCCCGCCTGCTCGACGACGGGGTCGTCGTCTCCGCCGGAGAGCGCCGCCCCGCCACCGGCCGCGCCGCCGCCGTCTACGAACTGGTGCCCGGCAGCCGCCACGCCATCGGCGCGCACGTCTCCCGCCGCAGCCTGCGCCTGGCCCTGACCGACCTGGCCGGCACCGTCCTCGACGCGTCGGTCACCCCGCTGCCCGGCGACTTCACCCCCGGCCAGCTCGTCGACGCCCTCACCGAGCAGGTCAAACTCCTGCGCAACGGCCACGACCGGCTCACCGGCGTCGGCATCGGCATGATCGGCCCGCTCGACCACGCCGCCGGCACCGTCCGCGACGCCCACCGGCTGCGCCACTGGCACGACGTCCCGCTCGCGGCCCTCGCGCACCGGGCTCTCGGCCTGCCCGTGCACCTGGACAAGGACGCCACCGCCGGAGTCACCGCCGAAGCGTGGCGGCGCGGCCCCGGTTTCCGCGACGCCGCCCTGATCATGGTCGAGTCCGGTGTCGGCGCCGGCCTGTGGCTCAACGGCACCGCCCACCGCGGCACGCACACCAATGCCGGCGAGTTCGGCCACTCGGTGATCCAGCTCGACGGCCCGCCGTGCGTGTGCGGCCGGCACGGCTGCCTGGAAGCCATGCACGACCAGGCGATCAAGGCCGGCGACGTCGACCTGGCCGCCCGGATCCTCGGGATCGGCATCGTCAACCTGCTGCAGACCCTCGACCTCGGGCACGTCGTGCTGGCCGGAACCGACCTGCTCCGGCACGGTCCGGTCTACCTCGACACGATCACCCGGGCGGTCCGCACCCAGGTGCCGCGCGCCGACTGGCTCACCGTCGACGTGTCGCTGTCCGCGCTCGGCGCCGACGCGATAGCCGCCGGAGCGGCCATGCAGATCCTGGACGCCCGCTACGGAGTCCCCGGCCTGACCGCCTGACCAAGCCCGGTAGCGTGCTGATCATGAGTAGCTTCACCCGCGCGGAGATCGAACAGCAGCCGGCCATGTGGCGGGCCACCCGTGACGTGGTGGCCGACCGGCGGATCGAAATCGGTCCCGGCACGCGGGTGGTGCTGACCGGGGCCGGGACCTCGGCGTACGCCGGTGAACTGCTCGCCCCGGAACTGAGCCGCATCCTCGTACGCCCGATCGAGGCCATCGCGACCACCGACATCGTCGCGGACCCCGCGACGGTGACCATCGGTGACCGCCCGTTGTTGCTGGTGTCCTTCGCCCGCAGCGGCAACAGCCCCGAATCGCTCGCCGCCGTCGCGCTCGCCCCACACGCCCGCCACCTGATCATCACCTGCAACGCCGACGGCGAACTGGCCCGCCGCTACCGGGCTGCCGACAACGCCGACGTGATCGTGCTGCCGCCGGAGACCAACGACCGCGGTTTCGCCATGACCTCGTCGTTCACCAGCATGATCCTGGCCGCCTACCTGCTGCTCGCCGGCTCCTCTCCGACCGCCGTCGACGACCTCGCCGCCTCCGCGGAGTCGGTGCTCGCCGCGGCCGGCACCATCACCGAAGCGGTCACCGCGCTCCGCCCCGACCGTATCGTCTACCTCGGATCGGGCGGTCTGAAAGGGCTCGCGCACGAGGCCGCCCTGAAATGTCTCGAACTCACCGCCGGTGACATCCCGGCCCTGGGGGAGTCCACGCTCGCGTTCCGGCACGGCCCCAAATCGGTGCTGACCCCGCAGACGCTCGCGATCGTCTTCGCCTCCGGCGACGCCTACCGGCGTGCTTACGACCTCGATCTGGTACGGGAACTCACGGTCACGCTGGGTCCCGAACGAGTGATCGTGATCAGCTCCACCCCGCCGGAAGCCGCCGCCACCCACTGGCCGGTCCCGCGCCCCGACGGCCTCCCCGACGTCCTGTGGGCACTGGCCGCGGTGATCCCGGCCCAGCTCACCGCCTTGACATGCTCGCTGAACCTCGGCCACACCCCCGACAACCCGTTCCCCGGCGGCGAGGTCAACCGGGTGGTCCAGGGAGTCACCATCCACCCGTTCTGAGACACGCCGTGGCACCATCGTCGCCATGGCAACGTATGAGGTCGCGGTGATTCTCCTCGTCGATTCCTCGGGTGCGGTGCTGATGCAGCACCGCGACGACCGGACACCGGTCTCACCGAATCAGTGGGGCCTGCCGGGCGGCCACGTCGAGCCCGGCGAGACCCCGGAACAGGCGGCACACCGCGAGCTGCTGGAGGAGTCCGGCCTGACGGTGCCCGAGCTGCGCGAGTTCTGGAGCGGCCCGCGCCCGTACGAGCCCGGTTTCCCGCACACCGTCACCGTCCACGCCTTCCACGGCACCACCGACGCCCGGCAGCAGGATGTGGTCCTCGGCGAGGGCCGCGCGATGGTCTTCGTCCCCCGCGACGAGGTCCTCGATCGCGATCTCGGCGTGACAGCGGCCGCCATCCTGCCGCTCCACCTCGGCAACGCCTAGGAGGGCCGATGACCTACCCTCCGCCGCCCGGACAGCCGTTCTACCCGCCGCCTGTCGACCCGTATGACTCGCCGCCCGAGGCCATGCCGCCCCATGGTCAGCCCGTCCCGAGTTACCTTCCGCCGACTCAAATGCAGCCGACTCAAATGCAGCCGTTTCATATGCAGCCGGCCCAGATGCATCCGAGTCAGATGCAGCCGAATCATGGGCGGCCCGGCAGTCCTCAGCCGCGTAACGAGTCGCGGACCGTGGCGATCACCCTGGTCTCGGCGGCGATCGCGCTGACTCTCGTGATCGGTGGTGGCATCGTCTTCTACCTGGTGGGAGCGAAATTCGGGAGCACCGCACAAGGCGGGACGGTGAGTGCCGGCCCGAGCGGGACGGTGGAGGCCGAGATCAGCATCAGCGAGCCGGACACGCTCAACGGCAACGCCAAGATCGAAGCTGCGGAGCTGGCCTCGCTGACCACGGATCTGGAGAAGGAACTGGAAGGCTATCCGGGCGCGGCGAACGCGTTCGGGGCCGTCTACGGTTCTCTGGCCGACAAGAAGATGATCGCGGCTCTCGCGGCCGAGGTCGACATCGACGATCCGCAGCGGATGCTCGACACGGTGTTCCAATCGTTCAGCGGGAGTAACCAGCTCACCGGGGTCTCGCCGGCCAGCACCGGATCACTCGGTGGAGTGGCGCAGTGCGGCGGCACCGTCATCAGCGGATCGGACGTGGCGATCTGCGGGTGGGCCGATGAGGGCAGCGTCGGCATGTTCCTGTTCTTCTACGAGACCGTGGTGGACGTGAAGGGCGACTTCCCCGACATGCGAGCGGAGATCGAGACGAAGAGCTGACCGGCACGAAGCCGCCCCGAGGGACGGCTCCGCGCCGTGAAGTGCCGTGAAGTGCCGTGCCGCGCGGATCAGGCCGGGGACAGTGCCCGGATCAGGGTCTCGGTGACTGTGGTGGACGGGCCCTTCGCGGTCACCCGCAGCGAGACGTGACCGGTTCTGGTCACGGCCGCCTGGTACGTGCCGTCGGTGTTGCGGACGACCGTGGTCTGCTGCCAGGTCACGCCGTCGTCGGTGGAGACGTCGAGCCGCACCGACCGGGTGCCGGACGGTGCCGTCAGGAGCACTCCGGAGCCGGCCGGGACGATGCGGACGGTGCCGAGGGTGGGCACCGCGGCCGGGTCGGTGAAGGTCCAGTCGACAGTGGTCGCCGTGGACGTGGCGAACGCCTCCGGACGGGTCTGCTCCAGGCGCAGCCGGTAGGACGCGGGGGAGCGCGTCACCCGGAAGTCTGCCTCGCCGCCGATGCCGGACTGCGCCACCTGCTCGCCGTTGCGGAACAGGGTGGTGCTCGCGGGGACATTTCCGGTCGTACCGGCGTGCCCGTCGCTGTCGCAGTTCATCGCCACCCGGATCCGGAGCCGATCCTCGACCCAGGTGTTGCCCGCATCGGTCAGGCACGGCGCGATCACCGGATTGTTGTACGCGGCGGTGTAGCGCTTGCCGGGCTCGTACCGCCGCGGCTCTCCGACCGTCTGAACGTCCTCGTAGTTCCCCTCCTCACGCCACTCGTAAATGTTCGTGCTCCACCGGACGCCACCTGAGGTGCTGAAGTAGCGGGTCGTGGACGGATCGGTGCTCAGCGGGGCGAACGTCAGCGGAACTCCGGGAACGTGGACCCCGGCGGACAGGTAGTACGAACTGTCGGTGGCCTGCCGGCGCATCGCACCGGTCTCGACCGCGAGGTCCCGGGCACTGACGGTACCGGCGAAACCGGTCGGCACCCGGCCCTTGACCGGCCACGCCAGGTGGTAGACGCCGGATGCGGAGGTGTACGCCAGCCGGACCACCGAGAGCAGGGCGTCGCCGTCCGGACCGAGCTGGGCGCTGTTCAGCACACCGCCGTAACTGTTGACCCCGTACGAGGCCCAGCCGTTCGGGGTTCGTACGCCGAAAGCGAGGGAACCGGCCTCGAACCCGGCGGCCGCGTCGGGAACCGTGGCCGTCACCGGCTTCGCGTTGCGCGTGTCGACGGTGACATCGGTCGTCGTGGTGACCGCCAGCGACGGTTGTGCGATAGCGGTGCTGTGCCAGGTGCCGTCCTCGGCTTGCCGGAAATACTGGGTGATGATCGCGTACCGGCCGGTGGGCACCCGCAGTGACAGGTCCGCCGCCCACGGATAGTCGTAGACGGTGTCGTGCTGATACGGCGTGTCCAGACCGATGACCTGGGTGTAGTGGTCTGCGGTCGGCTGCCCGTCAAAACCCACGATGTGCAGGTCGAGGTCGGCTTTCGCGGTCTCCCGGACCACTCCGACCGGAGTCGTGACGACCTGTCCACCGGCGGTGGCGGTGAGCCGCCCGCTGTGGGCGCCACCGGTCAGCGTGGCCGCGACGGTGACCCGCGCGGTCGCGGAACCACCGGCCGGCACCGTCAGCGTGGAGGCGTTCACTGTGAACGGCGCGGTCGCCCGCAGAGATACGGTCAGCGGTTCGCTGCCGAAGTTACGGTAGGTGACGTCCTTGGCGAGTTGGTCGCCCAGGCTCAGGCTCGGCGGGTCGGCCAGCAGGGTGGTGTGCACCGCGCGGGCCACGTCGACACGGCCGGCGCCCTGAGCGAACACACCGAGGCCGTCGGCTGGCCGGGCCGCACCCATCAGAGCCGCCTTGAGCTGGTCGGGAGTCCACTCGGGATGCTTCTGGGCGAGGATGGCGGCGCTTCCGGCGACGTGCGGTGAGGCGTACGACGTGCCGTTGCCGGCGTCGTACGCCTCACTGCCGACGTCACTGCTCAGCGCGTGCACGATGTCGACACCCGGACCGGTGATCTCCGGTTTCACGGCGTCACCGTCCAGGCCCGGGCCACGGCTGGAGAACGGCGCGAGCCGGTCGTCACGGTCGACGGCACCGACGCTGAGCGCGGACGCGGCGTCAGCGGGCGAGGCGACGACGTAATCGTCACCGTTGTTCGGATCGTTGCCGTTGTTGCCCTCGTTGCCGGCGGCGACCACGAACAACGTGCCGTACCGGTCGGTCAGCTCCTCGACCGCGGTCTCCAGCGGATCGTTGCCCGGCGTGTTCGGGAAGCCGAGGCTCATGTTGACGACCTTGGCGTGCTGGGTGCCGGCGGTCCACTCCATCGCGGCGATCACCGCGGACTCGGTGACGTCCCAGTCGCCGACCTTCGCCGAGACCAGCCGCACACCCGGCGCGACACCACGGTAGCGGCCTTCGGAGGCGGCCCCGGTGCCGGCCAGGATCGAGGCGACCGCGGTGCCGTGCCCCATCAGGTCGTGCACGTCCGTGCTGGTCGGGACGCCGGTGGAGAAGTCGGTCTGCGCGGCGACGATGGGCGCCAGGTCCGGGTGGGTGGCGTCGACACCGGAGTCGATGACACCGACGGTCACCCCCGCGCCGGTCAGGCCCTCCTGCCAGGCGAGCGTGGCGCCGATCTGCTGGACGCCGTCGGCGGCGGTGAACCTCCCCTTGGCGTCGAGCCAGACCTTGCCCCGGTCGGCCCACGACTGCCAAACCCGGGCAAGATCTTTTTTGGGCGTACGTACGGCGACAGCACTGATGCTGGGCAGACTCCGCACCCGGGCACCGCTCGGCACCGCACCACCGCTGGTGATCAGCGGCAGGTCGGCGCGCCGGTCGTCATAACCGGCCGCGATCAACCCGGTCACGTCGAACAGCCGCTCGTCGAGCCGCCCGGCCCGCAACAGCGGCAGCGCGTCGGCCGGAACGACCCGGGTCCGGCCGCCGACGGTACTGGTCGCGGTGGGAATCCCGGCCCGCCCGGGCCCCGGAGTGACCCGGACGGCCCCGCCGTTGAGGGTGACCCGGTCACCGGTGATCAGCGTGACGGTCCGCGCCGTCTCCCCGCTGGTGACGGTGGCCGCGACGGCCGGGGCGCTGGCCCCCGACAGCACCAGCCCCAGCACGCCGACCGTCGCTAGTGATCTTCTTCGTAATGTGGACACACCCAGAGAGATGAATCCCGGTCGCCTTTTGTGCACACCGCCGGTGCTGAGATCCGGCTGTGCGTGATTCAGCTCGTCCACAGTGCATCCGTTGCAGGATCCCGGCAACGCACAGTCACCACCGGAGGAGCCTCATGGACGTCGGAATCCCGGAGTCACCGTCGCGCTGGGCACTCGGGGCCGCGTACGCCGTACCGCTCTGCGTCCTGCCGTCGGCGATCTGGCGCCTGTACGCCGCGACCGAAGAGGGTTCGGACACCTCCTGGTACCTGGTGTTCCTCTCCGTGCTGTCGATGGCGCTGGCCCTGTTGACGCTCGGACTGGTGCACGATTGGGGGCAGCGGGTTCCGCATTGGGTGCCCCGGTTCGGCGGGACTCCGATCCCGGCCCGCCCGGTCGTGTTCGCCGCGGTGATCGGTGGCTCGTTGCTGGTCGCCCTCTGCGTGTACGTCATCGTGAACCAGACGTTCCACCTCGTGGGCCGTGCCTGGGTCGGCATCGGCCATGAGGAACCCACCCGCGAGGCCCCCGGCTGGGACGTGATGCGGTACTACCTTCCGCTCGTCGCCTGGGGCCCTCTCGTCATCGCGGTGGCCGCCGACTACCGGCGCCGCGTCGTTTTGAGGTGCTGAGCCCGGTGCGAGATGTTCGTACCCGGGCGGGATCACCGTTTTTCCGGGAAGTTTCCGGAGTGTGAAAGACGGCTGCAGGCGAGGCTGGTGATCGATTAATGTCGATTAGCTTGGGTTGCTCGTCCTCGTTTCGGCAGCTAAGGAGTGGTGTTGCGGATGTTGCGAAGAATGATCCATGGGCTGGGTGCCCTGGTCGTGGTGCCGGCCATCCTGGTCGGGGTCGCCGGTACGGCCTCGGAAGCCGCCACCACGCTGACCGTCGCGTCCGACGGCACGGCCACCTACCGGACCGTGCAGGCGGCCGTGAACGCGGTTCCGGCGAACAACGCCAGCCGGGTCACGATCACCATCAAGGCCGGTACCTACCGGGAGAGCGTGATCATCCCGTCGAACAAGCCCTACATCACCCTGGAAGGGCTCGGCTCCAGCGCCGCCGCCACGGTGATCGTCAACAACAAGCCCGCCTCGACCGCCGGCACCACCGGGTCGGCCACGGTCTACGTGCAGGCCAAGGAGTTCTACGGCAAGAACCTGACGTTCAGCAACGACTACGACGAGGCCGCCAACGGCTCGTCGCAGGCTCTCGCGCTGGCGCTCTACGGCGACCGGGCCCGCCTGGGCAACGTGCGGGTCATCGCCGACCAGGACACCCTGCTGATCTACAACAGCGCCCGGGCGTACGTCTGGAGTTCGTACATCGAAGGCACCGTGGACTTCATCTACGGCAACGGCAGCGCGGTGTTCTACGCCTGCCAGATCTACGAGAAGCGCAGCACCGGCGGCTACCTGACCGCGGCCAACACCCCGGCCACCCAGACGTACGGCTTCCTGATCTACAAGTCGACGATCACCGGCGCGACCAGCAACGTCACCTACCTCGGCCGCCCGTGGGGTGCCGCCGGCCAGGTCACCGTCCGCGAGTCGAGCCTGAGTGCCACCATCAAGATCGCCCAGCCGTGGACCGACATGTCCGGCAACGCGTGGCAGAACGCCCGCTTCTACGAGTACAAGAACACCGGAGCCGGCGCGACGATCAACAGCAACCGCGCACAGCTGACGGACGCACAGGCGGCCAGTTACACCCCGCAGAAGTACCTGGCCGGCACCGACGGCTGGAACCCGGCCGGCTGACCGCCGGCGCTAGAGGTCAGTCGCTGGGCGCCGGGGCGACTGACCTCGCACTGCGCCGGTCGCGGAGCGTTCGGAGACCCCGGCCGGCCCCGGCGGCCAGCAGAAAGAGGAGCCCCATCAGTGCGGCGTAGTGGAATCCGAAGTAGACGATGCCGGGTTCCGCGCCGGTGCCGTGCCACTGGAGGAACACGGCGACCGGCAACGCCACCTGGGGTGACAGCGCCGCTTCGAGAATCCGGCCGACGTCACCCGGCTCGAGGTAGGCGGCTATCCCGACCGGAAGGAACACCAGGAAACCGGCCATCCACAGGTCGAAGTCCACCGACGCGGCGGATACCACCTCGCCGGTCGCGTCGTAGGTCTCGCCGCTCCCGGTCAGGACCGCCAGCGCAGCCAGTCCACCGGAACACACCAGAACACCCCACACCGGGGCTGACATGGATCTCATCCGGCCTCCCGCCAACCGTCGACCCCATGGTGGACAGTCGGCGCAAGGGTTCACGGCTCGTGAGCGGGATTGATCACCTGCAGTTCCGCCGCGTCGGCGGCTCGTAGCCAGGCTTCCACCAGGCGGGCCGCCTGTTCGATGGCCGGTGGGGACTCGACCAGGCTCACCACGAGTTCCTCCCGGGGCAGGTCGCTGAACTCCTCCGGGTACCGGGTGACCCATGAGGCCAGCACCACTCCCGGGTCTGAGGGGGCCGGGGCGTGCCGGATGACGCGCAGGGCGCGGTGGGAGTCCGGGGAGCGGGCGCTCAGGACGGGATTGCCCGGCTCGTCACCGTCGGTGCGGGGCGGCCAGGGAACCACGGTCCACGGAGTCCACCCCGGCACCGCACCCGACCGTGCCGTGAACCAGTCCCGCCAGCGTTGTTCCTCGGACACGAAGCGGGACGCTACCACCGGCCGCAGCGGGTCAGCATCGCCTCCGCCTCCGCGGTCATGTCGGCGATGACCGTGCCGGCCGCCTTGACCGCGTCGATCAGGCCGACGCCCTGGCCGGCCAGCAACGGCATCTCCTCCAGGTCGCCGGTGGTGGCGTCACGCATCGGGACCAGGTTCGTGTAGCGCAGCAGTTCGATCTCCTGACCGCCCAGTACGGTGTGGCCGATCACCGGGCGGTCGCCGCCACCGTTCGGGTGCTCCTCGATCACCCGGTTGCGCAGCACCCGCATCGGGTTGAAGTCCGGGGTCTCCGGGCCGAACAGTGCGGTGAGAACCGTGTCCGTGGCTTTGACCAGGCGATCCTTGTAACCGTCGTGAGCGCCTGACTCGTCGGTGGCGACCAGCCGCGTGCCGATCCAGACGCCGTCGGCCCCCAGCATCAGGGCGGCGGCCAGCCCGCGCCCGTCGGCGATCCCGCCGGAGGCCAGCACCAGAGCCGGGGCGACCGCGTCCACCACCAGTGGCACCAGCGCGAACGTCGGCAGCGTGCCGAAGTTGTGCCCGCCCGCTTCGAGACCCTGCGCCACGATCACGTCGATACCGTCACCGGCCGCCCGCCGAGCATCCGGCACCGAACCGACCTGCTCGAACACGCGCACCCCGGCGTCGTGCAACCGGTCGATCCATCGCCGGGACGGATGCCCCCAGTGGAACGAGGCCGCCGGTACGCCCGCCTCGCACACCACGTCGATCAGCTCGTCGGTGCTGAACGGGGTGAGCATGTTGACGTGGAACGGGCCGTCGGTGCCGGAGCGGATGGCGCCGATCGTGGCGGCCACCGCCGGTGGTGGCATCAGCCCCACGCCGAGTGATCCCATCGCCCCAGCGTTACTCACCGCCACGGCCAGTTCCGGGTTCATCCCCACGAACGCCATTCCGGCCTGCACGATCGGGGTCCGCAAGCCGTACTCGTCCGTCAATCTGGTCTTGATCTGCATGTCTCGACGGTGTCGGATCCTGGTCGCAGGGGTGTCGCCACGCGTGCGGGCGGAGTTGCATGGCGTGCGGAAGTCCGGCACCGGACAGGAGGCCGCCATGCCGCAGACCTGGTCCACCCGGGACGTCCCGGCAACAGCGCAGTTCAGCCACTGGCGCGAGTTGATCTGCCAGGCGTTCCTCGCGCTGACCCCGGAGTCGGACCTGCGCGACGGGTTCGCCGGCAGCGTCACCCAGTGGCCGCTCGGCGCACTCTCCATCGCCCGGATCGTCTCGCAGCGTCAACGGGTCGACCGCACCGAGCGCGACCTGGCGGCCGGATCCCCGCCGGGCTACTACGCCAACCTGCAGCTCGCCGGAGTGAGCACGATGCGCCAGTCCGGCCGGGTCACCACGCTGCGGCCGGGTGACGTCGCCGTCGTCGACACCACCGAACCGTTCACGTTCGAGTTCGGCGGCGACTTCCGTCAGTTGTCGTTCTTCATTCCCGGACCGCTGCTGCGCGCGCAGGTCACCGGCCGGATCGCCACCGCCACCCGGATTCCCACCACCGCCGGGGCCGGAGCGGCGTTGCGGCATCTGCTGACCGCGCTGCCCACCGGCACTCCGCGGCTGGCCCCGCACGCTGCCGGCCTGCTCGCGGTGGCCCTGTCCGAGTCGCCGGCGGTGTCGGCGCGGCGGGCGCCGCACAGTCACGCCCGCGCGGTCGCGGACATCGAAGAACATCTCACCGACGACGATCTCTCACCGTCGGCGACGGCCCGGCGACTGGAGATCTCGGTACGTTCGGTGCACGCCCTGTTCGCCGGGCGTGAGCTTACGTACAGCGCCACGGTGCGCCGTCTGCGACTGGAACGCGCCGCCCGTGACCTGTGTGATCCGGCTCGCGCGCACCTGCGGGTGGCCGATGTCGCGGCGGATGCCGGGTTCGCCGACACGGCCGGTTTCCATCGAGCGTTCCGGCGGCAGTTCGGCCGGACTCCCGCTCAACTTCGCCGTGGTTAGGCGTACCGTCGCAATATGCCCTATGTCGTTGACTTTGCGACGGTTTCGACGGTCGGTCTGGAGTCGTCACCCGTCGCGGACGCCCTGGCCGGCCTGCGGGCGAACGAGGCCCGCTATTTCAAGAACAAATACGGTCACGTCTTCACCACCGAGCCCGCCGCCGACGTCCGGTCGACAGTCGACCGGGTGCACGGCATTCTCGAATCGGAACGCGGCCTGGTCATCGCGTCCGAGCCGCTGGAGGCGACCGAATTCCAGGTCGAGAACATCAAAATGGCGTACGTGTTCTACCGGAGCGGCCTGTCCATCAACGTGATGTACCCGATCGACGACGGCGGAAAACGCGCGGTCGGCTTCAAACTCTCCGACGGCATGGAGGTCCCCGAGGAACTGGGCGCGTTCAAGTTCGCCCGCCAGAAATCCAAACTGGCCGGAACCATCCGCGGCTCCTATTTCGTCATCAAGAAGGAGCACGACGAGATGGCATGATGCCCAGGTGTCGATTCGTGCTCAGGTGGTGACCGGGTTCCCGCGGGACGGCGACCGGCCCTCGTTCGGAGAACTGGAAGCCTGGGCCGGAAAAGGCCGGGTGCGGCGGGCGGCCGCATCCGAGGTGGCGAACTGGCGGCTGTCGGAGGCGGACCGGGCGGCGCTCACCGAAAGCGGGGTGCCGCTGTTCGACGAGCTGGTCCACGGTGAATCGTTTCGGGCGATGCCGGGGATGTACCGGCTCGCCTACTACGAAGGCACTTATGTGAACTGGGACTACGGGGTGCTGCCGGGCAGTGGCGAGGTTCGGCGGTGGGAGCGGGACGGCACCTCGCAATTCGTGAACTCGTCCGTGGTTCTCTGGCTGTGTTCGCTGCAGATGGTCGGCGGCTGGTTCACGCGATCCACCGCCATTCACCACTGGGACGAGAACGGCGAGACCGAGGATCAGGCGCGGGCGGAGATCGACGACCTGCTCGGCCGGATCGGAGTCGCCGATCCGGCCGCCATCGGCGACGGCAGTCACGAGACGCATTTCTGGCCGGCCGTGCTCGACCGGTGGATGTACTGAGACGACGGGAGCGGATCGTGGAACGGCATGGGCAGGTCGTTGATGTGCGGGCGGAGAAGCGGGACGAATACGTGCGGTTGCACGCTGCGGTCTGGCCGGCCGTCGAGGAGACGTTGACGCGGTGCAACGTGCGGAACTATTCGATTTTTCTGGTGGAGAAAACGCTTTTCGCCTACTACGAGTACGTGGGGGACGACCACGACGCGGACATGGCGCGGATCGCCGCTGATCCGGTCACGCGGGAATGGTGGAAGCTGACCGATCCGTGCCAGGAGCCCTGGGGCGGCGAAACGCCGGCCGGCGAGGGCCCCTGGCACGGTCGTTTCAACATCATCTGGTGAGACCGAGGATGGTGAATGGCCTGGTCATGTCGCGGTTGGCCCAGCGGGTGGCTTCGGTGATGTCGGTGCGGCCTGCCAGGCGTAGGGCGTTGATGGCGAGGTTGCGTAGCGATGCGAGGACGCGGGGTCCGGAGCGGGTGCGGACGTGGGAGTGGTCCTCGCGGTAGCAGGTGTCCCTGATGAAGTGCAGGGTTTCGATGGCCCAGTGGCCGCGGTTGAACGCGGCCAGTTCGGCGGGTCCGGCTTGGTCGGCGGGGTGGCTGGTGACGCCGAGTTGTGCGGCTGCGGACTGTTTGCCGTTGCTGTGGGTGACGTAGCGTTCGATCAGCCAGACCTGTTTGACGTGCGGGAACGGCAGGCCGGGTGGAGTGGGTAGGACCCGGATGGTGCGGCGGGTGGTGCGGCCGTGCCCGGTGTCAGTGCTCTCGTGGCCGATCGGAGTGTCGGTCCAGGGCAGGGCGTCGAGGGCGTCGAACAGGGCGTGCCGGTTCTCTTTGACCGGTAGGACGAAGTGGCCACCCTGCTGGTGGATGAGTTCGGCGGTGGCTTTGACGGTGTGCAGGGCGTCGGCGGTGACCGTGACGTCGCGTAGGTCGAGAGACTCGAGCAGGGCACGGGCGGTGGCCGGTTCGCGGGTCTTGGCGCCGTCGGTCGGCGCTTGGGCGATGACGACGGCCGCTGATCCCTGGTGCGGTGGGCCGGCCAGAGCGGACAGCAGGTGCAGTTGTTCACCGTCGATGTCGACGGCGCCGCGGACGGTCTTGCCGTCCAGGCGCACCTGGATCGGGGTGTCGGTGCTGGTGGCGGTCTGCTGGGTGGTGGTCCACTCGGCGATCACCGCGTCCAGGACATCGGTGTCGGTGTCGGTGCAGACCCGCCAGAGTGTCGAGCGTGATGGCCGCCCTGCCGGGCGGGCTTCGGCCCGCGTGTACAGGCCGTCGAGGATGTGGCAGGGCACGTCGGCGACCCAGCCGCTCATCGCGCTGTAGCCCTTCAAACCGGCTACCGTGGCCGCCGCGACCAGCGCGAGCACGACCGCGACCGGATGATCACGGCCCTGGTCCGAACGGCCGTCAGAAACGGCGAGGAACAACTCCAGCAGACCGTGACACGAAGGCGTGAACGAGGCCTCGCCGACGGTCGCCGACGATGCTGGATCGGTGGTGGGGATGACAGACTGCGGCACGACGAAGCTCCGTTTGAACCAGTTCCGTGGAAAGACCTGGTCTCAACGGAGCTTCGTCCATATCCGACACGCTGAAGCCGCCACCATCACTCACCGCAACTATCGATCTTGAAACGGCCGTGGGGCCCCTGGCGGGAGGCTAACGAGGTGTGGCACCTCGACTGACGGCTATCGCCACGTGTCGGTGAGTGTCAGCGTGCACGCGCTGCCGGTGTTCACCGTGCGGTTCTCGCCGGATTCCCAACTGATCGTGGTGCCGTTCTTCTTCACGTACTTGTACTGCACCGTCGTGTTCGCCGGCAGGCTGACCGCGCCTTTCCACACCGGGTAGGAAGCCGACGACAACGCGACGCCACCGGACGTGGACCAGTTGCTCAGGGCGCTCTGGTCGCCGAGGACGAAGACGTTCTCGCCCCATGCGGTGGTGACTTCGGCGTCGAACTGGACCGCGACGGTCGTACAGGCGCCGCTGTCTTTTCTGCTGTTGACGTCGATGGCGACGGCACTGCCGGCCGGAATGGTGACCGGCGCCTTTCCGCCGGTGACGGTGACCGTGGTGGCGCAGTCGGTGACGCGGTCGCAGTAGACGCCGTCGGTCAGGCCGGTGGGGTAGGTGGCGGTGGACGCGCTGCCGGAGGCGTTGATGCCGGCCCAGCCGAGGGTGCCGCGGCGGAAACCGATCACGTTCTTCGCGGTGGCGGTGAAATCGGCGACGGTGGTCGCGGCTTTCACCGTGTTGCGCCAGGCGACCAGACCTTTGATACCGGTCGACTGGGTCAGGCACTGCCAGGCGCCGGTGCCGCAGACGGTGTCGCTCACCATTCCGGTGGCGTCGGCCGGTGGTGATTGGCCGGTGTTGTCGTCGGAGAAGGTGAAACCGTCGTAGAGGAACGGCTTTCCTTGCGGGTACGCCAGCAGAAAGTAATTGGCGAGGGTGTAGGTGACGCCGTCCTGATAGCGCAGGGTGCTCTTGTCGCGTTCGGTGTCGTGATTGGCGACCATGGCCGCGGTTTTCGCGCTCGGCAGGTCGAGGCTCCAGCCGGGAATGCCACCGAGTTCGTTCAGGGTGCCGTCGGTGAAATGGTTGTGCAGCGCGTCGGCGTAGGAGAAGCCGAGCACGTCGCCGTTGGCGGTGAACGCGGACGGCGCCAGGGTTCCGGTGCCGCCGGCCGTCACTTCCTGGGCGATGTACGGAGCCTTGCCCTCGGCGGTGGTGGTGTTCAGCCCGGCCACGATCGCGGCGAAGTCGGCCTGGGCGATGTGTTTGGCGGCGTCCACCCGGAACCCGTCGACACCCAGTCCGACCAGGTCGTTGAGGTACCCGGTGATCTTCCCGCGTACCGCGCCGCTTTCGGTCTTGAGGTCGGACAGACCGGACAGCTCGCAGTTCTGGACCTCGGCGCGGTCGTTCCAGCTGTCGATCTGGCCGTCCTCGTCGTTGCAGGTCCCGTCACCGGCGTGGTGGAAGTCGGCAGTGGTGTACGGGACGGCCGGGTAGCCGAAGCCCTTCGGGTCGAAGGTGCTGCCGGCGTACCCGCTGGTGTGGGTGTTGTTGCTGCCCGCGGTGTGGTTGACGACCGCGTCGACGTAGACGCGGACACCGGCGTCGTGGCAGCTCTGCACCATGCCGGCGAACTGCTCCCGGTTGCCGAGGCGGCTGTCGATCCGGTACGAGACCGGCTGGTACACCTCCCACCAGGGGTGCGCGCCGACCGGGCTGGTGGGCAGGCTGACCGACTCCTGGGGCGGGGCGACCTGCACGGCGCCGTACCCGGCCGGGCCGAGCTGCCCGGTGCACGCCGCGGCGACGGAACGCCAGTTCCAGGACCACAGGTTCGCGGTGACGTCGCTGTCGTTGAGGCGTACGGCGGCGTCGGCCTGCTGGGTGAGCACGATCGCGGTGGCGCCACCGGCGGCCATCAGTACGACGGTGCTGACCCGGGTCACGGCTACTCGCAGTCTTCGGTTCATCAGTCTCGCGGCTCCCGGTCGAGTGACGTGAATACCCGGGTGAGGCTGCCTGGCCAGCTCTTTCGCGTCAACGGTGGTGGTGCGGCCGGGCAGGGGACCGGACGGCCAATGCTGTACGCAGCGTCATCGCAAGATCGACTCACTGCCAGAATTTGTCGGATAAGCCGGATTCGTTCAGTGGTAAACATCTCTTACAGTCGGTCCCGGTCGGTGGACAGGCCCAGAGCTATTGCGTTCTCGCGGCGCGGGGTGTTTGAACAGGGATTTCGTGGGGTGGGTGGCCTCTGTGGAAGCGGGTGAAGCGGGTGAAGTCTCCAAGGTGATCATGGAGTTCTCGACGTTTCAAGATGGGGTGCAGGGTGGTGGCTCGGTCGAGCAGTTTATTGCCGATCGCGTTGTCGCTGACGCCGGCGGCGGGTGGCCCAGGACCTTGCCGGCCATGGCGGAGCCCAGGACGGGCGCTGGCCCTGTCGTTCGCGGCGGACAACGACGTGCGCACCTCAACGCCCAGTCGTTTTAGTTCACCGCTCGCAGCTTGGTCTGCTGGAAGATGAGCGAGCGCAGCGTCTCCTCGGCGTGCGCGTCCGCCGGGGTGATGACGGAAAGGCGTTGTTCGGAACCGTCCTGGACGGCCAGCACGTCGTAGCGCAAGGTCATGACGCCCACGGCCGGGTGCAGGACGCGTTTGGTGCCGTTCGTGCGTTCCTGCACGGTCTGATCGTCCCACCAGGCCGCGAAGTCACTGCTCGTGCGGCGCAGGTCGGCGACCAGACTCAGGAGGCGCGGGTCGTCCGGATGTCGGGCCAGGTTGGCGCGCAGGTTGCCGACGTGCTCGCGGGCGATCCGATCCCAGTCCAGCTGGAAGTCGCGGGCGCCGGGGTCGAGGAACAGTGGTTCCGCCGTGTTCGTCCCCACCGCGAAGCCGGGACCGAACAGGGCCACCGCCGCCGCGTTGTGCGCGAGCACATCGAACCGGAAGTCAAGGATCCAGGCCGGAGTCGCCGGCATGCTCCGCAGCAGCGTCCGCAACGACTGACTCGCCGGCGCCGGCACATGCCGGGCAGGCGGGGCCTCGCCCCGCGCGATCAGGTGCAGATGGTGACGTTCCGCTTCGGACAGCTTCAGCGCCTGAGCCAACGCGTCCAGCACAGCCGCGCCGGGTATGCCGACACGGCCCTGCTCGAGGCGGATGTACCAGTCGATGCTGACAGCGGCGAGCTGCGCGACCTCCTGGCGCCGCAGCCCCGGCGTGCGGCGTTGACCCAGCTTTGGCAAGCCCACCTCCTCCGGTCGTACGCGCTCTCGCATCGCTCGCAGGAAAGCTGATAGTTCGGGCCGGTTTGCAGCTCGGGGAGCGGGCATGATCCCAGCTTGCGGCACCGCGTCGCCACACGTCATCGGTTGAAGGTGGCACCCCGGGCACCAGGATGCTGAAGATCTCCCTGCCCGTTGTCGCAGATCGCAGTCTTTCAGGTGTCCGCAGCACACCACTCGCTCCGCTTGGAGAACCACCATGAACCCGTTTGCCCGTCTCCCCGAAGTGTCCAGCTTCGAGCTGAAGAGCTCCGCGGCCGCAGACAACGAGGCTCTGCCGCTGGCCCAGCACTCCGGCGCCTTCGGCATCCCCGGCGGCCAGGACATCTCCCCCGACCTGACCTGGTCCGGCGCACCCGAGGGCACCAAGAGCTTCGCGGTGACCGTCTTCGACGCCGACGCGCCGTCGATGTCCGGCTTCTGGCACTGGGCCGTCTTCAATCTCCCCGCCACCGTGACCACCCTGCCCGCCGGGGCCGGTGACGCCGTCGGTTCGGGGCTGCCGCAGGGCGCGATCCAGCTGCCCAACGATGCACGCCTGCCGCAGTACATCGGCGCGGCACCGCCCGCCGGACACGGCGAGCACCGCTACTTCATCACCGTGCACGCCCTCGACGTCGAGGACCTCGGAGTGCCCGCCGAGGGCACCCCGGCGTACCTGAACTTCACCATGGCCAGCCACATCCTCGGTCGCGCCACCATCGTGGCCACCGCCGAGACCCCCGCTTCCTGAACGAGGACACCATGACCTTCCGAACCCTCCGGGGCACCGCTGTCGCCATCGCTGCCGGTGTCCTGTTCGCCGGCCCTGCGCAGGCCGCGTCGATGCCGATCTCGAAGCCCACGGTCACGGCCCACTTCGACCTGACCGCCGGCCAGACGCCGGAGAACATCGCCCTGGACCGCAACGGCAGCGTCGACGTCACCTTCGCCCTCAGCCACCAGATCGCCCGCATCTCGGCCACCGGCCGGACCACGGTGCTGGCCACCCTCCCCGCGCCCGCCGACGCGAGCGCCGTGGCCCCCGTCATCGGTTTCTCACTGGTGACCGGGCTGGTGCGCGATGGCAACCGCTTCTACGTCGCCTACGCCACCGGCAGCAAGGCCGAAACCGGCATTTGGACCTTCACCGAGGACAACCGGATTCCCGTCAAATTGGCTGACCTGCCGGCCGACGGCGCCCCCAACGGCCTGACGATCAACCCCGCCACCGGCATCCTGTACGCCACCGACCCGGTCAAGGGCGCGGTCTACAGCGTGCCCACCCGGGGCCGCCAGCGCGGGTACGCAACCGTCCTGAGCAGCGCCGCCGTCCTGCGCCCGGTCACCTACCTCGGCGTCAACGGCGCCAAGGTCCGCGGCGAGCACCTGTACGTGACGAACCTTGACAAGGGCACCATCCTGCGTACCACCCTCACCGGCAGGAAGGCGGGCACGTTCGAGACCGTCGCGACCGGTCTGACCGGCATCGACGACTTCACCTTCACCGGCAACGGCACCCAGCTGCTGGCCGCGATCAACCCGGCGAACAAGGTCGTCCTGGTCACCCCGGCCAGGGGCCGAGCCGCGAAAGTCACGACCGTGCTGACCGCAACCGACGGTCTGTCCAACCCCACCTCGGTCGCCGTCCGCGGACACCAGGCGTACGTGACCAGCGCCGCCTACTCGACGCTGAACGACCCCAACCTGCTGACCTCCCGAATCGCCAACCACTGATCGCGAAGGCCGGCCCGGGAACCGGGCCGGCCTCAGCACCCCGAGGAGGTAATGCAATGAGAACCAACTGGAACGCGGCGGCCGGCTGGTGACCCTGGACGCTCCCGACGCCACGTCGGAGGCCTTGCTGACGGTGCTCGCCCGGTGGCGTTGAAGCCGTCGGTCGTGCGGATTCCGGCCGATCAGCCGTCCCGGTCGTGCGCCGACCGCACGTAGAGTGCCCGGGTGATATCGGAAATGTCTGGCCAGAAGGGTCGGCTCAACACGATGGCTGCGGTTTTCGGGTTGCAGCTTGCGGTTGCCGGGCTGCTTCTGGTCCTGGTTCTGGTGGACGTGATCGGCGGGCTGCGCTTCCGGCCGCTACTCGGTGACGAGTGGGCGGCCGTCCAGTTCGTGACCGGCGGGTCGAAGCTGGGCTTCGCCGTATTGCTGGCGGTGGCCGCGTTCGGTCTGCGGCGTGGCAGCCGGATCGCTTACGGGCTGAGTCTGGCCGGACTGGGAGTTGCTTTGCTCGGTGTATCGCTGTCCGTATTCGGGTTCGGCAGCACATATCAGTCGTTCTCCTTCTTCTCGTACGCGAACGACTCCGGCGGCTCGGCCGAACAGTTCGTTTCCTGGATGTCGCTGTCGGGCACGGTGAGTGGCGTTGCGGGTCTCCTCGCACTGATCCTCGCCACGGCGGCCTTCGGGTTGCTCGTGGCCGGGAGAGCGGCGGTCGCCCGATGAGCGGGCTGGATCGGCGGCAGGTGCTGGGGATGCTGTCGCTGGCCGTACCGGCGATCGGTCTTGCTCCGGAGGCCGCGCAAGCGGCTGTCAAATGGGGTGGGCCGGTGCCGTTCCGGCCGGGGAAAGCGATGCTCGGGTCCTATCTCTCACTGCGCGGGCGGACGTTCACCGAGAGTCTGGCGTTACGCCGTAAACAGCTCGGGCGGGAACAGCGGATCATCAACCGCTACTACCCGTGGTCGGGGTATGCGCCGGTCAGCGAGCCGGAAGTGCCGTCGGACGCGGTGCTGATGGTGTCCTGGCACGGCACCACCTACCAGCGGATAACCAGCGGGAAATCCGATAAGAACATCGCTCTGATGGCCACCCGGCTGGCCGGCATGAAACGGCCGATCATGCTGCGCTGGGGCTGGGAGATGAACGGGAACTGGTTCGACTGGGACGGCACCCACAACGGCAAGAAGCCCGCCGGGTACGTCAAGTCGTGGCGGCGCATGCACCGGATCTTCCGGGAGAACGGTGCCACCAATGTCGCCTGGGTGTGGGGACCGAATTGGAATTCCGGCCCGGACGTGGCGTGGAACAAGTTCCAGCGTTACTACCCGGGGGATTCCTACGTCGATTGGGTGGGCGTCTCCGGCTACAACTTCTCGAAGGAGTCACCGAAGACGCTGTTCACCCCGATCGTGTCGGCCTACGGCAAACGTAAACCGATCGTGCTGGCCGAGACCGCCGCCATCAGCCACGGCCGGAACAGCAAAGCGCCATGGATCAAAAAGCTCTCCGCGTACGTGGCGGCGACGCCGTCGATCGGTGCGGTGGTCTGGTTCGACACCGACAATCAGAAAGGCACGTCCCGCGACTTCCGCCCGGACAGTGACGCCGAAGCCCTGGCCGCTTACCGGTCGATGGTGCGCAGAACCCGGTTCTCCGGCTGAGCCGTGGCCAGCAGCGCCGGAAGCTCCGCCATGTCGGCGAACGTGTAGGTGGCCCCGGCGTCCAGCATCACCTGCGGCGCCTGGTGAGCCGGGCTGTCCGCCGGGCAGTACCCGAACACCGTGGCCCCGGCGGCCACCCCGGCCCGGACACCGGTCGGGGTGTCCTCGACGACCGCGGCCCGAGCCGGGTCGATGCCGAGAGCAGCCGCCGCGGCCAGGTAGACGTCCGGGGCGGGCTTGCTGCGCGGCGTCTCCATGCCGCTGAAGATCTTCCCGGCGAACACGTCGTCGAGCCCGACCTTGGTGAGCTGCAACTCGATCTTGGGACGGTCGGCGCCGCTCGCGCAGGCCAGCATCCCACCGGTGAGCCCGTCGATCGCCCGGACCGCGGCGACGGCACCCGGAATCGGCAGCAGATCGCGGGTGAGCGCCACGTTGCGGCGGGCACGGAACTCGGCGATCCACTCGTCGGTCACGGTGAACCCGGTGTGCGACGCGATCAGGGCGCTCTCGTCCTTCACCGCCCGCCCGACGAACAGCCGGAAACAGTCCTCCACCGACACCTGCCAGCCCAGTTCGAGCAGCATCTCCCGGAGCACAGTGTTGGTGATGCGCTCGGAGTCGACGAGGACCCCGTCACAATCGAAGAGCACGGCGTCGTACGTATCCAGCATGCCGGTGACCCTAACCAGAGGCCAGGTCACCGGCCATGACCGGGCGCACATCACCCCCTGATCTTGTCCAGTTCGGCGAGGTCGTCCGGGGCCAGTGCCAGGCCCGCACCGGCGATGTTCGCGTGCAGATGCGCCGATGACTTGGTGCCCGGGATCAGCAGGATGTTCGGCGACCGCCGCAACAGCCAGGCCAGCGCGACCGACATCGGCGTCGACTCCAGCCGTGCGGCCACCGCGTCCAGGGCCGACGACTGCAACGGGCTGAACCCGCCCAGCGGGAAGAACGGCACATAGGCGATGTCGTCGGCGGCGAGTTCGTCGATCAGGGTGTCGTCGGAGCGGTGCGCCAGGTTGTACATGTTCTGCACGCACACGATCGGTGCAATCGCCCGGGCCTCGGCCACCTGCTCGGCGGTCGCGTTACTCACCCCGAGATGCCGGATCAGCCCTTGCCGCTGCAGTTCCACGAGTGTCCCGAACGCCTCGGCAACCGGCTCCGCTCGCGGCCCTTCCGCGTTCCCGAGCCGCAGGTTGACCAGGTCGAGGACGTCCAGCCCGAGCCGGTCCAGGTTCTCCCGCACCTGCCGGCGCAGGCTCTCCGGATCCCGGGCGGTCGGCCAGCCACCCTGCGCGTCGCGGTTCGCGCCGACTTTGGTGACGATCCGGAGATTCTGCTGGTACGGGTACAGAGCCTCCCGAATGAGCTGGTTGGTGACGTACGGCCCGTACGCGTCCGAGGTGTCGATGTGTGTGATGCCCGACTCGACGACGTCGCGGAGCACAGCGAGCGCCCCGTCGTGGTCGGCGGGTGGCCCCATCACCCAGGGGCCGGCGAGCTGCATGGCCCCGTAACCGAACCGCGTGACGTCGAGATCGCCCAACGTCCAGGTGCCACCAGGAAGAGAAGTCATGGCTTTACTATCGGCAGGTAACTTCCTGCTGGGAAGTAGGCACCTCGGAGTGCGTAAGATACTCACCGGAAAGTGAGCGGACATGGCGACCATCTCGGCGGCACAGAAGAAAGCCCAGGCCAAGGCGGAGTACGACGCCTTCCTGGCCGTCTGCCCCAGCCGCAAACTGCTCGAACGGGTCTCCGGCAAGTGGGTGACCCTGATCCTGGCCGCTCTCGGCAGTGGCCCCGATTGCACCGGTTCGCCACGCCCGATGCGCTACTCCGAACTGTCCCGCCTGCTGGCCGGAGTGAGCCAGAAGATGCTGACCCAGACGCTGCGCGCCTTGGAACGAGACGGCCTGATCACCCGGACGGTGACCCCGACGGTTCCGTCCACGGTCCATTACGAACTCACCGACCTGGGCCTCTCCCTGCACCAGACGATGCGAACCCTGAAGCGCTGGGCCGAAATTCACATGGACGAGGTCCTCACCAGCCGAGCCACCCACGACAGCCGGCCCTGAGATGGTCATGAGCGCACGGTTCGTGGTGAACGTGATCTCGTCGGATCCGCAAGCGATGAGAACCCTGCGGGCAGCTGCCCGCCTCGGACTACCGGACTGGTGGATCGGCGCCGGTTTCGTCCGCAACCGCGTCTGGGATGCGATCAGCGGCCTACCGGGCCGGCCGGAGCGGGACGTCGATGTCGCCTACTTCGCCCCGGCGAACCCGGACCCGGCCGAGGACGTCCGCTTCGAAGCCCAGGCCGAGACGCTCCTGCCCGGGGTGCCGTGGGAGATCCGCAATCAGGCCCGCATGCACCTGCACAACGGCGTCGACCCCTACACCTCCACCCGGGACGCGATCTCCCGCTGGCCCGAAACGGCGACGTGCATCGCGGTGACGTTACGGAACGACTCCGTGCACCTGATGACCTGCCACGGCATCGCCGACCTGGTGGACATGGTGGTCCGCCCGTCCCCGGCCTTCGACAACCCGGCGGGCCGAGCCAAGGTGCAGAGCCGCGTCGACGCCAAGGGCTGGACCAGCCGTTGGCCCCGCCTGCGCCTCGAACTTTGACGCGTGCAGTTGGTTGCGGAATGTGCCAGAGCGGTCCCGGCATGCTCATTCTCGACGCGGGGGTCTACTCCGTGACGGTTTTGATGAAGCGGGCTGAGGACGCGCAGATGTCCTCGTACCCCAGCTGTTTGTAGAAATTGTGGGTTCGCTCCCGGTAGCGGGAGCTCGTGATCTCCAGCTTCACGCATCCCGCGGCGCGGGCCTGGTCCTCGAACGCCGCGACCAGCGACTGGCCCACTCCGCGGCTGCGGTAACGCTCGTCGACGACCAGCGCGGCCAGCCGTCCGGCCTTTCCGGTCACTTCCAGCATCGGCGAGAAGTGCAGCGCTGCGACGCCGACGAGTTCGCCGTCGTCGTCGGCCCCGATGAGCTGACTGGCCGGATCGTCCAGCCAGTAGTCCAGTCGCTCGTGCACTGTGGCCTCGTCGGTCGGGTACCCCAACTGCGCCAGCAGCCCGGCAAGCTGAGCCGCGTCCTCCCGCCGAACCGCCCTGAGTTTTAGCTCCATAACGGACATGCTGCCAGGCGCCTGCCACCTGGCGGGCCGTCAGACGTCGACTATCCGGTTGTCCTCGGTGAACGCGGTGACGGCGTATCGCAGCCGCGCCAGAAAATGTTCGATCGAGTCGGCGACCCGCACGAAATCCCCGTCCAAGGACGCGCCGATCGACCGGTGCACAGCGCCTCCCCAGTCCACGACGAACTGATCGCCACCACCCGTGGAACCGACCGGCAGACCGTGCGTGTCATCGGCGCCGGGTACGAATACGTAGCCGATCTCGTCACGGAGCGCCAGCGCGCTCGACGCACGATGAATGAACAGGCCGTTGCCGACATCCGGCAGGCTGACCGCCGCGACGATCCGATAGAAGTCGGCCATCGGCGGCACCGTCAGCGGGTCGAGGCCGTACCGCTCGGCGTCGGCACGGTCGTCCGCGGTGGCCCACCGCACCTCGTTGACTCCGGCCGGGTAGCCGAAATCGGACTCGAACGTCGCCACCATGCCACCGGCGGCAGCGTCGATGTCGGTCGCCCATTGCCGTACCCAGCCATCCCACTGCTCCCCAACACCGCCCGCCATGGGCGAAGAATAGGCGTTCTAGACTCCGCCGATGACTGTGGTCTGGTCCGCGACCGAACTGGGATCCCGCCGATTCTCACCCGCCCCGAAACGGTCGGATCTGGCGGACTTGGAGGACCGTTTTCGCCGGCTGCGCAACCGCCGGATCCGCGGCTACATCGAGGTGGCGATCCCGGATGTCGAGGACCTACGGCTGAACATCGGTTTTCGCGGCGAGTACGCGGTCATCCACATGATCGTCACGGCGCCGCTTCCGCAGTCCTGCGTTCTCATCGGAGACGGCAGCGTCCCCGCTGACGCCTACGTCGAGGTGCCGATCATCGATGAGCTGACCCGGTTCGACGGCGACGTCGTGCTGAACACCTATCGCGCCTGGAACCTGATCCGTACCTTCATCAGCACTGGTCGTCCCGACGATCTCGGGGACTGGCGATGCCGTGCGACGATCAGCCGTTGACCAGAGAAGCCATCGATGGGTTCGGTATCGCCGCCCGGGTGCTGGCCGGGGGTGGCAGTGTTGCTCTCGGCCTCTACCTGGGCGGCATGAACAACACCGCGTACGAGGCGGACTGGCGGGTCTCGGTGTTCTCCGCGGTGGTGATCGTCGGTGGTGTGCTCCTGATCGCGCTGGCTCGGCGAGGTCTTCGGACGAGCAGGGCAGGGCGGATCTCCGGTACGGCGGCTGGTGCCGTGGGAGTGCTGGCCGGCATGGTGACCCCGATCCAAGAGACCTGTTGCGACGCCGTCTGGGTCGTCAGTTTGGGACTTCCGCTGCCGTGGACCATCGGTCACGGTGACACCTGGACACAGGCCTTCCAGGACTCCTGGCACGGCACCTGGGACCCGGTGTCCGCGTTCTCGAACGTGCTCTTCTGGGCATACGCGGGGATGATCGTCGCGGTCGTGGTCGATCTCCTCCGCCGCCGAAGCGACATCGATCGAGTCGGCGCGAGTTAGCGGAACGGCGCGCGCTCGGGAGCGCCTAGGATCTGGGGTCATGGTCTCGTTCATTCGGAATGTCTCGTTCGACTGCGCTCACCCCTACTCGTTGGCGCAGTTCTGGGGTGAGGTGATCGGCCAGCCGCTCGATGCGGAGTTCGCTCCCGGTGACGCTGATGTCGTCCTCGAACCGGCGAGCGGGCCGCGGCTCTACTTCCAGGCTGTTCCCGAAGGCAAGACCGTGAAGAACCGGGTACACGTCTGCCTGCAGCCCGGTGACCGGGACCGCGACGCTGAGGTGGATCGCGTTCTGGCACTGGGCGCGACGATCTCCGAGGACCATCGCAAGTCGGACGGTGCGGGCTGGGTGGTTCTGCTCGACCCGGCCGGTAACGAATTCTGCCTGACGCTCTCAGCGGAGGAACGCCGATCCTGAGCGGAATCGTTCAGGATTCCGGCCACCAGCCTTGAGGAAACCACCAATCGCCCACCGTGGTCTTGACTCGTTCCGGCCGAGAACCGGGATTCGAGCTGAGGAGGACGTCGCTCGTCTCCGCCCACATGGCCGCCAGACTGGGCCACAGCGGTCCGCTCCACCCGCCGTAGGCGCCTTGACGCATCACGCACCCTTGCAACGGGCCCGGTCGGTAATCGACGAAGTAGACACGATTCTCGTACGCGAACGCGAACCAGGCGGGCAAGTGGACCAGTACTCCTTCTCCGCTCTGGTCCGGTGAACCCGCGGGTTCGTTCATCAGTTCCGCCACTGTCGCGTCGTACTCCCGGATCGGCACCGACGTCTGCGGACCGGTGGCGAGTTGTCGTGTCTCGTGCAGATGGGCGACCGCGAATTCGGTGTTCATCGCCCAAAGGCCGGGCGGCACGATCTGCGCGTACGACATCGACCCGGGCCGCATTCCGTTGGCTCCACGCCACCACGCGATCAGGTCGCCGGGCAGGTCGACGCCGTGGGCCTGTTCCACTCGCTGCAGGTCCGCGGCGGTTGCGGGTGGCGCCAGCGTGGCGTGGACGTGGGGAACGTGCTGGTGCAGCCAGTCGTCGATCAGCGTCCAGGAGTCCGCGACACTTCGGGTCACGTCCGGTGATGTTACGAGGCTGTGCAGTCCGGGCCGGCCGTTTCCCGGGCGGCTGATAGTTTCGGGCGATGACGGGGTTCTCGGCGAAGCGGCTGTCCAGGACGCGTGGGCTGATGGAGAAGCACGTCGCTGACGGGCTCGTGCCGGGGATGGTGGCGGTGCTCGCCCGGCACGGTCAGGTGCACGTCGAGACGGTGGGGGCGCTGGCCTTCGACGGGGCCGGGATCGCCGCTGACACGATCTTCCGGCTGGGGTCGACGTCGAAACCGATCGTCGCCGCCTGTGTGATGACCCTGGTCGAGGACTTCACGCTGCGGCTGGACGACCCGGTCGACGAACTGCTGCCGGAGCTGGCCGGGATGCGGGTGCTGCGGGACCCGGACGGGCCGCTCGGTGACACCGTTCCGGCGGTGCGGGCGATCACGGTGCGGGACCTGCTGACGTACACGATGGGCACCGGAATGGTCCCGGCGGAACCGGGCACGATCCCGATCGCGGATGCCCTGGACACGATCGACGGGTCGTCGGCGGACGGGTGGTTGCGCGGGCTCGGGGAGTTGCCGCTGGTGCATCAGCCGGGGGAGCGCTGGATGTATGACACCGCCGCCACCGTCACCGGCGTGCTCGTCGCGCGCGCGACCGGCATGTCTTTCGGCGAGGCTCTGCGTGAGCGGCTTCTCGGCCCGCTCGGCATGACCGACACCGGCTTCAGCGTCGACCCCAACAAGATCAACCGCCTTGCGGTGGCGTACGCCCACCGAACGCCGACCGTCGACGACGGCCCCACCGGCCCAGTCGACCGCCCGCCCGTGTTCGAGCGGGGTGGCGGTGGCATCGTGTCCACCCCGAACGACTTCCTCACGTTCACGTCGATGCTGCTCAACGGTGGTGTGCATCGGGGCGAGCGGGTGCTGTCCCGCCCGTCGGTGACGCTGATGACCACCGACCAGTTGACGCCGCGGCAGCGAGAGATCTCCGGGTTCTGGCCGGGCTACTTCGCGGACATCGGCTGGGGTTTCGGGCTGTCGGTCCGCACCCGCCGTACCCAGCTCGGCCCGTCGGTGGGCAGTTACGGCTGGCCCGGCTACTACGGCACCGGCTGGTGGAACGACCCGTCCGAGGACCTGACCGCGTTCGTCTTCATGCAGCGAGCCCACCTCGGTGATCAAGGGCTGCCGATGTGGGCCGATCTGTGGAACAGCGTCTACCAGGCCCTGGACGACTGATGGAGATCATCTCGCTGACCGGTCCGGACAGTCACCGGCTGAAGAGGGAGCCCGGCGTCGGGAGTTGTTCGCTGGGCGGCCCGGACACCGATCTCCAGGTCGCCCCCGGCGACACGATCAACTGGAGCGCCTTCGACCCGTACTCCACCCCGGCCGGGTCGCACTGGCCGCGCTGGATCACCTACGAGGGCGACGACACCGGCTGGGCCGCCTGGTCGCAGCACCGGCCGATCGAGGGTCTCACCTGGTCACCGCAGAGCGCGCAGGACCTGGACGCGAGTCGGGCCGACATCCACTCGCTGAGCGTCCGGGTGCGCCGGGCCCCACTGCGCCTGGTACTGCCGCCCGGCCACAACTTCTTCGCCGGCGGCGATCTCATCCTGTTCACGCCGGTGCTCGCGCCGGGTGCGCAGTGCCCGACAGTCGGTTTCAGCCCGACCACGACGTTGCCGATCATGCCCGCCCTGGCGAGAGCCGCTTCGGTGTCGGTGTCGGTCCAGCCGCTGCGGAAGCCGTTCGACTGCGCGAGCCTGCTCCAATTCACCGAGCTGCGCCACCTCCAGTTGTCCGGCAGTATGACCAACCTGGAAGCGCTGGCCGAGTTGCGCGGGCTGACCGGGCTGCATTTGAGATTCGTACCGGAAATGGCTGGTCTTCCGTCTTTGAACGCCTGGCCCGAACTGTTGCAACTGATCGCCTGGAACGTCGACGACCGAGAGGGAAAGCGGCTGCGTACGGAATTGCGCCGGGCCGTCCACGAAGGCTGGGAATATTCGTCGGTCTCCAAGTCGCGCAGCGCCGAATGGTTCGCCACCGAATACCGGCTGCCGTTCTCGGCGTGGCCGCCGAAGTCCGCCCGCGCGGCGGTGAAAGCGTTCCGCGCCGCGGAGAAGGCGGTCGGCACGGCCACCACCGAGTTCACGGTCGAGACCGCCGTGCGCGGTTTTGTCGCCGCGATCAACCGCCTGCCCCGCATCGAGACCACCGAACGCGAGGACGCGCAGGCCGCAGTCGCCCTGCTGGCCACGGACACCCCGCTGGGCGACCTCCGCAAGCCCGCCGACGATTGGTTCGAGACGACCCGGGATTTCTGAACTCAGGACGACAGGAGCGGGAGAAACTCAGGACGGCAGGAGCAGGAGACCGGAGCGGTAGGCCCAGATGACCGTCTGGACCCGGTCGCGGGCGCCGATCTTGGTCATCGCACGGCTCAGGTGGCTCTTCACCGTGCTCACCTCGACCACCAGTTCGGTGGCGATCTCCGCGTTGGACAGACCGTGGGCCAGTAACCGGACGATCTCCGCTTCGCGTGCGGTGAGCAGGTCCGGTCCGGGGCCCGCGGGTGGCGCGGTTCGGCGGCGGCGGGCGAACTCGACGATCACCCGCCGGGTGACGGTGTGATCGACCATGCCCTCACCGGCGGCCAGCCGGCGGATCGCGTCCAGCAGGGTGTCCACGTCAGCGTCCTTGAGCAGGAAGCCACTCGCACCGGCTTCGAGCGCGCCGAAGACGTATTCGTCCAGCTCGTAGGTGGTCAGGACCAGCACCGCGGGCGCCGGATCGAGGGTCTCGACGATGTCGCGGGTCGCGGTCAAACCGTCGCCGCCGGGCATCCGGACGTCCATGCAGACCACGTCGGGCCGCAGCAGACGGGCCATCCGGACGGCTTCCGGGCCGTCGGCGGCCTCGCCGACCACGGTGATGTCGCCGGCCAACTCGATCAGCGACCGGAACCCGGCACGCAGCATCGCCTGATCATCCGCGAGCAGCACGGTGATCATGAGCGGTGCGGGACGGTCAACCGGACCCGCCAGCCGCCTTCGGGGGTGGGTCCGGCGTTGAACGAGCCGCCCACCAGCGAGGCCCGCTCCCGCATGCCGAGCAGGCCGAAGCCTCGACGGCCACGGTCCCGGCGGGCGGGCACGCGGGGTGCCGGTCCGTTGTGGATCTCCATCTTGGTCTCCGGCTCCCGATAGGTGAGGGTGATCGTCACCGGGGCTCCGGGCGCGTGGTCGCGCGCGTTGCTCAGCGCCTCCTGTGCCACCCGGTAAAGGGCCAGTTCCACGGCCGGTTCCGGTACGCCAGGCGAGCCGTCGACCGTGAGCACGGCCTCGCTCCCGGACACCAGCCGGTCGATCATCGCAAGTCCGCTGCCGTCCGGCAGATCAGGGTCCGCGCCGGCACCGTCGCGCAGCGCGCCGACGATCAGCCGCAGGTTGTGCAGCGTGTTCCGGCCTTCCTCGCGGATCGCGGCCGCGTGTCGGCGGGCCGCTGCCGGGTCGCGGTCCAGCAGCCGTTCGACCAGGGTGGCCTGCACGATCAGTGAGGTGAGGTGGTGGGCCGCGACGTCGTGCAGTTCGCGGGCGGTGCGGGCGCGTTCCGCGGTCAGTACCGCCTCGGTCCGGGCCCGGTGCGCTTCGGCGTCGGCGTCGGCTCGTGCTTCGACGACCTCGGAGTACCGGCGTCGCATGGCGAGGTGCGAGCCGAGCAGTGCCGCGCCCACGTAGAACAGCAGTGACAGCAGCAGGTGCAGCACGACCTGGGTCAGCTCCAGCGCCGGGTTCCGCAGCGGGACCGTGCTGACCGCGTACCCGCCGATCTCCAGAATCGCGGTGAGCACCGCGAGCGTGACGGCGGTGCGCGCGGCCAGCAGGGTGCCGCAGGTGTAGACCACGATGCTGGGCCCGACACCGCGCAGTCCGGTGCCGGGCGGGACGGTGGCGGCGATCGCGATCTGGAGCACCAGCATCAGTGCCAGGCACCACACCGGACTGACCCGGCGCAGACAGATCAGCGCCGTCTGCGCCGTGAGCAGCGCCAGCACCACCGGGCCCAGGGCGCTGTTCTGGCCGGCGAGCGCGAGCACCGCCAGGGTGAACGGCACGGCGGCCACGGCCAGCGCGCCGTCCTGGATCAGCTTGGTCCGCATCTGGTGCCCCCCAGAAGAGTGATCAGCGGTGTGCGGCCAGCCAGGTGGTGATGTCGCGCAGTACCGCGGGGTCGGGGCTGCCTGGTGCCGGCAGGTACTTCGGCGTGACGTTCATCAGGTGACCGACGCCGGGGTAGGTGATCAGCGTATGGTCCCGGTTCCCGGCGGTGGCGAGGGCGGCATCGGTGACGATCGCGCCGCGTACGACGGTCTGGGTGTCGGTCCGGCCGTTCAGCAGCAGCACCGGGCCGTTGTATCTCGGCAGGTCCTGAGCCGGTGTCGGGAAGCGGACGAGGTCGGTGAGGTAGTCGGCGAAGCCCTCGGGCATGCCCGGCAGGTTCGGGTAGCTGTCGAACCCGACGGCCGTGCGGAGGAACGACTCGATCTCGGTGTCGATGGCCAGCACCCCGTCGCTGTTCGCGTCGATGGCGGGATCGGTCAGGACGGCCCGGAACTGCTCCGCCACCGCTTCCGGCTGTCCGATCAGGCCGTCGGAGGACTCGGCCGGGGTGAGGCGGCCGTCGCCGTCGAAGTCGAACTCCTCGTGCAGTTGTCCCAGCGTACGGCCGACGACCTGGTAGTAGAGGATCGAACGGGGAGTGCCGCCGACCACGCCCATCGCGACGACCCCGGCCGGCTTGGTGATGCCGTGGCCGCGCGGGTCGGCGACCAGGTTTCCGGCGACCTGGGTGCCCTCACTGTGGCCGAGCAGGAACACCTTCGCCGGGTCGATCCGCTTCGCGGCGCCGGCGAACCGGATCACAGCGGCCGCGTCCCGCACCGTCTGCTCGTAGCGTTTGCCGAAGTTCAGGAACGCGGGATTGTCGCTCAGTACCGGGCCGATACCGATCACGCCGCGTTTGTTGAACCGCAGCACCGCGAAGCCGCTCTTGTTCACCGCCTGGGCGACCGTTTTGAAGGTGGCCGCGCCCGGGGCGATCGTCTGGTCCATGTCGTTGCGGCCGCTGCCGTGCAACAGCACCACCACCGGCAAACGGCCCTTCGCGCTCTTCGGATAACTCAGTTCACCGGTGGCGGACCAGCCGCCGTCCATCGGGATCGTCACGGACTCGCGGACGATTCTCTCCGCTGCCTGAGCACCGGCCAGTGGCGTCAGTCCGATGGTGAGGGTGGCGGCGGTCAGTGCGGCTGCTGTCTTGCGTCTCATGTCTGAAGAGCCTGCCGCCGGAGCGGGGGTGGGCACATCCGGCGGAGGCGGGAAGTCCGTCCTCCTACTTGCGACGGAGGCGGGTCACCGCGCGACGGACATGGCGGCGTGACGCGGGCGGGACCGCTGGGCCTTCCACAGTGTGTTGAACATGGTCAGCGGCTTCGGCGGGTCCAGTTTGGCCGCCGTGTGCCGGTCGACGGTGCGTTCGTCGAGGGGGAAGTCGCGGCGGGAGCCGATCCGGTCGACGTCGCCGGTGTTCTTGCCCTGCTGGTTCCACCAGATCCAGCCGAGCAGACTCCACTGACGGGACCAGCCGGGGACGCCGGTGTGCCAGCCGGACATCTCGGTGTGCACCCCCTTGATCCAGGCCGCCCGGGCCGAGCCGTCGCGGTCGTCGGGCATGCCGATCAGGCCCAGTTCGGGGAGGATGCGGGGGCGGGCGTCGGACGGGCTGTGCTCGTAGGCTTTCACCCAGCGCAGGAAGTCGGCGGGTTTCGGCAGGCGTGACGGGGCCATCACCTCGTGGCTGGTGCCGGCGGGGACGTAACAGTCGACGCCGAAGAAGTCACCCGTACCCGGATCGTATGTCCGGTATTGGAAGTCGCCCTTATCCTTGTTCTCGGTCCAGGTCTTGGTCAGGACGGGGCCGCAGCGGACTCGGGTGCGGATCCGGCGGGGCAGAGTGTCGATCATGTCGAGGAACCGGCCGAAGTTGACTTTGAACTCGGCGGGGCCGCCGGGCAGGTCGCCTTCGGGTTCGTGCCGGTCGGTGAGGTAGAGCCGTTCGATCCAGGCGGGCATGTCCGCCAGTTGCCGCCGGACGTGTTCGAGGCCGCCGGGCCGGCCGTCGACCTTGGTGCTGAGAAACGGGACGGCCGAGTGGCGCCGGCAGTACTCCAGGCGGCTGTCGGACCAGTCCGGCAACACCCGCAGCGGGTCGCCGTCGACGGTGACGCGGACCGGGAAGATCCGCATGATGTCGTTCCCGGCGAACAGCGGCTCGTAGAACTCCAGGTCCTCCGCCGCGATGGACGCGCCGATCAGCACGTGTACCGCCTCCACCCTGTCATCATCACCTTGTGTACAAAACTATGCTAATCGCCACGATAATGGGCATTGCGCCACCGCCTGCCTCGTGGGGTCACGACGGCTACGGTCCGGGAAACACCCGCTACAACCCGGCCGAGACCGTGATCAACGCGGGCTCCGTCAACCGGCTGAAACTCCGCTGGACCGTGACACCCGCGCCGGGCCGGCCCGGCTGCCAGCCCGCCCCGGACGCGCCCCGAGCCGTCGGCGACCGCGTCTACCTGCTGGAAGCGGGCGGGGTCGCGGCGTACCAGGCGGCCACCGGCAAGCGGCTGTGGCGCAACACCGGCTTCAGCCAGATCACCGCCGGGCCGATCGTCGCCGGTGGCCTCGTCCTCGTCGCCACCACCAGCTGCGAATCCGCCAGCGACTACGACGGTTCCCTGGTCGCCCTCGACGCCGCCACCGGAGCCCAGCGCTGGCGCCGGACCGCCGCCTGGACGATCGACACCGCGGTCACCGACGCCGGGACCGTCGCCACCTCCGGCGCATGCGGCACCTGCGACGACGCCCGGCACGGGGCCACCGCCTACCGCCTCGAGGACGGCATCCCGCTCTGGACCCACAGCAACGAGGTACTAGCAGGTCCGGTCTCGGCCGGCGGCACGATCCTGCTGCGCCGCACCGCCGGGCGCCCCGGCACGTGGGCCGGGCGGATCACCACCGGCAAGCCGGTCTGGGGCACCGATCTCACGCCTACCGCGGTCGCCGCGAACCCGGACGGCACCCAGTTCTACCTGCGGAGCGACACCGGTCTCGCCGCCCACGCGGCCACCGACGGCCGCCGGCTCTGGCTCGTGCCCAAGGAAGCCGGTGACCTGGCCGCCGACGGCCGCCGCGTCTACGTGGCCTCGGCCGGGCGGGTCAACACCTACCACGCGGCGACCGGCCGGTTGCTCTGGACCCGGGCCCTCGCCGCCCCGCGCGCGCCGGTCCGGGCCGGCGGACTGCTCTACGTCCTGACCGGCGGCGGAAACCTGACGATCCTTTCACCCGGCGACGGTACGGTGATCAGCTCCCGGACGGCGTACAGCGCTCTCGAAGCCCATGTCGTCCCGGCCGGTGGCCGCCTTCTCACCACACAGCAGAAGACGATCCGGTCGTACGCCCCCTGAACGGTCGCGCCGGAAATGGCAGTGTTTTCTTGCCGGAACGGCTGTATTCGCCGCCAGATCTTCCGAAGTAGCTCTGGGGAGCAGAACGCTACGTCAGGAGTCGGTGTGATGGGATGGCTGCGCGATCAACGGGTCGGCACGAAGATACTTTCGGCAGTGCTGGTCGTCGCCTTCCTCGGCGCGGGTGTGTCGTCGTTCTCGGTGGTCAAGATGGCGGACCTGAACGCGAGCACCGACACGATATATGCCGGTTCGCTGGAGATGGAGATGATCGCTGAGGTTCGCAACGCTTTCAACCGGATTCGCATTGATTCGCTCAATCACTTCATTACCAACGACGCCAAACTCCAGGCGGAGGCGGAGGAAGCGATCACCGCTGATACGAAGGTGATCTCCGATGCCGAGAGCCGTTACAAAACTTATGATCTCGGGTCTAGGGCTGCCGCCCTCGCCGAGTTCGACGCTGCGCTCGCGGAGTACCTCACACTTCTCAACGACACGCTGCTGCCGCTGAGCCGGGAGGAGAAGGACGCTCAGGTCGCCAAGATCCGGGTCGAGCAGGTCGAACCGCTGGTGGCCACGGCCCGCGCAGCCTTGGAAGAGCTGTCCCTACAGACGATCGCCGAGTCCAAGAAGGAGAACGACGCGGCGACCACCGTCTACGAGGACGCCCGCACGCTGGTCATCTCGCTGATCGTCGCCGGCATGGTGCTCGGGGTGCTCGCCGCGATGGGCATCGCCCGTCTCATCACCAGGCCCCTGGCCCGTTGCGTGGAGGTGCTGACCTCGATCCGGGACGGCGATCTGACCGTCCGGACCGAACTGCACGGCAAGGACGAGGTCGGCGTGCTGGCCGAGGCCCTGGACCAGTCGACCGCGGCGATGGCCGGCATGGTGCGCCAGGTCGCCGACAACGCCCACCATGTCGCCGCCGCCTCCGAGGAGCTGTCGTCGGTGTCGGTGCAGATGTCGTCGGCTGCCGAGGAGACGTCGGCGCAGGCCGGCACGGTGTCGGACGCGGCCGGCATCGTGTCGCAGAACGTGCAGACGGTGGCCGCCGGTGCCGACGAGATGGGTGTGGCGATCCGGGAGATCGCGAACAGTGCCACCCAGGCGGCGGCCGTGTCGACCCAGGCCGCGCAGACCGCCGAACGCACCACCGGCATCGTGGCGAAGCTCGGCCAGTCGTCCGCTGAGATCACCAGCGTGGTCCAGACGATCACCAGCATCGCCGAGCAGACCAACCTGCTCGCCCTGAACGCGACCATCGAAGCGGCCCGCGCCGGGGAGATGGGCAAGGGGTTCGCCGTGGTGGCCTCCGAGGTCAAGGACCTGGCCCAGGAGACCGCCCGCGCCACCGACGACATCACCAAGCGGATCAGCTCGATCCAGGCGGAGACCGAGGAGGCGGTGCTCGCGATCGGTGACATCACCGAGGTCATCGCCCGGATCAACGACTACGCCGCCACCATCGCGGCCGCGGTAGAGGAGCAGACGGCCACCACCAACGAGATGGCCCGCAACGTCTCCGAGGCGTCGTCCAGCGCCGGGGACATCGCCGGCAACATCTCCGGGGTGGCGGAGGCCGCGAACGCCACGGCGACCGGCGCGACCGAGACCCAGGCGACCGCGCAGGAGCTGGCCCGGATGGCCGAGGAACTCCACCAGACGATCTCGGTCTACCGGGTGTGACGCCTGTCAATCGAACGACAACTTGTCGGTACGGGTTCGCTTGAGCTCGAAGAAGCCCGGAAAACCGGCCAGCTCGCGGGCGGCGTCGAAGAGTCGTACCGCCCGTTCGGCCCGGGGGATGCTGGACAGCACCGGGCCGAAGAAGGCAACCCCGTCGATGTGGATGGTGGGGGTGCCGACGTCCTCGCCGACCGGGTCCATGCCCTCGTGGTGGCTGGCGCGCAGTGCCGCGTCGTGGTCGGTGCTGCCGGCCGCCGCCGCCAGCGAGGCGGGCAGCCCGGTTTCGGCGAGGGCTTCGGCGATCACCGCGTCGAAGTCCTTGTTCCCCTGGTTGTGGATGCGGGTGCCGAGGGCGGTGTAGAGGCCGCCGAGCACGGAGTCGCCGTGCTCGCGGGCGGCGGCGGTGACCACCCGGGCCGGGCCGAGGGACCGGTCGACCAGGTCCCGGTACCACTCGGGCAGCTCACGGCCCTCGTTGAGGACGAACAGGCTCATCGGCCGGAACCGCAGGTCCAGGTCCCGCAGCCGGTCGACCTCGAGGATCCAGCGGGAGGTGATCCAGGCGAAGGGGCATGCGGCGTCGAAATAGAGGTCCACCCGTGTCATGGTTCGAGCCTAGGGCTAGATTGGCACCGTCCCAGTGCCAATCAGACGTGAAATGAACGGGCCAATCCGGTGAGTTTCCACGTGCATCTGGAGGGGTCCGCCGATCTCTCCGCTCAGGTCTACCGGCAGTTGCGGACCGCGATCCTGGACGGCCGGCTCCGGCCCGGTGAGCGCCTGCCACCCACCCGTGAGCTGGCCCGCAGTGCGGCGGTGTCCCGCAACACCGTGGCCACGGCGTACGACCGGCTGCTCGCCGAAGGCTTCGTCACCGCCCGGGTGGGCTCCGGCACCTTCGTCGCCGACCTCACCGGCGGCACCCGGCCACCGAACCGGGCCCCCGGCGGCACTCTGCGGCCCCGCCGGATCTGGCAGGAACTGCCGCCACCCGGCCCGTCCGGTCCCGCCCCCGAGTTCGACCTGCGAGCCGGCACTCCCGATCCGGCGCTGTTCCCGCTGCCGGTCTGGCGCCGCCTGGTCACCCGGGAACTGCGGACCGGCACGATCGCGGCGGCCAGTCGCGCCGGCCCGGCCGGTGACCCGCGGCTGCGCGCGGCGGTGGCCCGCTGGCTCGGGGTGTCCCGCTCGGTCGCGGCCGGCACCGACGACGTGCTCATCACCAACGGCGCCCAGCAGGCCCTCGACCTGATCGCCCGGGTGCTGCTGGAACCCGGCGACGTGGTCGCCGTCGAAGAACCCGGTTACCCGATGGCCCACCGGCTGTTCCGCTCGCACGGCGCCCGCCCGGCCGGTGTCCCGGTGGACGCGCAGGGTCTGATCGTCGACGCGCTGCCGCCGGCCGCCCGGCTGGTCTACACCACACCGTCGCACCAGTTCCCGACCGGCGTGACGATGTCACCGGCGCGCCGCCGGGAGTTGCTGGCCTGGGCCGGCCGCCACGGCGCGGCGATCGTCGAGGACGACTACGACAGCGAGTTCCGCTTCGGCAACCGGCCCCTGGAACCGTTGCAGAGCCTCGATGCCGACGGCCGGGTCCTCTACGTCGGCTCGTTCTGCAAGACCATGCTGCCGTCGTTGCGCCTGGGCTTCCTGGTCGCGCCGGCCGCCCTGCTCCCGGCCCTCACCCTGGCCCGCCAGGTCGGTGTCCAGCACGGCGACGCCTGCACCGAGGCCGCGGTCGCCGCGTTCCTCGACGAGGGCCTGTTCGCCCGGCATCTACGGACCACCACCCGGGTGTACGCCGAACGCCGCGCCCTGCTCCTGGACGCCCTGCACGGGCCGCTGAGTCGATGGCTGGTCCCGGTCGAATCGGTGGCCGGGTTGCACCTGAGCGCCCACCTGCGCCCGGAGGCCGGAGCCGACGCCGCCGCTGTGGTCGAGCGGGCCGCCCGGGCCGGGGTGGCGGTGCAGACCCTGGCCCACTTCTGCCTGGCCCCGCCGGAGCGCGACGGCCTGGTCATCGGGTACAGCTCGATACCGGCCGGGCGGCTCCCCGAGGCGCTGCGCCGACTGGCCGGCTGTTTCGCAGAGGCCTGATCGGAAAGCCGTGGATTGGCCCTGGCGAACAGGTGTTGTCCGGGCCACGGTGGACCGGGTGAACATCACCACCACGCTGACCCGCGCGCACCTGGTCAGCTCGATCGGCGAAGGCGCCTTCCTGGTCACCTTCGCGTTGTACTTCACCCAGGTCGTGGGCCTGCCGGCGACCCGCTTCGGACTGGGTGTGTCGCTGGCGTGGGCCGCCGGTTTCCTGGCCGGGGTGCCACTGGGCCACCTCGCCGACCGGATCGGCCCGCGCCGGGCGGCGGTACTGCTGGCGACCGGGACGGCCGTGTCGGTGGCGGCCCTGCCGTACGCCCGCGGTTATCCGTTCTTCCTGCTGGCCGTGGCTGCGTACGCGATCTGCCAGACCGGTCTGACCGCCGCCCGGCAGGCGCTGCTGGCCCGTCTGGTCGTACCCGCGGCCCGGACCCGGGTGCGGGCCCGGCTCCAGTCGCGGATCAACGGCGGCCTGGCGATGGGCTCGGCCGTCGGGGCGCTGGCGCTCGCCGTGGACAGCCGGGCGGCGTACCTGACGGTGCTGGCGCTGGACGCTGTCGCGTTCGGTGTCGCCGCGCTGCTGCTCAGCCGCCTCCCGGCCGGGACGGCCCCGGAACCCGGCCCCGGCGGCGGGTCGGTGAGAACGGTGCTGCGGGATCGTCCCTACCTGGTGCTGACCCTGCTGAACGCGGTGGCGCTGCTCAACATGCCGCTGCTCAGCCTGGTCCTGCCACTCTGGATCGCGCGGTCCACCGACGCGCCCGCCTGGATGACGTCGGTGGTGCTGGCGGTCAACACTCTCAGCGTGATGCTGTGGCAGGTCCGGGTCGCCCACCGAGTGACCGATGTGGCTTCGGCGGCCCGCTCCGTTCGTACCGCCGGGGTGGTCATGCTCGTCGCCTGTCTGGTCTTCGCGGTGACCGGCGTGCACGGTGACCCGTGGATGATCGGGACGGTCCTGGTGGTCGCCGCTCTGTTGCAGGCGTTCGCCGAGATGCTGCAGTCGGCCGGCAGCTGGGAGATCAGTTTCGGTCTGGCGCCGGATGGACGGCACGGGCTCTACCAGGGCGTCTACCAGAGTGGAATCCCGCTCGCCCGGATCCTGGGGCCGGTCGCCCTGACCGGGTTGATCCTCGGGTACGGCGCGGCCGGGTGGCTGGTGCTCGGCCTGCTGATCGCGGCGGCGGCGATCGCCACCGGTCCGGTCACCCGATGGGCGGCACGGATAGACGAGAATCGAGGTGTCAGAAACCAGCTCGTCATGAGGGAGTGACCCGGTGGCAACGATCGAACGTGTCGAAGTGCTGGTGACGTCGCCCGGCCGCAACTTCGTGACCCTGCGGATCACCACGTCCGACGGGGTCACCGGTCTCGGCGACGCCACCCTCAACGGCCGTGAACTGGCCGTCGCCTCCTACCTGCAGGACCACCTCGCGCCGCTGCTGATCGGCCGGGACCCGGACCGGATCGAGGACACCTGGCAGTACCTGTACCGGGGCGCCTACTGGCGGCGCGGCCCGGTCACGATGACCGCGATCGCCGCCGTCGACGTCGCCCTCTGGGACATCAAGGGCAAAGTCGCCGGGATGCCGGTCTACCAGCTGCTCGGCGGCCGGTCCCGGGACGGGGTGCTGGTCTACTGTCACGCCAGCGGCACCGATGTGGAGTCGCTGCTCGACGATGTGGCCGCCTACCAGGAGCGGGGCTTCACCGCGATCCGGGCGCAAGCCGCGATCCCCGGCCTGAGCGGTAGTTACGGTGTGCGCAAGGGCAGCCTCTACGAACCGGCCGCCACCGAACTGCCCGACGAACAGGCCTGGAACACCGAGGCCTACCTGGATTTCGCGCCCGGATACCTGGCCAAGGTCCGGGACCGGTTCGGCTTCGGCTTCCACCTGCTGCACGACATCCACCACCGGCTCACCCCGATCGAGGCGGCCCGGTTCGGCAAGAGCGTCGAAGAGCTGCGGCTGTTCTGGATGGAGGACCCGACACCGGCCGAGAACCAGGAGGCGTTCCGGCTGATCCGGCAGCACACCACCACCCCGATCGCGACCGGTGAGGTCCTCAACTCGATCTGGGACGTCAAGGAACTCATCACCGAACAGCTCATCGACTACGTGCGCACCACCGTCGTGCACGCCGGCGGCATCACCCACCTGCGCCGGATCTTCGACCTCGCCGCCCTCTACCAGGTGCGGACCGGATCACACGGCGCCACCGATCTGTCGCCGGTCACCACCGCCGCGGCCGTGCACGTCGACATCACGGTCCCGAACTTCGGCATTCAGGAACACATGGGGCACACCCCGGAGACGTACGAGGTGTTCCGTGGCAGTCCCCGCCTGGCGAACGGCATGCTCTACCCGTCCGACCAGCCCGGCCTCGGTGTCGAATACGACGACGAGGTGGCCGCCAAGTTTCCGTACCAGGCGAAGTATCTGCCGGTCGCGCGACGGTTGGACGGTTCCGTGCACGACTGGTGAGGTTCAGAACAGCGTTATCCGTTCCCGGGCGCCGGTCTCCATGTTCTCCACGAAGATGTGCTCACCCATCCGGGACTTCTTGATCAGGTACGCGTAGAACTGGACGGCTCGGTTCAGCACGTCGGTGGGGGAGTCGCCGGTGGCCTTGCTGACCAGTTCCAGGGCGGCGACCGCGCGGCGCTGGAACTGGGTGTTGATGTTGGTCAGGTCCGGCGACCGGTGCCGGGACACGTAGGTGCCGGCACCTACATTGGCCTTCTTGACCTCGTTGGACAGCGGTGCGGAGAGCTCGGTGGTGCGGGGTGTGGGCGGCATGGTGACTCCTCGCCGGAAAGGGCCGATTTCCGAAACGGTGGGCGCCGTTCGTACTGAAAGAACCGTATGGGAAGTCGGCTCTTTCGGTAATCGCCTGCTCGGTGGTCACTCGAAAGCCCGTCGGATGTCCGTCGCTATTGGGGTCAACGGCTGGCCCCCGCTGACCGGACGGACATCCGCGACCTGCCGATCGGCCACGATAAGCCCTGAAAGACACCTAAACGGACTAATCGCACTATGTCCGCTATTGAAAATATTTGAGGCTTGAAACTACGTTCTGATCCGGTCGTCACCGATACGGATCAGGGAGCGTCATGCGCACAACATTTGTCACCGGAGCCGTTCTCCTCGCCACCTTCGGCACCGCCGCGGTGCCCGCCAGCGGGATGCCGGCCCGCCCACCGGTACCGGCGAAGGACATGGTGATCGACGTGGTCGCGGCCAACGGTTCCGGCTGCCCGCGCGGCACCGCGGCGGTCACCGTGTCCCCCGACAACAAGGCCTTCACCGTCAGCTACAGCGAATTCACCGCTCAGGCCGGAGCCGGCACCAAACCGACCGACTTCCGCAAGAACTGCCAGCTGGCGCTGAACGTGCACGTCCCGCAGGGCTACACGTACGCGATCGCCAACACCGACTACCGCGGTTACGCCCACCTGGAACGGGGCGCGTCCGCTTTGCAGACGTCGTTCTACTACTTCCAGGGCGAGTCGAAGACCACCCGCTACCGGCACGCCCTGTCCGGTCCGCTCGACAGCGACTACCAGCGCACCGACACCCTCGGCGTGGCGTCGCTGTCCTTCCTGCCGTGCGGCGAACAGCGTTACCTGAACGTCAACACCGAACTCCGGGTCTCGGCGGGCTCCTCCGACCGCAAGAAGACCAGCTTCCTCACGATGGACTCCACCGACGGCAACCTGGACACGATCTACCACGTCACCTGGCAGAAGTGCTGACGGTTGCTCGTCGATCGCTAGCCGATGACGCTGTCCGCCCAGGCGGGGTAGCCGGCGGCGAGGACCGCGGCCACCCCGGCGGTGGGCTGGTCGATGCGCAGGCCGCCGGTCACGGCCCGGTGGGCGGCCTCGGCCATGGCGGAGGGTGAGGAGCCGGCGTCCAGCAAGGTCTGGATGAACGACGGCTGTCCGCTGTTGATCAGGACCGGGATGTCGCCCGACGCTCGGATCGCGGGGATCAGGGTCTCGTCCGTGATCTCCACGATCCGAGCGTCGGGGGTGAAGAACACCGCCGCCAATGGGTTCGCGACGATCTGCGGGAAAGTGCGGGTGCCGGGCGATGAACGTACCGGCGCAAGGCTTTTAGGGATTGTGGCTGTCGACCGCAACGCGTAGAAGAAGCGGGCCAGCGCCGGGAACTCGGGGGCGGCCAGCAGTGCCAGGCAGGCCTCCGTCTCGATCGTGAACGCCTCGTGCAGCGGGGCCGCCGCGCTTCGTGCCGCCACGTCCAGCACTGTCGCCAAAACGCGCACCGGGGAACCCTGGGAACGGCGGTTCACCTCGTCGGCGAGGCCGGATGGCACGGTTGTGCCGCCGGGGATCCGGTAGCCGGGGCGGTCCCAGCGCTGGGTGAAGTGGCCGGGCGGCTTGGCCAGCACCCACGTTCTGGCGGTGGTGACCACGTCGTCGGCCAGCTCGTCGACCAAGCCGGCGGCCAGGGCCTGTTCCGGGTGGTAGACGGTGCCGGGGCCGACGATGTCGAGGACCGTCGCGGCGATGCCGAACATCCGGGTCACGCGGACCGTGCCGCCGCCCGCGGGGAGGATGCCCATTCCGGTTTCGGCGAGCGCCCACACGACCGCCGGATCGGTCGGGCCGACGCGGTAGTGGCAGGCCAGGGCCAGTTCGAAGCCGCCGCCGAGGGCGGAGCCGTTGAGGGCGGCGGCGACCGGGCGGCCCAGGGTCTCCAGGCGGCGGGCCTGGTCACGCAGTGGGACCAGCAGCTCGTACGTGCCGGCTGCCTCGTCGGGGGTGATCTCGCTGGGTTCGAAGTCGGGGCCGGCGATGAAGGAACGTTTCGCTGAGGTGAGGACGACGCCGCGCAGCCGGTCGAGGTGCTCGGTGAGGTCGTCGAGGCAGGCATCAAGGCCGTCGAAGTGGCGCTGGTTGAGCATGTTGGCGGTGCGGCCGGGGTCGTCGAGGGTCACGGTGACGACGCCGTCGCTGTCCCAGGACCAGCGCGCCGACCCTGATTGTTGGATGGTTGTCATACCGTCAACGTAGGCGACGGTATGACGGATGCCCAACGGTATGGTGGTGGCATGGAGATCGCCGACGTGACGATGGTGGACGTGCTGCGGGCGGTCGCCGACCCGATCCGGCTGCGCATCGTTCAGGTGCTCGCCGACGGGAAGCCGCACGGCAAATGCGGCGAGCACTGGGACTTCGGCGTGCACAAGTCGACCATGACGCATCATTTCCGCACGCTGCGCGAAGCCGGCCTGACCCGAACCGTGGTGACCGGCCGCACCCACACCATCGAACTACGCCGCGCCGAACTCGACGCCCGTTTCCCCGGCCTGATCGACGCCCTGATCGCCGGTAGTCAGGAGACCGCGTCCGCGAGCATGTCGAGCTTCTCCCGTACGGCGGACTGAATCTCCTCGGTGGCCGAAGCGTCGATGACCTGGACGTTGGGCGCGGGTGTGCCGTCACCGACAGTGATGAAGGGGATGTCCGGGAACGTCGCCGCGTGCAGGGCGACCGCGCCGGCCGGAGCCTCGCCGACGGCGATGATCGTGCCGCAGCGGGAACCGGCCAGGGAGGCCAGATAGCCGGCGGCGTTCTCCGGCGTCTGCGGGTCGCTGACCCGCAGACGTTGAACGCGGACCAGAGTGTCCACTGAAGCCGCCTGCATCGTTGCCCAGACCGATGCGGCCGGCTCGGCGGTGACGCCCCGGTTGTCGGTGAGCAGACAGGCGGTGGCGTCGAGGTAAACGCGCTGACGGGGTGACTCTGGCCACAATGCCCAGACGCCGACGGTCACCGCGACCGCTGCGGCGACACCGGCCGCGGTCCACCCGAGAGCCTTGCGGGTGAAGACCTTTTCGCTGATCAGTGGCCAGGTCGACAGTGGTCGCGAGATTTCCGGCGCACGGCTCGCCGACCTTGTGTTGCGGGACATCGACGGAGAGTATGCAGGTCTTCACCAGCAAATCAAGATCTTGCAGTGATCGATAAGTTTCGCGCATGCTTCGCCGACCTTTGAGGAAACTGTGAGAGCGGGGCTCACTATGAGGCGGCGGATTGCTGTCTTCACTGCATTGACCGTCGGCCTGTCGTTGGGCGTGCCGCCGGAGGTGATTCCGGACAACGGTGGCTGGCCGGTGTCTGGTCTGCTGGCCGTCCTGCGGCAGGCGCCGGCGCTCGCCGACGTGGTCGGCGCACCGGTGCAGAAGGTCTTCGGTGATCCGGCCGACACCGATCACTACGTGTCATCGGCGGAGACCGGCGCGAATGTCGGCGCGGGCCAGAAGGCCGGCCGCAAAGCCGGCATCGTGGACCCGGAGCCGCCGGTCCGGCCGGAGTCCAAGCCGTTCACCACCGCGCCGCGGCCCGGTGACGAGAACAGCTTCGACGAGAAGCTCAGCGAGCGGCTGCCGGAGAAGTCCACGGCGACCTACACCGAGTACGAGAACGCGGACGGCTCGTTCACCCGGCGCGTCTACGAGTCCCGGGTCAACTTCAAGGCCGCGGACGGCTCGTACCAGCCGATCGACCCGAACCTCACCAAGCGCGGCGACCGCCTCGAAGCCGGCCCGAACTCCATCGACGTGAGCCTCGGCGCGACGGGAGCCGGCGCCCCCGCCGTGGCTGCCCGCAGTGCCGCTCTCGCCTCCGCCGACGAGTCGCTCGCCTCGGTGACCACGGCGTCCGGCCACACCCTGTCCTGGAACCTGGCCGGCGCTGCCCCGGTGCAGGCGGTGGTGGACGGCCAGACCGCGACGTACCCGGAGATCCTGCCCGGCACCGACCTGGAGCTGCGGTCGCTGAACGACGGTCTGAAAGAGACCATCATCCTCAAGTCGCCGGCCGCCGGGAACGAGTGGCTGTTCCCGCTGAAGATGGACGGCCTCACCGCGAAGAAGCAGGCCGACGGCTCCCTCGACCTGGTCACCGCCGACGGCACGGTGGCGATGCGGGTGCCGCTCGGTTACATGGAGGACTCGAAGGTCGACCCGCAGTCGGGTGCCTCGGCCGAGTCGTCCGAGGTGCACTACGAGCTGGTGACCGCCGACGGCGGCCCGGCGCTCAAGGTGACCGCCGACGCGAACTGGCTCAACGACCCGGCACGTCAGTACCCGGTCCGGGTCGACCCCACCTTGGAGACCAGGGACTCCGGTGACGTGTTCACCGACAACAGCACCACCACCACGAACCACAACGGCGACGACCTGGTGGTCGGCACATGGAACGGTGGTGACACCCGGTCTCGCTCGTTCATCCACTTCGACGAGTTCGACAACGACGGGTTGATGGGCACCCAGATCAAGTCCGCGAAGCTCGGCCTGTGGCACTCCTGGTCGTACAACTGCACCAATGAGATGCCGGTCTACGTCCGCCGGATCACCAAGACCTGGACGGTCGGGGCGATCGTGGAGGCGGGCGGCACGCTCGCCTCCGGGCCCACCTACTCGGCGCCGATCGCCGCGTGGGTGATCGGGAACAACAAGCCGGCCTGTGAGAACACCGGCAGTGACCCGTCCAAGGGCGCGCGGCGCGCGGTGTCGCTGCCGGTGGACGTCTTTCAAGGGTGGTCCAGCAAGGACTTCCCGAACTTCGGCCTGGCGCTGACCGCGTCGGAGACCAACTCCGCCGGGTTCAAGCGGTTCACCTCGGCCAACTACGGCGGCGCGGATTACGACCCCTACCTCGAACTGACCTACGACGACAACGCCGAGCCGCAGGTCAACGAGCAGTACCCGGCGTACGGGGCGACGACGGCGACGCTGACGCCGGAGCTGATCGCGGACGCCGTCGATCCCGACAACTGGCCGAAGACCCTGACGTACAAGTTCGTGGTCTACGACAAGGACGGCAAGACCGTCCTCGCCGACTCGGGCGATCCCACCGCCAAGCCGTCCTGGACCGTACCGGCAGGCAAGCTGAAGTGGAACGAGACCTACTACTGGACCGTCAAGATCACTGACGGTCTGCTGAACAACGAGAAGTACCTGATCAAGAACGCGCTGTCCACGCCGGTGCCGCAGCCACCGATCACCTCTGGGCTGTCGCAGAACTCCGAGCAGGGCTTCGACCCGGTGATCGGCAACTACACCACCACCGTCCGGGACGCGATGGTCACCACCGTCGGCCCGCCGCTGGAGATCGTCCGGTCGTACAACAGCACCGACCACCGTACCGATCAGGCCTTCGGCGCCGGGTGGTCCAGCCTGCTCGACGCGCGGATCACCGAGAAGCCGGTCGCGGTCAGCGGCTCGACCATTCTCAACACCGTCGTGGTCACCTACCCGACCGGGCGTGAGCTGGCCTTCGGCAACGACAACGGGACCTGGTCCTCGCCGGCCGGCAAGGCCACCACCCTGATCCCGATCACCTCCGGGACCATCCGTGGCTACCGGTTGACCGAGAAGGACGGCACCGCCTACGAGTTCCTCGGCGCGGCCACCGACACCACGCTGCGGCTGGTCAGCGTCACCGACGGCGGCGGGCGGATCCAGAAGATCCACTACGCCGGTGGCCTGCCGACGGCGATCGAGGCCGCGTCCGGCCGGACCCTCACGATGGAGTGGACCACCACCACGCCCGCACGGGTGAAACAGGTGAGAACCGACCAGGCCGTCGTCGGCGACCCGGGTTCCGCGAACGTCTGGACCTACCAGTACACCGGCGGCAGCCTGACCAAGGTCTGTCCGCCGACCGGCTCGGCGAAGTGCCACGAATACTCATACGACGCCACCGGATCGCTCTACCAGAACGCGGTCGTCGACGCCCGGCCGCACTCGTACTGGCGGCTCAACGAGACCACCGGAACCCGGGCCGAGAGCAGCACGGTCAGCAACGGCGGCGCCGACGTCGGCACGTACAGCACCGGGGTGTCCCTCGGTGTGCCGGGCCCGCTGGCCGGAACGACCTCCACCGCGGCCGGTTTCAACGGCACCAACTCCCAGGTGCTGCTGCCCGCCAAGATGTCCGGTGACTGGTCGAACCAGGCGATCAGCATGTGGGTCAAGGCCGACGGAACCGACACCGGTGTCCTCTACGGGCAGTCCCAGGAGAAGCAGGACTCGACCGCGGGCAACACCAACACCGCCTACAACCCGACGTTGTACGTGGGATCCGACGGTCACCTGATGGGCGGCTTCCCGAAGGCCCTCAAACGGAACACGCCGACCACCCTGACCGTGACGTCCGACGGGAAGTGCCTCACCTTCGACGGTGACACCGGTTTCATCACCGAGACCTGCACCGGCGTGGCTGCTCAGCTGTTCACCTGGATGAGCAACGGCCAGATCCGGGTGACCACGAGTGGTGTCACCCGCTGCATGCAGGCCACCGTCTCGGAGACCCGGATCATCACCTCCAAGGTGCTGGCCAGCACCACCTGCTCCACCAACAACGAGGCGCAGAACTGGGACGTACGGGCGAACGGGCAGATCGTCAGCAACCTCATGTACCAGTGCATGCAGGCCGGCTACCCGACACTGACACCTCCCGTGCCCGCCGTCGCCGGTGTGGCGGCCGCCGCCGCAGCCGATCCCGACCTCGCCGATGAGGTCGAGGAGTACATGCCGTTCATGCACACGGAGGCCTGCGCCACCAGTACACCCAGGGCGCAGCAGACCTTCGTGCCGCGGGTGCACAGCGCACTGGACTCCGGTGTCAGCGTGCGCGACGGCAAGTGGCACCACGTCCTGCTGTCCGCCTCGGGCAACAAGCAGGAGCTGTACCTGGACGGCGCCGAGGTCGCCCGTGAGGACGGCATCGTCGTCCAGGACATGAGCGCTCAGTCGTCGTACCTCGGCAAGGGTTTCGTCGGTGGTGGCTGGCCGAACCAGCCGCATCCGAACACGACCAGCAACAGGGGCACCCGCGACTACTTCACCGGAGTCGTCGCCGAGGCGGCCCTCTTCGACAACTCGATCAACGCGGCGACGGCGAAGTACCTCGCGGAGGCCGGCAAGCACCCGGCGGTCCCGCTGCTGACCGCGGTGACCAAGCCGTCCGGGAAGTCCGGCGCGAAGATCAGCTACGACGCCCGGACCAGCCGGGTCACCCAGGTCACCGACGGCAACGGCTCGGTCTGGACGCCGAAGGCCCCGGAGATCTCCAAGACCACCAAGGTGTACGAGAGCGCCGTGCTCGGTGGCGCGCCGACGAACTACTGGCGGATGGCCGAGAGCAGCGGCAGCACGGCGGTGAACCAGGTCAACGGGCAGGACGCCGCCTACAACGTGGTCGGGCTCGGTGCCGTGAACGGTCCGTTCGGGGACGCGGGTAAGGCGGGCACCTTCAACGGCACCACCTCGTACCTCGCGCTTCCACCGGGGCTGGCGCCGCCGTCCGCCACCGACGCGGCCAAGGCCGGCACCAGCTCGATCTCACTCTGGTTCAGCACGACCGGCGCCCGGCAGCCGCTGCTCGGCCCGAAGGCCAGCAGCCTGACGTCCACGCTCCGCCACCACTTCCCGACCCTGTGGATCACCACGGACGGCAAGCTCCGCGGTTTGGCGCCGAACGCGGTGCCGACCGGGCCGATCAACTCCATCGGTGTCAAGGGCAAGTGCATCGACCTCGCCGGCGACAGTTCCGCCAACGGCACGAAGGTCGAGATCCGGACCTGTGACGGATCCGCCGCGCAGAACTGGAGCATCGTCCCGACGGGCGCGCTCGCCACGACGTTCACCGTCCAGGCGTTCGGCAAATGCATCACCCCGTACGGCGGCGGCACCGCCAACAGCACCGAACTGACCCTGTGGACCTGCAACAACAGCACATCCCAGCACTGGCAGGCCGATTCCGGCGGGCTCCGCAACTTCAACGCCTTCGACAAGTGCATCGACAACCCCGGGACGTCCACGACGGACGGGAAGGTCCTCACGCTGTTCGACTGCAACGCCAGCTCCGCGCAGACCTGGCTGCCGTCGCTGACCAGCAAGGGGAAGGTCAACGACGGCAAGTGGCACCACGCCGTGCTGACCACCGACGGGACCACCCAGTCGCTGTACGTCGACGGTGAACTGGCGCAGTCGTCGACCAGCCACCAGCCGATGGGCGTCGCCGACCAGACGCTGCAGTACACCCTCGGGGCCGGCTACGCGGAAGACGCCTCCGGCAACTTCTACTACCTCGACCAGGATGTCACCAGCTACTTCAAGGGGACCGTCGGCGAGGTGGCCACCTACCGCTCGCCGATCGACGCGAGCCAGGCGTCCTACCAGTTCCGGGCCCGGGACGCGGCGTCCGGGAAGTCGGCCGGCGAGGTCGGCTACGCCATCGAGGGCCCGGACGGCGCCACCACCCGGGTCGTCAACGACCTGATCCACGGTCGCAAGGTCGCCGACGTGGACGCCCTGCAGAACGTGACCCGGTACGGCTACGGCGGTAAGGGCAACCTGCGCACGGTCACCGACGCCAACGGCAACATGACCGTCAACGAGCACGACGAGCGCGGCAACGTGGTCTCGGTGACGACCTGCCAGGACCGGTCGGCGGGCAACTGTTCCACCTCGTACTCCAGCTACTGGCTGGACAAGGACGCCCCGGCCGACGTCCGTAACGACAAGGTGATCGCCCAGCGTGGTCCCGGGTCGACGTCGATCACCGACAACCGGTACCTGACGACGTACGCGTACGACACGAACGGCAACCGGATCAGCGAAGTCGACCCGCTCGGCCGGAGCACCACGGTCAGCTACACCAAGACCGGCTCGAAGGACGGCGCCGCCGACGGCATCGCCACCAAACCGGGGCTGCCGTGGCGGGTCGTCAAGCCCGACGGTGGTGTGCAGACGATCCTGTACCACCCCAACGGTGACATCGCGAAGACGATCGATCCGGCGGGCGCCGCCACCGAGTACACGTACGACGGGCTCGGGCGCACGATCACCGAGACCGAGGCCGGTGACTCCCTGAACGATGTCGCCCCGGCGGTGACCACCTACACCCATGACCGGATGGACCGGGTCGTGACGGTGCGCACCCCGGAGTTCGAGAACAAGGTCACCGGGACGAAGCACAGCCCGCTCACCACCCTGACGTACGACGACGACGGCCAGTTGCTGTCCGAGACGGTCACCGACTCCATTGCCGGTGGCGACGATCCGCGCACCGTCAGCTACGGCTACGACGACAACGGGATGCGGACCTCCGAGACCGACCAGAACAACAACACCACCAAGCTGAAGTACGACGGGTACGGCCGGGTGATCCGGCAGGAGCACCCGGACGGCACCGCCGTCGTGACCAGGTTCGACGCGGCCGGCAACGAGCTGGCGACGATCGTCGACGACGGTGAACGGGAGATCACCGTCCGGGCGCTGGCCTACGACCCGGCCGGCCGGCTGGCCTCGGAGACCGACGCCAGCGGGGCACGCAACGAGTTCACGTACACCGACAACAACCTGCTCCTCACCGTCACGCGTAAGGCCGGCACGAGCGCGCACGTGCTGGAGCGCAACACGTACGACGCCACCGGCAAGGTGACCAGCCAGGTCACCAACAACGGTGAGACCAAGACCGGCTACACCTACGACGTGGCCGGCCGGAACACCACCGCCGCCGTCGAGGTGAGCGAGTCCGGCAAGGCCACCGCCACCCGGACCACCAGCTTCGCCTACTCCACCGGCGACGACGTGGTCACCACCAGGCTCAACTCGGGCGGCACGCTGCTCGCCGAGTCCGACAGCATGTACGACCGGCTCGGCCGGATTCAGCAGCAGACCACCTATCTGTCGAGCGCTCTGACCCCGACCCTGCGGTGGAAGCTGGACGAGACGTCCGGAACCACGGCCGCCGACGCCACCGGCAACAACACCGGCACCGTGACCGGGGCGGTCACCCTGACGGCGGGGTCGGCGACGTTCGACGGCTCGGCGGGCTCGATCGCCGGGCAGCCGGCGGTCGACACCGAGCGGCCCTACACCGTCAGCGCCCTAGCCAAGATCACCTCCGCCACGGCCGACCGGCCGGTGATCACGATGGGTGGTGACATCGGCAAACCGGCGCTGTCGGTCTTCTTCCACAAGGACACCCAGTCCTGGCAGATGAAGATGGCGGTCCGGGACGTCGCCGACGGCTCGACTCCCGAACTGCCGACGGCGTTCGCGTCCACCGGAACGGTCGGCACCGGCTGGGAGCACCTGGCCGTAGTCGTCAACCCGGCGACCCGAACCGCTCAGCTGTACGTCAACGGCACGGTCAAGGCGACGATCTCGACCACCAACCCGTTCAACAACCGGGCCACCGATCTGACCGTCGGCGGTGCCTTCGCCGGGCAGATCGACGACGTCCGTACCTACCAGAAGGCCCTCACCGCGGCCCAGATCACCGAGATCGGCACCGGTGCGCAGCCGGCCGCCGACGCCCGGGTGAGCCGGACCACCTACCGCCTGTTGACGGACGGTTCGGTCGCCGGTGTCACCAACCCGAAGGGCAACACCACCACCATCGAGTACGACGAGGTCGGCCGCCCGGTCACGACCTTGTTGCCGCTGGTCAAGCCCGACGGGGAGACGATTGCCCGGCGGCCGTACACCAAGGTCGGTTACAACACCTTCGGCGAGGTGACCGACCAGCTGGACCGCAACGGCAACGTGACCGTCAACGACTACGACGGTGTCGGCCGGATGGTGCAGTCGAAGTCCCCGACCTACCTGCTTCCGGGTACCGAGAACGAGACCCTGACCGCCACGAAGACGATCGAGTACAACGCGGTCGGTCAGATCCTGCGGACCACTGACCCGTACGGGGCCGAGACGGCGTACGAGTACGACAGCCTCGGCCGTACCACCAAGGTGGTAGCGCCGGACGACGGCGTGAGTACCTACACCTACGCCGACAACGGTGACCTGCTGTCGTACACCGACCCGAAGGGCGCGAAGGTCTCCACGACCTACGACTTCCTGGGCCGGACCCTGAACAGCACCGCCGAGGTGCGCCAGGACGGCAAGTCCTACATCACCTCGTACGGGTACGGCGACAAACCGTGGCCGATCTCCATCACATCGCCCTCCGCCCTGGTCACCACGGCCACCTACAACAGCGTCGGCGAGCAGCTCTCGGTGGTCGACGCCGCGGGCAACACCACGAAGACGGAGTACGACGGCGCCGGCCGGCCGGTGAAGACGATCGCCGCCGACAACACCTTCGCCACCGTCGCCTACGACTTCGCCGGGCGTACCGTCAGCTCCTCCGAGTACGCCGCCGGTGGTACCACCCCGTTGCGCACCCGGACGCAGACCTACGACGTCGCCGGCAACCCGATCCGGGCCAGCAACGCCTACAGCAACGTCGCGGACAAGCACGAGACCGAGTTCGTGTACGACGTGCTCGGACAGCTGACCGAGCAGTATGAGCCGGTCAAGAACGGTCACACGATCAAGACGTCGTTCGGGTACGACGCCGCCGGCAACCGGACCAGTTTCAAAGACGGCCGCGGCAACGTCTTCGCCACCACGTACAACGCGTGGGGTCTGCCGGAGAGTCAGATCGAACCGGCCACCGCCTCGAACGGGACCGACCGGACCTTCACGTCGACCTACGACGTGGGCGGCCGGATGGTGCGCCTGGACTCGCCCGGTGGGGTCTCCCTCACGTCCGAGTACGACGTGATGGGCCGGGTCACCACCAGCTCCGGCACCGGCGCCCAGGTGGCCACGGCGGATCGGAAGTACGCGTACGACCAGGCCGGGCGGATGACGTCGTTCACCGGTGCGGCGGGCGCGAACGAGATCACGTACGACGACCGTGGTCTGGTCCGCTCCATCACCGGGGTCTCCGGTAACTCGTCCTACACGTACAACGCGGACGGCGCCGTGGCGTCGCGCAGCGATGCGGCCGGGACGACGGCCTACGGCTACGACAAGGGCCGTCTGTCGACGTTGACGAACGGCACGACGTCCCTGGCGTACACCTACACCAACCTCAACCAGGTGCAGAGCATCAAGTACGGGGGATCGAGCACTCGTACCTTCGGCTACAACACCCTGCACCAGCTGACCAGCGACGAGGTCAAGACGTCGGCGGGCGCCGCGGTCGGCAAGATCGCCTACGCCTGGAACGTCGACGACACCCTCGCGCAGAAGACCACCACCGGCTTCAACGGGGCGTCGACCAACAAGTACTCGTACGACTGGGCCGGGCGCCTGACCCAGTGGGACAACGGCACCAACCCGGTGCTGTACGCCTACGACGACTCCGGTAACCGGATCCAGGCCGGTGGTACGACCTTCGTCTACGACCAGCGCAACCAGCTGGTGTCCGACACGGCCGGCAGCACGTACGAGTACACCGCCCGGGGCACCCTGTCCAAGACGGTGACCGGTGGGCAGCAGGTCGACACGGTCACCGACGCGTTCAACCAGGTCGTCTCGCAGGGCACCAAGACCGGCGGGACCAGCCGATACTCGTACGACGGCCTGGGCCGGGTGATCCAGCCGAACTTCGCGTACACCGGCCTCGGCAACGATCTGGCCTCCGACGGTGTCGACAAGTACGTCCGGGACACCTCCGATCAGCTCGTCGGTGTCACCTCCGGCACCAACCAGCGGTACTCCTGGACCGACATCCACACCGACGTGGTCGGCGAGTTCACCAGCACCGGCAGCACGCTGACCGGCTCGGTGTCGTACGACCCGTGGGGCAAGGTCCTGGCCAGCGGGGGCATGGTCGGCAAACTCGGCTACCAGCAGGAGTGGACCGACCAGGGCACCGGCAAGGTCAACATGTGGTCGCGCTGGTACGACCCGGAGACCGGCGCCTTCGACACCCGCGACACCGCGAACAACAACCCCACCCCCAACTCGGGGGCGAGCAACCGGTTCGCGTACGCCGAAGGCAACCCGGTCACCAACACCGACACCACCGGCAACGCCGTCGACGGCAAGTGCGGTACCTACGACTACGCGTGTGAGCTGCGCAAATACCAGGCCGCCCTGGATCTCTACAACCAGGCGATGGAGACGCGCGACCGGGAGATGAAGGCGACCGGCGCCGAGATCGGCCGGCAGGAAGCCGAATACCAGCGCGCCGAACGGGAGAGCCAGACACCGCTGCTGGACATCCTGCTCCAGGTCGGCATCGGCATGCTCCTCGACATGATCGGCTACTACTCCGTGATGGGTTGCCTGCAAGGCAGCCTGATGGACTGTGTTGATCTGGCGATGAACTTCGCTGGCCCGATCAAGGGCATCAAGATGTTCGGTACGTTCGTCAAGTCGATCAACCGAGCCATGGACGGCTACCGGACGTGGCGCCGCATCGTCGACGCCGCCACCACCGCGATGCGCCAGTCCCAGACGCTGCTCAGCCAGGCCCGCAAACATCTGGCCGACGTGATGTCGAAGGTCCCGAAGCGCCCCAAGCCGCCGAAGAAGAAGACCAAACCGCCGACCAAGAAGGTCGAGGAGAAGAAGAAACAGCAGGCCCAACGCCAGAAGGCCAGGGAAGAGCGCAAACCGGCCCCGTCCCAGCAGGCGAAGAAGCCGGCCCCGCGCACAAAGGCGAAGTCCCAGGACAAGCCGACAAACGCCAAGCCCCAAGAGACAAAGGCGCAGAACAACCAGCAGCCGCGCCGCGCCGCCCAGGAACGGCGAAGCAACCTGATCGACCTGGGCAGCGACGCTGTGGCTGAGGTCGGTTGCCCGGTGCCGTCGCGGAAGCACAGCTTCGACCCGGACACCCTGGTCCTGATGGCCGACGGAACCACCCGCCGGATCGCCGACATCTCGATCGGCGACGAGGTGGCCGCCAAGGACCCGGTGACGGGGGAGGAAGGCGCGCGGGCGGTGACGCTGCTGCACGCCAACCGCGACTACGAGCTGACCGACGTCACGGTGTCGACTGCTCCGGCCACGGACGACGACGCGAAGACGGTGAGCGAGGGCAGAGGCGGCCGCAGTACCCGAGGCCCCACCGAGGAACCGGCTTCCACAGAGGTCCTTTCGACGGTCCTGGAGACCACCGCACACCACCCGTTCTGGGATGTCACCACCGGCGAGTGGGTCGACGCGGCCGAGCTGGTCGCCGGCGAATCCACGCTGGTGGGCCCGAACGGCGAAATCCAGTACGTAACAGCGGTCCGCAACTTCACCGACGCCAAGGTGATGCGCGACCTCACCGTCGACGACATCCACACGTACTACGTTGTCGCAGGCAATGGCCCGGTCCTCGTACACAACAACGACTGTGATGCGGAGACTGATCACCTTGGCAACGACTACGGAGTGCCGGACGGGCCGGGTGTGTATACGATTCACCTCAAGGACGGCAAGAAATACGTTGGTTCTTCTCATACCAGCATGCGTGATCGAGTAAACGATTCGCTTCTGAACCCGAATCATGCGGTTTCCAGGGCTGAATATGGCCGTAAAGACATCGAAAATGTGACTTGGGTGGACTACCCGCTTGTTTTTGCCAGGAGGGGAAGCCGTGACGACACCCGGGCTGGTGAACAGGACCGAATGGATGAACTTCTAGAGGCCGGTATAATCTTGGTCAACCAGAAGTATCCTGAGAAGGCCAATGGGCGGCACACCCCGGATTATGTTGGTGGATTCAAGAGTGCTGGCCAGCTACCGAAAGCTAAAATCGGGAAGAAGTACTTGCCGCCTAATCTTTAGAACTAGGTTCATTCGGGAGTCGTGTTGGGAACCTGGAATCCAGGGCCGTTCGGTAATGATTCGGCCGCTGACCTTCTTGATCTTGCTGCTTCTGAAGAGCCCGGTGCTCGTGCTGAGTTCATCCGTGAAATGTTGGATGAAGGTCTGCGCTTAGCGGCGGGGGAAAGCGTGGATCTATTTCCCGAGGACGTCGTTGCGGCGGCTAATCTGGTAGCGATTAGTGTTCCTGGTGGTCTTGAGCGATTGGTGGAGGAGCAGGAGACGGGTCGATTTATCAAATCGATGATCCCCGGTGTCGACCAGACGCTCGTTGCGTTGGCGCTGAAATCTTTGTTTGCTATGGCCGTGCCGGGTAATGATTGGTACGACACGTGGTTCGACAGCGATGATCCGGAGCCGGAGGCTGTTGATGCATTTCGTGCAGCAGTCGAGGTGTTGCAGGGGTTTCATTGATGCCATCGTTGGTGGCTAACCAGACCATGGGGATGCCGGATGCCGACATCGATGATGGGTCGGCCGGGTGGGTCATGTCAGGCTGACGTGGTGCACCAGGATGGGCTGCCTCGTCGGCTCCGGTGAGTAGCGGTGGGCGACAAGGCCGTAGCCCGTGGTGTGGCCCTGGAGAATGGGATGCGCTGGCGCTGCTGGACGTGCCGGGCACGACCCGGGAGCCGATCGCGGTCAAGGACGCCGTGAGCGGCTAGATTCGCGGCATGCTCCGGTTGTTGTCGTTCCTGTACTGGACGGTCATCGTCGTCACCTGCCCGTTCTTCTTTGCCGGTGCTCTGCTGATCTGGGTGGTCACCGCGCCCTTCGACCGGCGCAAGGTGGTTCTGCACCTCTACTCGTCGGCGTGGGCGGTCTGCTACGTCCGGATGAACCCGCTCTGGCGGCTGCGCACCACCGGACGGCAACTCCTGCCGTGGCGGGGTGCGGCGGTCCTGGTGGCCAACCACGCCTCGCTGATCGACATTCTCGTGCTGTTCGACCTTTTCCGGCCGTACAAATGGGTCTCGAAGTCGGAGATCTTCAAGGTGCCGGTGATCGGCTGGAACATGCGGCTCAACGGCTATGTGCCGCTGGTGCGCGGCCGCGGCGAATTGGTGCGCCGGATGATGGCGCGCTGCGGTGAACTGCTCGAACAGGGCTCGCCGGTGCTGTTGTTCCCGGAGGGCAGCCGCTCCGCTGACGGTACCTTGCAGGCGTTCAAGAACGGAGCCTTCGACCTGGCCGTACGCCATGGCGTCCCGGTTTTCCCGATCGCCGTCCACGGCACCGGGCGTGCCCTGCCCAAGCACGGCCTGGTGCTCCGCGAGCAGGTCACGGCCCGGGTCGAGGTCCTCGCCCCGCTGAGCCCGTCGGACTACCCGGACGTCAACGCCCTGCGGGACGCGGCCCGGCAGCGCATCGAGACCGCCCTGGAAAAGGGTTCCTGACGATTCCGGAAGCCCTGAAAAGGTGAAAAGAAAACAGTTTCGCGAGCCGAGAATCCTTCTCGCAGGTGCTCCGGCCTGCATGTAATCCGGCGATCTAAAGATTTGCACCTCCGCTTGGACTACCGCTTCTGTGTGACTGCGCGAAATGACTGTCCCGGGTTAAGTTCTTTCCGGCCAGCGGATCCCGCCGGTTCGAGGGAAACAATTCCGCCAGTCTTCGAGGAACAGGTATGCCTGCTGTCACGCGTCGCCGGAACCGAAAGCTGCGGGCCTTCATGGTCGTCGGCCTCTGCGGTTTCGTCCCTGCCGGGCTGGCGAGTGCCGGCGGCATCGCGTTCGCGGAGATGACGGCACCGTCGTGGGTCTCCACGACGAATGTCACGGTCCGTGTCGAAACCGGCGTCGTCACGGAGGCCGGAACCGGTGTCGCCACGGAGGTCAGCCCGGCGGCGAGCGCCGCGCCGGTCCGGAACGAGGCCGGCCCTGGAGCGTCATCCCGGGTCACCGCCTCGCCGTCGCGGGCCGTCCCCGAGCCGAAGGTTCCCGATGTCGAGCCAGAGCCGGGGTCGGAGACGACCTCGGCGGCCGAACCCGGGAAACCCGGCGAGGTCCCGAAGACCACCGAACCCGCCGAGCCGGTCGAGGCGCCCGTCAGCGCATCCCCGACCAGCACACCGGACGAATAACCCGATTTCGCGCGCGCCGCATCCACCGGGACGCCACGCGCACACCCACATTCAGGAGAACGAACATGTCACGCTCCAAGAAGCGCCTTGCCGTCATCGGTGCCGGAGTCGGTACCGCCGCCCTGGTCGTCGGCGGGGTGGCCTTCGCGGCTTTCAACCAGATCGCCGTCGCGAGCCCGACCGGCACCACCTCGGCGGAGTCGTTCGCACCGCTGACCGTCTCCGGCGAATGGCTCGGCCGCCCGGCCCCGAACGGCACCTACCCGACCGACGGCAGCAACCTGCGCCTGCTGCCGGGGGAGGCCGGCGACGTCAAGATCAGCCTGACGAACCCGAGCAGCAACACCGTCCAGGGCAAGGTTCTCTACATCAAACCCGTCGCGCCGACCGCCGCGGACGACGTCTGCAACAGTGCCTTCGAGGTCGCGACCTACACCCCGGGCGCCAGCAACCCGGTCGTGGTCAAGAACGGCCTGTCGATCGTGGTCACCCTGCGTAAGGCTGTCACGCTCAAGTCGAGCGCCACCGAGACCTGCCAGGGCAAGACGTACCCGACCAAGTTCGAGGTCAAGTTCGAGGCGACGCGCGACGCGGTGACCGGATCGACGGCCTCGTTCAACCCCGACACCACGCCCACCACGACCACCACGCCCTGATTCACGCACTGAGATAAGGGCCCTGGCCGGC